>CAJBZP010000016.1 GCA_903960135.1 uncultured Actinomycetes bacterium | reverse complement strand
TCATCCACCGTGGACGAGGCGCGAATGAGCGCAATGACCTCATCAATTGCATCGAGTGCCTTTAGGTAGCCCCGCAGAATATGCGCACGTTCTTCTGCCTTGCGTAGGCGATAACGCGTGCGCCGCTGGATGACCTCTATCTGGTGGGTGATCCAATGCCTAATGAATTGCTCAAGGGTCAAGGTGCGCGGCACACCGTCAACGAGGGCCAACATATTGGCGCCGAAGTTGTCTTGAAGTTGGGTGTGCTTGAAGAGTTGGTTCAAAACCACCTGCGCGACCGCATCGCGTTTCAACTCAAAGATCAACCGCATGCCGGTACGGGAGGACGAATCATCACGGACGTCGGCGATACCGGTGAGCTTGCCTTCGCCAACTAGTTCGGCGACGCGAAGTAGGAGGTTGTCCGGATTCACTTGATAAGGCAGCTCAGTAACAATCAGAATCTGCCGACCGCGTGAGTCTTCATCAACCGTGACAACCGCTCGCATCGTGATTGATCCACGCCCCGTGCGGTATGCATCATCAATGCCCTTACGGCCAACAATTAGCGCACCGGTTGGAAAATCGGGGCCTTTAACGATCTCCACCAGCGCAGCTTGGCGCTCCTCGCGCTCTGCCATCGGGTGCTCGAGTAGCCACTGGGCACCGGCCGCAATTTCACGCAGGTTGTGCGGTGGGATATTGGTGGCCATACCGACCGCGATACCCGCGCTGCCATTTACCAACAAGTTGGGAAAGCGCGCGGGCAGCACCAGTGGCTCTTGGGTGCGGCCGTCGTAGTTCGGGCCGAAATCAACGGTCTCCTCGTCAATATCGCGCACCATCTCCATGGCCAGTGGGGCCATGCGGCACTCGGTATAACGCTGGGCAGCGGGCGGGTCATTACCTGGCGACCCGAAGTTGCCCTGGCCTTGGACAAGTGGGTAGCGCAGTGACCACGGCTGGGCCAGGCGCACCAAGGCGTCATAAATCGCGCTATCGCCATGGGGGTGGTAACTGCCCATGACGTCGCCGACCACGCGGGCGGATTTGGAGAAGTTACGATCCGGGCGGTAGCCGCCGTCGTACATCGCGTAGAGCACGCGGCGGTGCACCGGTTTCAAACCGTCGCGGACATCTGGCAGGGCGCGCGAGACGATCACCGACATGGAGTAGTCGAGGTACGACCGCTGCATCTCGGTTTGGAGGTCGACGGGTTCAATACGCCCATGTTGACCCGGGTCTACGTCTTCTACGATGTCGATCTCGTCAGCCACGAAATATCTCCGTTGTTAGTTCAGTGAAAAACAGGTCAATTAGATGTCGAGGAAACGGACGTCGCGAGCATTTTGTTGAATGAAGTTGCGGCGTGATTCAACGTCTTCACCCATCAGCACACTGAACATTTCGTCGGCTTGAGCGGCGTCGTCGATCGTGACACGAAGCAGGATCCGCCTAGCGGGATCCATTGTTGTCTCCCATAGTTCGTCGGCGTTCATCTCGCCAAGGCCCTTATAGCGCTGGACCGCTTCTTCTTTGGGTAGCCGGCGGCCGGCGGCGAAGCCGGCTTCCATCAGTGCATCGCGCTCACGATCTGAGTATGCGAAGTCGGCAACCTCGCGTGACCACTTGATTTTGTAGAGCGGCGGCTGCGCCAAGAAAACATAGCCCTGCTCAACCAGTGGTCGCATAAATCTGAACAACAAGGTTAGGAGCAGGGTGCGAATGTGCTGACCGTCGACATCGGCGTCGGCCATCAATACCACTTTGTGGTAGCGCAACCGGTTGATGTCGAAATCATCTTGCACACCGGTACCGAAGGCCGACACCAGCGCCTGCACTTCGGTGTTCTGAAGTACTTTGTCGATTCGCGCTTTCTCAACGTTGAGGATCTTGCCGCGGATCGGCAAGATTGCTTGGGTTTTCGGGTCGCGGCCTTGACGAGCCGAGCCACCGGCGGAGTCGCCCTCGACGATGTAAACCTCGCAATCCTCCGGCTCACGGCTGGAGCAATCAATTAGCTTGCCGGGCATCCCGGCGCCACCTAGTAGCCCCTTGCGGTTGCGGGCGAGGTCACGGGCCTTGCGGGCTGCGATTCGGGCGGTTGCCGCATTAACCGACTTACGGGCGATCTCTTTGCCCTCGGCGGGATTCTTTTCAAACCAGGCACCGAGTTGGTCGTTCACGACTTTTTGGACAAAAGCTTTCATCTCGGTATTACCGAGTTTGCCCTTGGTTTGGCCCTCGAATTGTGGCTCTAGGAGTTTGACGCTGACGATCGCCGTGAGGCCTTCGCGGATGTCTTCGCCGCTGAGGTTGATGTCCTTTTCTTTCAAGATGCCCCACTCGCGCGCGAATTTGTTCACTAGGGATGTCATCGCGGCGCGGAAGCCTTCTTCGTGGGTGCCACCTTCGGTGGTGTTGATCGTGTTAGCGAAGGTATAGACCGACTCGCTATAGGTCGTGTTCCACTGCATCGCGATTTCAGCGCTCATGCGCTTGTCTTCGGTTTCAGTTTCGATGTAGATAACACTGGGATTTGCCACGCCTTTGCTGGCGTTAATGTGTCGGACGAAGTCGGCAATACCGCCCTCATAGCAGTAACTGACGCTTCGCACTTGCTCAACGTTGTCGTCGTCATCGGTATCACTGACAACTACTGTTCGCTCATCGGTTAGGGAGATGGTCAGCCCTCTATTTAAGAACGCCATCTCTTGGAATCGGCGCGATAAAGTCGTGAAGTTGTAGTTCGTGGTCTCGAAGATTTCAGCGTCGGCCCAGAAAGTGACGGTGGTGCCACTGGTGCTAACCGCCTCACCTTTGGCCAGGGGCGCCATCGGGACACCGTGGTCATAAGACTGGCGATGGGTAAACCCATCACGTCGGACTTCGACATCGAGCCGATTCGACAAGGCATTGACGACCGAAACCCCGACCCCGTGCAGCCCACCTGAGACCGAGTAACCCGAACCGCCGAACTTTCCACCGGCGTGCAGGACGGTAAGGACCACCTCGACCGCCGGCTTCTTCTCAATTGGGTGCTCATCCACTGGGATCCCGCGGCCGTCGTCGATTACCTGGACCCCACCGTTGGCTAGCAAGGTCACGGCAATCGTGGTGGCATAGCCGGCTAGGGCTTCGTCAACCGAGTTGTCGACGACTTCATAAACGAGGTGGTGGAGGCCGCGTTCGCCGGTGGATCCGATGTACATGCCGGGGCGCTTGCGAACGGCGTCTAAGCCTTCCAAGACGGTGATCGCGCTGGCGTCATAGGACACGGGGGTCAAGCCTCCTTTTACAAGCAAATCTCTGTGGTTAACCGGGGCCAAGCAGGTAGTCGCCAAGCAAGGAATTTGGTACTTCGGAGTACCGACATTCTAGTGGGTATTTCCGACAGTCAGGTGCTCGGCACGGCCCCTGAAGGCCCTGTAACCGCATTTGACCCCCTGTCGCCAAGGTGGTATCCGGTTTAAAGGGGTTTTTGGCTTGAGATAGTGCTCAGGTGGCATTTAGCCGTATGTGTCGCGGGGGCCTCGGCCCTTCACCCGGCGAGGACCGGCAACCCAACTTGGGGCGGTTGGGCCAACGACGGTGATGTTCTTGACCACCCCGGACCCCACCGCCTCGGTAATAGCCGTTCTTAGGTGGGGCAGTAATAGGCGCACCTGGGTGGCCCACGAGGTGGACTCGGCCCTTAACGCCAGCTCACCGTCCACGAAGGACTCGGGCACCACATGGCTGGCGAGATCCGGCCCGGCAATCTGCTCCCAGTTGGCCAGTAGCGCAGCGGCGGTACTGGTGTGCTCCCAACCCTTTTCGACCAAGAAATCATCAACGGCGGCGCCAAGTAGTTGCGGGTCTCGCCCCTGGTAGTTGGTCCGCTGCTTCTTGGTTGTCGTCTTTTTAGATTTAGTGCCGGTGCCGGCCGTGGCGCGGCGTAGAGCTGCCGCGGCAGCATCTGATGGTGTGTTGGCAGGTGGTTGGTCGTCGGTTGGGCTCATGTGGAGTCCTGCAAGGTGACCGTGCCCGCGCTTACGGTGAACCTGACACCATGTAGTGAGTCGGGGATATCCATATCCACCGCGGCTGTGATGATTACTTGGGTGGCGGTGCCGACTTGCTCGGCAAGGCGTTGCCGCCGTGAGGCGTCCAACTCGGCAAATACATCATCAAGTATCAACACGGGGTCGACCCCATCGGCTCGTAACAATTCAAATGCAGCTAGACGCAACGCCAACGCTATCGACCAGGATTCACCGTGCGATGCGTAGCCTTTCGCCGGCATCTGACCAAGTGTTAGCAGGATGTCATCGCGATGTGGCCCGATTAAGGTCAGGCCTCGATCAAGTTCGTCCCCGCGCTTGTTCTTGATTGCTTCCAAGATAGCCAACCGCCAGCCCTCGCGATCAGCCGCCGCTACTTGGTCGGTGGGTGCGTCGGCAGATCCATCAGCAGGTGCATCGGCACCAAGTGATGAGACGTAGGTCAGACCTAGCAGGGTGTTGTCGTCACCTGAAATGAAAGCATATTTCTCGCGAGCCAGACCGAGTATGTCAGCGAGTAATGAGACACGAGCAGCTACCAACTCAGACCCACTTGCCGCGAGTTGCTCGTCCCAGACTTCTAATGTCCGCAGCATTTCCGTGCCCGCAGTTCGCCTCGCGATACTCGCTGATTTCAGTAGTGCGTTGCGTTGCTTGAGCGTTCTTTCGTAATCACTGCGGGTGCCAGCAAGCCGCGGGGTACGTTGAACTAATAGGTCGTCAATGAATTTACGCCGGTCACTCGGATCGCCTTTAACGAGGGCTAGGTCCTCGGGCGCAAACAGCACGGTTCGTAGTAGTCCGAGAACATCACGAACTTTAGGTACGGGTGTTCGATTAACCCTTGCTTTATTTGCAGACCCTGGGCTGATCGCAAGTTCAATCATGATGACCCGATCATCATTTACCACTTCACAGCGAATGAACCCTTGGGTGGCGCCGGTGCGTACTAATGGGGCATCGGTGGCGACCCGATGGCTACCCAACGTCGCTAGATAGCAAATGGCCTCGACTAAGTTGGTTTTGCCCTGCCCATTACGCCCAACGAAAGTGGTAACCCCACGTTCTAGTGCGCAATCCACCTGCTCATAAGAGCGCAGATCGGTAAGACTTAGTGACCGCACCCACACGATCAGCCAGTCAAACGTACCGGCATAAGTAAGTAGCGGTACTCATCGCTTGGTTTGTCGCTGGCCTCGGCTAACCCGGTCAAAACCGCCGGCCTGGTCGCTTGGGTAAATGAGAATCGCGCTATCGATCGATCCACCGAAGCCAAGCCATCAAGCAGGTAGGTCGGGTTGAATGCGATCTCTAAGCCATCACCTTCGATATTGCACGCGACAGCCTCACTTGCCTGCGCGTCATCACCGGTGCCTGCACGCAAGACCACCTCAGCGCCCTCGAATGCCAACCTGACTGGTGTGTTGCGCTCGGCAACCAAGGAGACACGCTTTACCGCATCGGCGAGTTCTGAAGTGTCGACGAGTGCGATCGTGGCAGCTTCGCTCGGGAGTAGTGTTCGATACTTCGGGAACTCCCCATCAAGGAGCCTGGTGGTAGTGCGTCGACCATTGCCTTCGAAACCAATCAAACCCTCGCCGGCACCGCCATCACCTAAGGCAATGAACACTTGGTCAACCGAGGCAAGTGCTTTTGCGGTGTCGGCCAGTGTGCGCGCTGGGATAAGTGCGTTTGTTGAGATCTTCGGTGAATCTGGCTGCCAGGTGAATTCGCGTACCGCTAGCCGGTATCTATCTGTGGCCGCCAACACAATGTTGCCGCCTTCAATTTCAACCCGAATGCCGGTTAGTGTCGGCAAGGTGTCATCGCGCCCAGCGGCAATTGCCACCTGTGCCACCGCGGCTGCAAATAGTGAGCCTTCGACCGTGCCTGAGGTGGCTGGCATGGCAGGTAATTGCGGATAATCCTCAACCGGCAATGTTGGCAAGGTAAATGTTGATCTTCCGCAGGTTATAACGATGCGGGTGCCTTCGCTTTCAATTACCACTGGTTGCGCGGGTAGGGAGCGCGCGATGTCTGCCAGAAGTCGGCCAGAAACCAAAGTGGTGCCTGAAGTGGTTACGGCAACAGGGATTTCAACTCGAGCAGAAACTTCATAGTCAAAACTACTCAGTGTTAGTGCGTCACCTTCGGCAGTTAGAACTAGCCCCGCTAGGACCGGTAACGCCGGGCGGGCTGGCAAAGTCCGCGCTGCCCAAGCAACCGCATCCGCGAGGACATCACGCTCTACCCGAAACTTCACGATCTCCTCCAGATCAGACACCAGCAGTTAAGCCACCAGGATCAACTAATCCATGGGTGCAGGGGCCCAGTGTGTCAGGCGCAGGGGCAGATCACTAGTGGAAGGTGCATCCCTGTGGGCACTGCACTCCTGGTTGGGTTATCCACCGGCCTTGAGGTAATGATGGTTTGTAATTCCAATTAAGTTATAAGTAGTCGTAGTAGTAGGTGCTGTGGAAACTGGGGAAAACCGACTTTCACCCGCGGTCGGCTGGATGCAGGCTGTGGATGGCCTGAGGGCCAAATGGCTTTAGTTGTGGACGGGAGTGGATAAGTTTCAGGAACTGACAGGGGAAGGAACATTTGCTCCAATGTTGTCCCCAAGTTAAGAAAGGGATCCAGTTCCAAAAAGCTATTTATCCACAGGCTGTCCACTAGTGGGGACAGGGCGCCAAAACGGACATTCTGGGCCAGTTATCCACAGTGATATCCACAACAACCATCCACAGGTGTGGGTAACGTGGGGATGAACAATACAGATGTGACAAAAGTTCACCTATGAGGGTGAGCGGCTGGTAAGGAAAGCCTTGTTACATCGAGCGCGGTTGCGACTTTATTCTGCTTGTCAGGTCCGTAACCTGATTGAATAAACTGCGGCGCTCTGCCATTAAGTGGCGGATTTTACGGTCGGCATGCATCACGGTGGTGTGATCGCGTCCGCCAAATGCCTGGCCGATTTTCGGTAGCGATAAATCCGTTAATTCCCGGCACAAGTACATGGCGATCTGGCGAGCGGTAACCAGCACCCGGGAGCGACTAGATCCGCATAGATCATCAATAGTGACACCGAAGTAAGTCGCTGCGGCCGCCATAATTTGTGCGGCGGTAATTTCCGGGCCGGTCTCTGATGGGAATAGATCCTTTAACACCACCTCAGTAATTGCGAGGTCAACTGGTTGCCGGTTCAAGGAGGCAAATGCGGTGACCCGAATTAGGGCGCCTTCAAGCTCTCGGATATTTGTAGAGATTTTTGATGCGATGTATTCAAGAACCTCGGGCGGTGCTACCAATCGCTCTTGCACGCTTTTCTTACGGAGGATTGCAATGCGGGTCTCGAGGTCGGGAGGTTGCACATCAGTTATCAGGCCCCATTCGAACCTGGAGCGCATCCGATCTTCGAAATCTTGAAGCTGTTTTGGTGGCAGATCAGATGTCACAACAATTTGCTTGTTTGCGTTATGCAAGGTATTGAAAGTATGGAAAAACTCTTCCTGCGTCTGCACTTTTCCGCTCAGGAACTGAATGTCATCAACCAGCAAAACATCCACATCGCGGTATCGCCGCTGAAAGTTGGCCGCCTTGTCGTCGCGGATGCTGTTAATGAATTCGTTAGTGAACTCTTCCGAACTCACATAGCGAACACGGGTGCCCTTATAGAGGGTACGCGTGTAGTGGCCGATGGCATGGAGTAAATGTGTCTTACCCAATCCAGAGCCGCCGTAGATGAAAAGTGGGTTATACGCGCGTGCTGGTTGCTCGGCCACGGCAACAGCTGCAGCATGCGCGAAGCGGTTACTCGACCCGATAACAAACGTGTCAAAGGTGTACTTGGAGTTAAGTCGGGCATCCTCGGCGCGGGTACCCGGTGAACCGGTACCTGGGCGATCATCTTGGCGCTGCGAGACTTCCGGCAGGACATCGAGTTCGTCCGCGTAGGTAGCGTCAGCAACTTCATCGGTGACCAGATCGTCAAGGTTTGGGGCGATTGTCGGGTCAACTGTCACGGCTAACCGGACTTCACGACCCAATGTCTGTGATAAAGCCTGCACCACCATTGGCTTGAGGCGGGTTTCAAGAACGTCCTTGGTGAACTCATTGGGAGCCGCAATTAACGCCGTATCCTCAACTAAACCCAATGGCTTGGTGAGGGCCACAAAAGCGCGCTGCTGTGGGGTTAATACGCCATCGGCGAGGGAGGCCAAAGTCTGCGCCCAGATCGCCGTGAGGTCTGAGGTGGTGGAGTCAATCAATTGCGCCATGGTGGTTCCTATCCGTTATCAGCAAACTGTCCACATGTTTATCCACAGATGTGGACGCTTTTCTTACCGCGAAGGGCCTAACCTAGCCAATGACCGCCCGGAGCACAACACCTGGGACTAATCAAAGTTCTTGGCGGCTTAACTGCGGCTTAGGGGCGGGTGGCGGTAAGGGCCAGCTCGGTCAAAGCGACCCCGGTTTGACGCACTGGCAGGTGGGTCCGTACGCTCAGCAGGCACTCTTCCCAGTCATCAGGAGTATTTCATGAAGCGCACTTTCCAGCCGAACACCCGGCGTCGGGCTAAGACGCATGGTTTTCGCCTTCGGATGCGCACCCGCGCGGGCCGCGGCATCTTGGCAGCCCGTCGGGCCAAGGGTCGCACGCGCCTCTCCGCCTAAGGCTAATTTGGGCCGGTCATGCTGACTGCCGCCAACCGCCTGCGGGCCTCAGCCGAATTCACGAGCACAACCCGTAAGGGCACTCGGGCGGCCAAAGCACTGTTAGTGGCGCATTTCCACCTCCCACCGGGGGCCACCGGCCCAGCCAAGGTGGGCTTCACCGTTAGTTCGGCCGTCGGTGGTTCTGTTGTCCGGCACCGGCTAACTAGGCGACTAAGGGCCGGGTGCCGGGTGCTCCTGCCCGAGTTGCCACCGGGCTCCCGGCTCGTGATCCGGGCACTGCCGGCCGCCGCGCAGGCCCCGGGGCCGGCGCTACAAGCCGAACTCGAATCCGTTGTCAACGCCGTGCTAGTAAGGGCGGCGGCTAAGTGATCGGGTTTAAGCAGTGGATCCAGGGGTTAGGACGGGGATTACTGTGGCTCTGGGATCACTCGGCGGGTTGGCCAATTATGTGGTTCGAATTGACTTTGATCAGGGCCTACCAAATCGCTATCTCGCCGATTCTGCCCCCGAGTTGTCGCTACCACCCAAGTTGCTCCGCATACGGTTTTGGGGCGATCCGCACCCACGGGTCACTTAAAGGCACCGGGCTGGCGATTTGGCGGCTGCTTAGATGCAATCCCTTTAGCGATGGCGGATTAGACCCGGTACCGTCAGCAGGGAAATGGCGACCAGAGATACTTCCTGATGGTCGCCCGCGTTCAACCCCGCAACCAACCGATGTTGCAGCCGGCCCGCCGGCTTCGCGAACGCAAACGTAAGGACGTGAACACAGCCCATGTTCATTCTTGATTGGCTACGCACCGGTGTTAGCTGGATCTTGGTGCAGTTCCATCAACTGCTCAGCATCTTTATGGATCCAGCAAGTGGGTGGACCTGGGCACTATCGATCGTCGGGCTCGTCATCGTCATCCGAATTCTATTGATCCCGTTGTTCGTAAAGCAGATCAAGTCGCAGCGCAACCTGCAGATCATCCAACCGCAGATGAAAGAGATCCAAAAAAAGTACGCGGGCGATCGCGAAAAGCAGTCGCAAGAGATGATGAAGCTTTATAAAGAGACCGGCACTAACCCATTAGCCTCGTGTTTGCCGATCCTCCTCCAAGCCCCAATTTTCTTTGCGTTATTTAGTGTTTTGCAGGGTATCGCGATGCGGGTGCCCGAAGGAGTCTTCACTTGGCCGCAGTATGCGTATCTGCTAGAGGAGGCGCACGGAGCGTCAATTTTTGGTGCTCCTCTTTATGGCACTTTCATGGGTGCGGATGAAGTTGCCGCTGACGGGTTCATGCCGATTAACACGCGCGTTGTGGCGTTCATCCTGATTATTTTGATGACGACAACAACGTTCCTAACGCAGCGGCAGTTAATTGTTAAGAACAGCGCGCCGGATAACCCGATGGTCAAGCAGCAGAAAATCATGCTGTATTTGTTCCCGTTGATGTTTGCGATCGGTGGGATCAACTTCCCGATCGGGGTGCTCATCTACTGGTTCACCACAAACCTTTGGTCGATGGGGCAGCAGTTCTATGTGATTCGTAATAGCCCGCAGCCGGGTACTCCAGCCTTTGAGGCGTTGGAGGCCCGCAAGGCGGCGAAAGCCAAAGGCAAAGCACCGGCTATCGAGACGATCCCCGATCCCGACGAAGCGTCGGAAAACCCCACCCCGCGGGTGCAACCTAAAAAAGCTTCGCGCAGCAAGCGCAAGGGCAAGCAGTAGGAGAAAACTATGAGCGATAGCACCGAGATCATGTTGGATGAAGAAGTAGTGGTTGCCGAAATCGATAGCGAGCCAGACTCCGAGGAGGGTGCGGGCAAATTATCGGGTCAACGCCTCCTGGAAAGTGAAGGCGATGCGGCCGCGGATTACCTCGAGGCACTCCTTGATATTACCGACTTGGACGGTGATATTGATATTGACGTTGAGGGCAACCGAGCGATGGTTTCTGTCGTTGAGGTCAAGGCCGGTGATCTCCACCTGCTAGTCGGCGACGACGGTGAAGTACTAGATGCCCTGCAGGAGTTGACCAGACTGGCCGCCGCCCGGGAGACCGGTGAACGCTCGCGGTTGATGCTAGACATTGGCGGGCATCGGGCGGCGCGCAGGGCCGCCTTGGTCGAAGTAGCGAAGGTCGCGATCGAGGAGGCCCGCAAGTCAGGTGAGCCAGTACAGATGGCGCCGATGACCGCATTTGAACGCAAGGTGGTCCATGACGCGGTTGCCGAGGCTGGTTTCATCAGTGCATCTGAGGGTGAGGACCCCAAGCGATACGTGGTCATCATGGCCAACCAACCCAACTTGGGTTAATGGCCGTTTCACGTGGAACATCCGCCCGCCAACTCACTGCCTGAGTGGCTGCAACCCAGCTATCCAGGTTTGGTTGCCTTTGCGGAGGTTTTAGCGAGCGATGGGGTAGAGCAAGGGTTAATCGGCCCGAGGGAAGTTCCCCGAATTTGGTCGCGCCACCTCCTAAATTGCGCGGTGGTGGCTGATCCAGCCGAAAACTTGCTGTTATCGGGGGCCGTGGTGGCCGATGTTGGGTCCGGCGCGGGACTGCCGGGTTTGGTGTGGGCACTTGCTCGGCCGGATCTAAAACTGGTTTTGATCGAGCCGTTACTTCGGCGAGCAAACTTCCTCACCACGGTTGTCGACAGATTGAACCTTAGGTCTGCGGTCACGGTGACCCGGGTGCGGGCAGAGGATCTTGCAAAGCAAGGCGACTGGGCTGGAGTTGATGTCGTGACAGCCCGGGCGGTGGCACCACTGGTCAAACTCCTAGGTTGGACGGTTCCACTGTTGCGCCCGGGCGGCACGATGGTTGCCCTAAAGGGCAGCTCGGTCGCCACCGAGGTAGCCGAGGCCGGCCCGGTGGCCACAGAACTTGGTATTACTGATCTAAGAATTGTGGTTTGTGGCCAGGGCGTGGTGGAGCCACTGACCACCGTGGTGCTCGCTACCCGCGGTGCGGCACAATGACGCCTGTGCCCCCGATGTCGTCAGCCCCCGGTGATCCGCCGCCGGAAGAAGTTGGCTTGGGTTGGCCCAACCCCCCAGCGGCCCTTGATGTTTCACGTGAAACACCCATTACCTCCAGTGGAGTGGGCTGGCCCGAGTGACCCGAGTTATCACGATTGCCAACCAAAAAGGCGGAGTGGGTAAAACCACAACCACGGTCAATATGGCAGCTGCCCTAGCCCAGGCCGGCCATCAAGTGCTGGTGATCGATTTAGATCCACAGGGCAATGCCTCAACCGCCCTGGGGATTTCCCATGCCGAAGGGGTGCTGAGCATCTACGAGGTCCTGAGTGGGGAGGCTGACTTGGCCGCGGCCACGGTGCCCTGCCCGGATATTCCTGGGCTATTCGGGGTGCCGGCCACCGTTGATTTGGCCGGGGCCGAGATCGAGTTGGTAACCGCCGAAGGCCGCGAATTCGCCTTGACCAGAGCCCTGGGCACCTACCTAGGCACCGCGGGCCAGCACCTAGATTACGTCCTCATCGACTGCCCACCATCCCTTGGGCTGTTGACCCTTAATGGCTTGGTTGCGGCCCAGGAGGTACTCCTACCGATCCAGTGCGAGTACTACGCCCTGGAGGGGTTATCCCAACTACTGCGGACTATTGAGCTGGTCCGCGCCAACCTGAACCCAGCTCTTGAGGTCAGTGCCATCTTGCTGACAATGTATGACGGTCGCACCAGATTGGCCTCCCAGGTGGCCGACGAAGTGCGTAGCCACTTTGGCACTCGGGTGCTAGCTACCGTCATCCCACGGTCGGTTCGACTCTCCGAGGCACCGTCCTACTCCCAAACAGTTCTGACTTATGACCCGTCCTCCGCCGGGGCCCTGTGTTACCGAGAGGCAGCCGAGGAATTCGCGGCGATCAAGTGATATCCACAAACTTATCCCCAGAAATAAAGGTACAAAATATGACATACCGGTATAAAATTCACCGTCTGTCCACCGTTAAGGGGGGAGGTGCTACCGGTGAGTAACCCCGCAAAGCGTGGTCTGGGTAAAGGCTTAGGCGCGCTCATACCCACAGCGGCCAAGTCCGAGCCTGCTGATGCCCGGGCCCGGAAGTTAACAGGTGAGGTAGCCCAGGTGGGCCCGGCTGCGGTGTATGCCGAGATCCCAATTGGTGACATTGCCGCGAACCCGCGCCAACCCCGTGCGGTCTTCGACGAGGAGGCGCTGGCCGAGTTGGTTTACTCCATTAGGGAGATCGGGCTCTTGCAGCCGGTTGTGGTGCGTAGGGCTGGAACCAACTTTGAACTTGTTGCCGGCGAGCGTAGGTTGCGTGCCTGTCGTGAGGTTGGGCTCACTTCGATCCCCGCGATCATTCGTGACACCGAAGACGATGCACTACTTCGTGATGCGTTGTTGGAAAACCTGCACCGGGCGGATCTAAACGCTTTGGAAGAAGCTGCGGCGTATTCCCAAATGCTTGCTGATTTTGGTTGCACCCAAGAAGAGTTAGCTAAACGTATCGGGCGCTCCCGCCCGCAAGTATCAAATACGTTGCGGTTATTGAAGTTACCCCCTGATGTGCAGCGCAGGGTCGCGGCCGGTGTACTTAGCGCAGGCCATGCTCGCGCTTTGTTATCACTTGAAGATGACCAGTCCATGGAGGAAATGGCAAAGCGCATCGTGGCCGAAGGCTTAAGTGTGCGCTCGGTAGAAGAACTCATTCTTGTCGGGGCAGCCGATGGCCGCGAACGCACGAAGCGAACCCGTAAACCTAAAAGTCGTGAAACGGCAATGGCTGACTTAGTAAATGATGTGCAGCAGCGAATAGCTGATCAACTTGATACCAGGGTGCAAGTTGATGGGTTCATGAAGAATGCGGCGCGGGGCAAGATTGTTATTGAGTGCGCTGATGGTGATGACTTGCGCCGGATCGCTGACCTGATTGATCGTCGCTGATTACTGAGTGCAAGCAATGACATCTCGGTCATGCCAGGGGTGACAGTTACCTCGAGGAACCATGGCGTGCCAGCTGCATCAACTATGAGATCGGTGCGCGACATTAGTAGAAAGCCTCGCCGGTACGAAAAACTCAGTAGCACCAGCGGTATAGCGGGCGATGTAATCGTAAATCTCACTCATCGGTACCACCTCAGCGCGGGGTAAAGCTTGTGGTCCGGTTTGGGTATCGAGCACCGAAACCGCAACCTCAACTCCTTGGGCCCAACTCTCCACCGATGGAGGCAAATCGAACAGCCGGGCCCGGAACCCGCCATGACGGTGCAGGGGTGTAAGTATCAGGGGCAAGACCGGAGAAAACACTGCCTATCACGTGTTCTATACACTAATATGTGCTAATCTTTACCGCAAGACAGTGAAAAATGCTGTCTTGACTGGGAGTTATACACTGGGAGGCCGAGTGACAGTCGAGTATGCAGATGCCGGGGTGCGTCCTCGGCACCTCAGCGACTACCTGCTTTCGCGCGGCCGCCCGGTCGTCGACCTGAGGAGCGCTGCGGACCTAATGGGCCTCGACCTCCACGCTGCGGCTGATGCCATGGTGCGGCTGCGCAAAGCGGGACTGATGTTCAGTCCCGCTCGTGGTCTGTACGTCGCAGTGCCACCCGAGTACCGGTTGTGGCGTGCTGTCCCGGCGATGGACTTCATCGATCCGATGATGGCGGCTAACAGCCGGCAGTACTACGTCGCCTTGCTGTCTGCCGCCGAGTTGCACGGGGCCGCGCACCAACGCCCGCAAGTCTTCCAGGTGATGGTCGACAAGATCCTTGCTGATCGAGATTTCGGACGAGTGCGGATTCGGTTCTACTCGCGCGAGCACCTTCCGGCGGTTCCCGTTGTCTCGGTAAACTCAAGCTCAGGCACCGTGCGCGTGTCGTCTCCGGCCGCGACCTTGTTGGATCTGAGCAGCCGACCCGGTTATGCAGGCGGTCTTAGCAATGTCGCGACCGTCATCGCCGAACTTGTCGCGGAGACGGGATTGTCAGCAGATGCCGTGTTGGGAGCGGCGAGCGCCTTCCCGCAGTCCAGCCTTCGACGGTTGGGTTGGATCATGGACCTCGTTGATGCCCCACTGGACCGAGACCTGATCGCCAGCCGCCTCGCTGAGCACTCGACTGAGCGTGCGCACGCACTGCTGGATGCCCGGGGGCAACGGCGGGGCCGATCGGACAAGCGCTGGGGTCTCGTCGTCAATGCTGAGGTGGAGCCGGACCTATGATCCCGGCAGCCGCGATCACCGCGTGGGGCAATACTCGCCCTTGGCCGAGCAGGGAACAAGTCGAGCAAGACCTCCTCCTGGCACGCACCATCGTCGCCATCTACGACCACCCGCTCCTGCGAAAAGAACTCATCTTCCGTGGCGGCACGTGCCTCCATCAGGTCTGTCTGCCCTTTCCGCTGCGCTACAGCGAGGATCTGGACTTCGTCCGGCGTAGCCACACGCAGATCGGTCCGGTATTCGATGCCCTGCGAGAGGTTGCCGTCGAGACGGGCCTGTCCGTGCACTCCACATCGCTCGGACCATTTCCGAAGATGCGCCTCGAGGCGCCCGCAACGAATTCCAACGCCAAGCTCCGCATAAAGATCGAGATCAACACCCATGAGACTTCACCGGCTCAGCCCCTGGTCGCGCTGCCGTACGAAGTGACGTCAACCTGGTTCACCGGCGAGTGCATCCTGACGACGTTCACCTCAGCCGAGCTGGTTTCGACGAAGTTGCGTGCATTGTTCCAGCGCTCCAAGGGTCGTGACGTGTTCGACTTGTGGCTCGCCCTAGAGCAACTGCGCCTTGACCCGCAGGCCATTGTCGACTGTTTCGGCCCCTACCGGCCCGAGGGGTACACCGCATCGCGGGCGATCGACAACCTGCGTGCGAAGCTCAAGGTTTCGGGCTTCCGGGAGGACCTGTCATTGCTCGTCACCGCCCTGCCGGACGGGTACGACATCGATACGGCCAGTGAGTTGATCATCGATTCGCTTCTCAGCAAGGTGCCCGGCTAAGACGCGAGCCTCGCCGCGCAATCGGCGTGACCGCCACTGCGGTGGATTAGCCGCGGTTAATAGCTGTACGAACGAGTTGGGCTGTGATCTCACCAAGTGATAGTTCAGCGGCAGCGAGGGACTGCGGGAACAATGACGTCTCGGTCATGCCGGGGGCGACATTTACCTCGAGGAACCACGGCGTGCCAGCTGCATCAACTATGAGATCGGTGCGCGACCAGTCACGTAGGCCGAGGGCCTTATGGGCAGTAAGTGCAACATCAGCACAGCGCTGGGCAACATCAGCAGAAAGCCTTGCCGGCACGAAAAACTCAGTAGTACCAGCGGTATAGCGGGCAGTGTAGTCGTAAATCTGACCCATCGGGACGATCTCAGCGAGGGGTAAAGTTTGCGGACCGGTTGGGGTATCGAGCACCGAAACAGCGACCTCAACTCCTTGGACCCAACTCTCCATCAAGGCGACATCGCTATAGGCGAATGAGCCGACCATCGCAGCGGGGAATTGCGCAGCCTCGTGAACTAAAGCAGCACCAAGTGCTGAGCCACCCTTTGTTGGCTTAACAATCAAAGGCAGGCCAACGGCGTCGAGCACGGCAGCGAGCACCTCACTGGCACCAAGCTCGCGAAATGTTGAATGCGGCAGCGCAACCGCGGCGGGGGTACTAACCCCAGCATTAGTTAGCAGTGTCTTTGCCACCGGCTTATCAAAAGCGAGCCGGCAGGCGGCTGCTATTGAACCCACGAATGGGATGTTTAACGAATGCAACACATCTCGGAGGGCACCGTCTTCACCGGCGGCCCCGTGCAGCACCGGTATTACACAATCGGGGGCCTGCGCACGCAGCCTGGCAAGCAGTGTTGTATCAACATCGGATTCAATTACCTCAAAGTCAGTAGCTGCCCGCAGGGCTTTGGCGACCCGACGGCCTGAACGCAGCGAAACATCACGCTCAGGTGAAAGACCACCTGCGAGAACTACAACCTGCATACCCTTTACCGCAGATCCGGTGCTGGCATGGATGAACCTCCAGTGGGATGCAGCCCACTGGTGGTACCGAAAGTATTAGCCAATTCAAGCTCACCTTCAACGACGGCTGCCAGCCGGCGCACACCTTCGCGAATTCGATCAGGTTCTGGGTAGCAGTAGGAAAGGCGCAAGTTCTGTCGGCCCTGACCATCAACATAAAAACCAGTACCGGGCACGTAGGCAACAAGTGCCGCAATTGCTCGAGGCAACATGGCCGTTGCGTCCAAGCCATTTGGCAAAGTGAGCCAGGAGTAGAAACCACCGGCGGGGATAGTCCAGGTGGTGCCTTCGGGCATCATCGCCTGCAGTGATTCCAGGAGCGCATCGCGGCGATCTCGGTAGAGCTCACGGAAAACTTTGACCTGTTGACGCCACGGCTGGGTGGATAAGTACTCCGAGATTGTCAACTGGGCGAAGTTGGACGGGCACAGCACAGCGGATTCTGCAGCCAGAACCAATTTCTCACGAACCCCGTGCGGGGCAACAGCCCAACCAACGCGAAGGCCAGAGGCGATGGTCTTGGAGAATGAGCCGAGGTAGATGACCCCATTGGCATCATCGGCCCGCATCGCCCGCGGCACCGCACCATCAAAGCCGAGCAACCCGTAAGGGTCGTCTTCAAGAACTAAAATCCCCGCCTGTTGAGCGATGGCCAAAATTTCAAGTCGACGCTGGGCGCCCTGTGATACACCGGCTGGATTATGAAAGGAGGGAATGGTGTAGAGCATCTTGATGCGTCGACCCGAGGCCCGCACGCGCACAATTGCCTCACTCAAGGCCGCAGGTACCAAGCCTTCATCGTCCATAGTTACATGCTCAACACCGCATTGGTAGGCACGGAAAACCCCGAGCGCTCCGACATAGGACGGTGCTTCAACCAAGATCACGTCGCCGGGATCACAAAAAACGCGAGTGACTAAGTCCAAGGCCATCTGCGAACCTGTCGTAACGACGATGTCGTCGGGGTGCGCCACCACACCGACATCGTGCATCACGTCCAAGATCTGTTCACGTAGCACGACATCGCCTTGCCCCGAGCCATATTGAAGGGCTTGAGCACCCCGCTCCAAGAGCAGGTTTTTTACCGTCTCGGCGATCTGCTCCAGGGGCAGAGCCTGGACAAATGGCATTCCACCGGCCAACGAGACAACTTCGGGGCGGGAAGCCACCGAAAACAGCGCCCGGATTTCGGAGGCAGCCATGCCGTGGGTTCGCTCCGCATAGGAGTCAACCCAAGGATCTAGCCGGGAGCCGGTCATAGCGCCTTACGATAGGCCACATGATGCGGATCCTCGGCTGGGCACTGCTCCTATTGGGGGTTGGGGTACTAGGCGGGTTCATTGGCCGGCTGGTCTGGCCGCACCCCGCGGCACCTCCCTCCCTCCCGGGGGCTAATCCGGGTACTAGGCCGGATAAGGCATAAACCTTAGGTCGGTGCCCCCGTGGTAGTATCGAATTAGATACATGGGAGGTAACCGTGCCAACACTGATCTCAGACGCAAGGCGCGCATCGGGCTTGTCGCAGTCGCAGGTGGCCCTACTTGCTGGCACTTCACGCCCGAATATCTCCGCGTACGAACACGGTCACCGCAGCCCTACTTTGGACACCCTGGAGCGTCTGCTAGCGGCCAACGGTCAGCACTTGGTGGCGGTGCCGTTGCCAAACTTCACTCAATACTTGGATCGACGTGGAAAGCCGTTCTTCGTCCCAGACCAGTTGCCGCAACTTCCCCCTGCCACCGCGCTCGCCACGGTCATACTCCCGCTCCATGTCGATTGGTCCACCCCGGGTAAACGTCGTGATCTATCAGACAGGCAGCAACGGATGCTTGCCTATCAAATACTGTTAAGTGAAGGTGAGCCAAGCGACATCGTAGCTTTGGTAGATGGGAACCTGTTGATAGATATCTGGGCGGAAGTACACCTGCCCGAAGCAATCCGTTCCGCTTGGCAGCCACTTATCGAGAGAACATTTTCTAGCGAAGCAGTATGAGTGAAGTTCCGCACGTTTCTGACTTTCAAATCGAAATAGTGCGCCTACTCTTTTCCCTTCCTGAGTCCTCCTCATTCCTCTTAGTGGGAGGCATGGCCCTCTTGGCACAAGGAATGAGTGTTCGACCCACTGAAGACGTGGAGGCATTTACTGCAATTCCAGGTGATGTCCAAATCGCACGGGCAGCATTTGAGTCGGAAGTCCTTAAGCGCAATTGGCGGATAGATGTGCGCAGGTCAACTGAGACCTTTGTACGCCTTCACGTGCACGGCCCAGAGACCGTGATAGTTGACCTTGCCCTTGACTCGCCGCCGGTGCTTCCGCCAACCATGTCTGTCCTTGGTCCGACCTTCGCACCTGATGAAATTGCGGCACGCAAACTTCTTGCACTTTTTGATCGGGCAATGCCACGGGATTTCGTTGATGTTTACAGCGTAACCCGACATCGTTCTACCAAAGAGCTGGTGAATTTCGCAATTGAATTAGACCCGGGGATGAACCCCGTTGTTCTGGGGTTAGCAATGCGGCAGTTGACTAGATATCGAGATGGTGACCTACCGATTCCATTGAGCGAGGTAGCCAAGATACGAGCATTTTTTGACGCGTGGGCGAGTGACTTAGCCGAAGGCGCGGACTAGCGCGGGGCGCAAAACCGCTTGAGGGCGGTTGCGATTGCCTCAGCCGATGCGTCCTGCATTTTGACATCGCTCAGCCTGCCCGCATCCATCGGGTTGGATAGGTAGCCGAGCTCGACACGAACGGCTGGAACCCGAGTAAGTCGCAGTAGATCCCACGTGCGCGGATGGGTTCGGCAGTCAATGGCGAAGGTACGCCGACAAAGTTCTTCCTGGATGAGCTCAGCCAACGCTCGCCCATTTGCGGAGTGCGGGCCGCCATCTGGTGCACCGAAATAGAAGGTGGCGGCACCGGCCGGCACCTTGCTCTCGACTTGAGTAACGTGAATTGAAATAACGAGATCCGCACCAGTGCGATTGGCGAAGTCGGCTCTTTCGGCTTCATCCATGGCTTTTGCTCGCTGCGCGCTGCGGGTGAGTAAAACCTGGGTGCCAAGGGCCGCTAGGCGCCCCTCGACTCGCTCCGCGACCGATTGGCAGATATTTTCACCAAGGTCATTTCCCGGATCAATGAGCACTACTTTATCGGCGATGCCGGTTTGCAGTGAAGCCATGTGGACCTTCTCCCGCAGCCGCTCGGGGTTGCCGCCGCTAACTGTCCGCATTAGGCGGTCGAAGGCTTTAAAGCATTCAGGGCCGCAAATACCGTCGGTCGCTAAGCCAACCCCTCGCTGTAGTTCCCGTAGCGCAAGATCAGTGTTGGTGCCGAAGAAGCCATCGGCGCGCCCACTATTAAATCCAAGCTCATTAAGTCGACGTTGAAGTTCGGCAACATCATCACCCGTCATCAGATGCCCTGGCACAAAACGCAACACACGGTCACCGAGTTGCCAACGCGCCTCATCAAGTCGGCGGAACGTTTGCGGGCCGACAATTCCGTCGACAGTTAAGCCACGTTCCTGCTGAAAGGTGCGGACTGCAATGTCTAGGTCATCATCAAAGACATCGTCCGGATTCGCATTACTATCCGTTGGATTTTGGGTCGGGGAAAACTGGAGGAGACCCAGATGCGCGAGCCGTGCGCGCACCTCCGCGACGGCCGCCCCGGTATCACCGCGGCGGATTACCACTACAGATACGGCGCCAGATCAGCGAGTAGCGCCGCCTTGGGCTTCGCACCGATGATTGACTTAACGACTTCGCCACCCTGATAGACATTTAGGGTTGGGATGGAGGTAATGCCATAACTGGCTGAGGTTTGTGGGTTCTCGTCGACATTTAACTTCGCGACCACAATGCTGTCGTTCTCGCTTGCGATCTCCTCCAGGATCGGCCCAACCATGCGGCAGGGCCCGCACCACTCGGCCCAAAAATCCACGATGACCGGCTTGTCACTTTGCAGTACGTCGGCGGCGAAACTTGCATCCGAGACCTTGATGGTCGCGCCCATGATGTTCTCCTTTGTTGTTGAGGTTCAGCCTACTCGGCAGCGGCTAGATACCGCTCAGCGTCCAGAGCCGCCGCGCAACCGGTGCCGGCCGCCGTAATGGCCTGGCGATAGGTGTGATCCACGAGGTCTCCGCACGCAAATACCCCAGGAACCGAAGTGCGGGTTGACGGCGCATCGACGATCACATACCCGGCCTCGTCGAGGGCGACTTGCCCCGGCAATAACTCAGAGCGTGGGTCGTGGCCGATAGCGACGAATAGCCCGGTCACTGCAAGTTCACGGGTCTGGCCGGTGTTGGTATCACGCAGCACCAGACCGGAGACTTTCGCATCGCCGAGCACGTCGTCGACGGCACTGTTCCAGGCAAACCGCATTTTCGGATTACTAAGCGCGCGCTCTTGCATGATCTTGCTGGCACGCAGGCCATCGCGACGATGGATGAGCGTCACGGTGTTGGCGAAGCGGGTCAAGAAGGTGGCCTCTTCCAATGCGGAGTCACCACCACCGACAACCGCGATGTCTTGATCGCGAAAGAAGAAACCATCGCAGGTCGCGCACCACGAAACCCCATGGCCGGAAAGCCGTTTTTCATTTGGTAAACCGAGTTCGCGATAGCCAGAACCCATGGCCAAAATCACCGACTTAGCGGTGAAGGTGCGACCGGAGCCGTCGGTCACTGACTTGATATCGCCGGCTAGATCGACAGCCGTTACGTCATCGGTGATTAACTCCGCACCGAACCGATCGGCTTGCGCGCGCATGCTCTCCATCAGTGCCGGGCCCATGATGCCCTCGGCGAAACCTGGAAAGTTCTCTACCTCGGTGGTGTTCATGAGTGCACCTCCCGCGGTAACCGCACCCTCGAACACCAGGGGCTTTAGTTGGGCCCGTGCGGCATAAACCGCCGCCGTATAGCCGGCCGGACCTGAACCAATAATGATGACTTCACGGAGCTCACTCACAATTAACCTTTCGCGAAAACAGTGTCCCTGATGGTAACGATCTTAGGGCGCTGATTGTTCCGCGAGTTCCAGCTCCAAGGGCATCAGTATCGAAGGACCACTTTCACCGCAGTCGAGCCCGACCACCCAAGCCTTAAACTTCTTTGACGGGGTGAGGTCCAAGATCAAGGCAATCTCTTGCTGCTCAAACATGGCTCGGTCAATTACCACGGTGCCAACATCCCCGGGTTCGATCAGGGCAGCGATACAAGCCTTGATGGTTTCGACCTTGGCGGTGAACCCGGTGTTGCCTTCAATCAAATTTTCGGGGCTTTCTTGGATAATGGAGGCCATCGCGCTGGCATCGGCTACCCCGATGCGCTCAAAGAGATCACCAATTTGATCCTGCATGGTGGTGCGCGTGTAGTTCGCTCCGCTGGCTATCACCTGACGGGCGGGCATCGTTTCACCGGAAACCCCGAGACTCGTCTTGAGTTTGGTTTGGTCGGCCTCAGCCGCTGCCGGGGCCCCGGCAACACCGGCTTCAGCAACCACGACCTCCGGGCTGGGTGTGCGCACGGCCTGCACCACCACCCCCACGGCGATAGCAGCAACCGAGGCGGCCACCAGCCCGCTCACCCAACGGCTGCGGCGCCGCGGCGACATCGCTAGCACGGTGGCTAGCGGTCCGCCGGAAACCAACGGGGCCTCGGCCCTGATGGCATCGCTCAGCCGGTCCCAGATCGCCGCCGGCATGGCCTCGGCCGGCTGCACTTGATCTGGGCCCAAGAAGGCAAGTTCAGCCAATGTCTCATCGAACAATGGCTCATCGAACAATGGCTCATCGAACAATGGCTCATCGAACAATGGCCCATCGAGGTCTTCGGGTTGATTGCTGGGTACATCAATCGGCCCGTGGGCGTCGTCAGCCATTTGATGCACCCCCCTTCGAGGTGTTGTCTTTCGGTATGACGGTGTCGGGCTCGTTACGGTTCCGCATGAAAGCCAGCTCTTCGGCGAGCCGGGCCCGCCCGCGCGAACATCGACTCTTCACGGTACCGGTCGGGCAACCCAAAATCTCAGCTGCTTCTTGAACCGATAGACCTTCCACATCGACCAGGACAATGGCCGCCCGCTGATCGGGGGGCAGGTTCGCCAACGCCTTGGCGATAATCAATTGGGTCTCGCGTTGGCTCATTTGGTCACCGGGGTCGGCCAAGGTCTGGCCAAGATCTTCGGGCAGCGGCACCGCGGGCCGAGTGGCTCGCCGACGTAGCCGGTCTAGGCAGGCATTAACGACAATCCGGTGCAACCAAGTGGTTACCGCTGCCTCGCCCCGGAATTGATCGGCCCGCCTAAAGGCCGACAAGAAAGCATCCTGCAAGGCATCGGCGGCTTCCTCTGGGTCACTGGTGGTGCGTAGGGCGACCGACCAGAGGCGATCTCGGTGGCGATAAACAAGGGCCTCGAAGGCGGCCGGGTCACCGGCGATATGCGCCGCAAGTAACTGGGCGTCGGTGCGATCACCCCCACCTGCCGGGGAGAACACCTCTTCGGGCTCCATGATGCCTGAGCCTAGGGCCATCGGCCCCGCGGCTAGTTCAAGGTGACCTTACTGAGACCCACCCGGTAGGTCCCGGGGTCGTCAACACGTTGCGGTAATTGCGGAAACCAAAGTAGGACGTACTTACCGGTGATGGCTCGCGGCCCGCGCAAGTCGATTTGCCGATCGCCCGCGGGTGCCTCGGCGAGCAGCGTCCACAGGCTGGGGTCGGGCAATATTTCATCTGCCACGCGCACCTGCGTCGCGGCACCAACGCCTTCAAAGGTCAATGAGGCCGAACTAACCGAATGCGGCTCACCCATGTTGATGATGAGGCCCACTCCACCCTTGCCATCGGCGTCGGCTGACTTGTAGCTCTGTGAATGCCAGGCCGTGGTCACATCGAGATCTGCCGCGAGGGCGGCCTCCTCGTTGTTCTCCTTGCCCTTCTTGCCATCTGGATTACCGTCCTTGTTGTCATCCCCGAACGGATCAAAACTACGAACTTTGACGATAGGCAAGACCTCAGGACCGGACTGAGCACTTGCCGATGCCATGGGCAGAGCCGACTCGGTCAGGAGATCGGCAACTGCAACTTCAGTCGGGGTTGCGGTCAAAACCGAGCCACTGGTAATCAACTGCCAACCCCAAATACCAAATCCGATTACCAGCGCGAAGGCGATGATTACCCCGGCAATTCGGAGGAGAATATGTGAAGTGCTCTGTGTTTTGCCATTTGGCTCATCACGATGCTTAGCTCCGTGCGAAACAGGTGCCAGGTGATCGCGGGTTAGCCCGAGCATGGCGGTAAATGCCGACGCATCGGTGATATTGGTGACCCCACGTGGCCTAGCCGCACTACTTACAGATCGAGCGACGGCTTCATCAACAACTCGAGGCACATCGGCCCGCACCCTTGATGGCGGCAGTACGTTCGCGCCGGTCTTCGGGGCAGCGGTGAGCCCGGCCACGGGTGGGCCCGCCCATAGGCCGGTCACCAACAGATAAAGCAGGCAGCCCAATGCATCGACGTCGCTCTGGGTCTTGGTTTCGTCGGGATTGAGTGAACCCCAAAGGCTGGCATCCACCGCAAGGCCCCGGACTCTGACCTCACCAGCATCGGTCACGATCACACTGGATGGCCGAAGCCGGCCGTGGTTGACGTTGGTGCTGAGCCCAGCGGCAACTGCGCGAGCAACTTCGGCGACGATGTTGATTGCATCGTCAACAGGTATTGGCTGGTCACCACGTGATTGCATGAGTTCACTTAAGTTGCGCCCGGTTGCCCACTCACTTATGACGACGATTTGCGCTGGCTGGGTATCTGTCTTGGACAAAGTGAGCACATCGAGAATGCGCAGCAGGCGACGATCCTCCACTAGGGCAGCAGCGCGGGCGGCACCGAGAAAGGCGGGCGCCCGTGGGTCATCTGCGTCAAGAATCCGTAATGAGACCTCGCGATCCAGGACTTCGTCATGGCCTCGAAAGAATTGCACCGCTGGGTCGAGTTGCTCGGGATCAAGATCCGCTAGCAGCAAGTAGCGACCAATGCGCTCGGGGCCAGTCATGATTTCCGCAACTTGCGGCCTAGTAATTTCGTGACATCGGATACTTCTTTAATCCGCAGCAACCAAGCGACCGCCCAGTATGAAGCCGCGCCGATGGCGCCAACAACGAGCAAGATGAGCAGCACGACGAGCTTGTCACTAGGAAGTTGGCCCACGAAGATTCGACCGAGGATGAAGTGGGCACCGAGCATGAGACCGAGTGCCACCAGGCCGGCTACCCCGATGCGCAGCAGGCTTCGAATGGTCCGGCCGGAGTCCAGACCGCCGACTCGGCGAGCAAGCACCACCCACGCCAACGCCAGGCCAACCCAATAGGAGAGGGAATATGTGAAGGCGATCATCGCGACCTGCGCACCACCGGCTGGCGCAATTCTAAACAGCGGTAGGACGGTCACCAGCCAAAACGCGCTCAGGCCAACGGTGATGTAGAAGGGGGTTCGGGTGTCCTCCATGGCGTAGTAGCCCCGAAGGAGCACATAGAAAAGGGTGAAAGGCAGAAGTCCGATCATGAAGATGGAAACAATCTCACCCATCAAGGAAGCCTGCTCGGCTGTTGCGGCCCCGTAGCCGAACAGCAGCACCGCAAGGTCTGAGCCGGTAACGAATAGCACGGCAACAACCGGCACGATCAAGGCGGCAACGGTGCGCATCGTGGTACCGATATCGCTGCCAACCCGTCGCAGCTCCCCAGCGTGCGCAATGCGGCTTAAGGCCGGCAGCATCGCGGTCACGATGGAAATCGTGATGACACTATGGGGCAGCATGAAAACCAGATGTGCCTTTTGGTACGTGGTGAGTCCGGCTGCGACGGTGCCGGCGGCAGCGGCATCGACGTTGGCCTGCGTAGCGAGTCGGGTGATGACAACGTAGGTAGCCTGATTGACGAGCACCAAGCCGATGGTCCACAGTGCCAAGCTGCCGGCCTTTCCCAGACCGGCGCCCTTCCAGTCGAAGCGTGGCCGCCAGTTAAAGCCGGACCGGCGTAACACCGGTAGCAAGATCACGGCTTGGGAGATGACACCCAGGGTGGTACCGATGCCGAGGATGAGGATCTGCTGGGTAGTGAGCACTCCATCTGCGGCCGCTGAGGTACCAGCTACGGCAATGAATAAACAAAAGGTCGCGATCGCGATCACATTGTTCGCTATGGGCGCGAACATCGGCGCCCCGAATCGTCCGCGCGCATTCAATACCTGGCCAAGAATTGAATAGATGCCGTAGAAGAGCACCTGCGGTAAGCAAAGTCGCGCAAAGGCAACCGCTAGATCAAACTCATTGGCGGGGTAGTCCGACGGGGTATAGAGATCAACGATCAGCGGCGCGGCCAGCACTGCAATCACTGACAGCAGCAGCAATGCGGTCACTATGAGTGTGATCAGACGATCCGCGTACGCCTTGCCTTGATCTTCATCCTCACTCATGCGACGAACTAATTGTGGAATGAAAACCGCGTTCAGTGCCCCGCCAATAATGAGGATATAAACAATCGTGGGCAGGCTATTGCCCAAGGAGAAGGCGTCAGATACTAAGTAGAACCCCAGGGCGGCGGCAGCGGCGATATCACGGAGCACGCCGGTAATTCGCGAAACGATGGTGCCCGATGCCATGACAGCACTGGAGCGCACCAGCGCACTACCGCTAGCATTTTCGGTCACGGGGACACCGTGTCAGATGGATTACCCGCTTGCTGGGAGCGCTGGGCTTTCCAGATCCGCCGTGTCACACCGACGATCACGAAAACAAGAATGGCGGCGAATGCAGCACCGACGACCCAGCTGGCTGCCCTTGAGTAAGCGGTTGACGCCAAAGTGATGGTGCTCGGGATGCCGTACTTATCCCCTTCTGGCGTCAAGATCTGAATATTGACCGGTAGCGGATCACCGCCAATGACCCTGGCTTCGACTTCAACACTTACCTTGCGCCCGGCCGCAATGACGATATCGGTGACCGGCGGTGATTCGAGTCGAGCTGCAGGGACCCCGACCAATTGCATGCTCACGGTCACACTCTGATCGAGGTCATTAGCCAAGGTGATTGGCACCTGACCGGAATCTCCGGAAAAAGTTATGGTGCCCTTAGACAGCGCTCTAACCTGCCCCATTTGCTCAATGAGTTCGACGTTTATCTGCTTAAGTAAGGTCCGGCCGGTAGTGGGCTGACTGCGCCAAGCCGACGAAAGGGTGCGGGTCATTGCCTGCGAGAACCCAACCGAAATCGCCGCGGGGTCATCGAGAATCGCGACGAACTGCTGCAGTCTCCCCTGGGCTTTCATCACCTGCTGCAGATAGGCGGTCGGGAGTTCGGCCTGCTTTGCTAGTTGGCCATAGTTCAATCGGTCGGCAAATGCCGGCGTGGCGGTAAGTAGTTCGTCAATTGACTGCATTGAAAGCCAAGGTGCTGCGCTGGTTGCATCCAGTAGGTCTTTGAGAAGTTGTGGGTCCGGTGCCCATCGGGCATTAAGAGGGGCCACCACCACGCGGGCGGGTCCGGTCGCCGAAGTCGCAAGGAGTGCGGTCTGCGCCAAGAACTGCTGCCGGGCCAAGATCACCTCATCGGCTCCGCTCTTTGGGGTGGTTAGTAAATCTGCGAGCACCGGGTCAATCAGCACTGCCGTCAATGCGCCCACGGGAGTGCTGATTGAGGCAAGGGCCGGGGCACTGCTAGCCGTGGAAACCGCGCGCGACGACACGATCACGGTCCGCACCCCGGATGAGACCAGCAACTCCGCTGTCTGCTTATCGATTCGCCCACCCGGTGCCCAATAAGCGGTTTCAGCAATCGGCGTGCCGATGGCCGCCCGCGAAATAATCGGCGCCTGCGTTACCGCGCGTATTAGATCGGTGGCCAGATCGGCCCTGCGCACTGCCGTGGCATCCACATCTGCATAGGGCAGCACCCGCAGTTGCGATTGCGTTTGCGTTACCGTCGCGGCGGCGTCAAGTGCCGAGCGCAGCGAAGTCAGCCAACCTAAGACCGCATCTGATTGATCACCGGCCACCGGGCTGCCGTCCTCTTGCACCAGATAACCCTGTGCCATGGCGGAGGCCGCCTGCAACAACTCCGGGTCCGCGAACCAGGAAACCCGCCCGGGATAATCGGCGCCGACCTTCACGAGTTCGTAAAGTCGCCCACCTGGTGCCATTGCATTCGGGGTTTCGTCGTTCACTAGCACCCCATTGGCGTTGCGGGCGGGCCAGTCGACGAGTGGCCAGAGCCAGGTAACCCCAATTGGGGCAACGCCCGAGCCGGTGGGCAGCCACGGCAAAAACGTCCGTTCAATGCCTTTACGTTCATCAAATTCGTCAACACCGGCTATCGAGCCGAGGGCTTCGACCGCGATGACGTAGGTGCCGGGAGTGGTCAGCCCCAAATCCGCAAATGCAATTGAGATTGTGAAGAACCCTTGCTGGTTCGGGGCTAGCGCGGAGGTGATCAAAGTGCGCGTCGCATCAATACTGCTTGAGTCATCGTCGACGTCGGAGATGAGGTCTGCTGCACTAACTTCGGCTAGCGTGCTCAAGAGAGTTATCGGCGATTCAGCAACGCGTAATTGGACGGATACGTTTTCGATTGAGCGGCCGGAGATATTCAGGACTCGGCCACTGATTCGAAGTGTGCCTTTTACTTTAGGCACCACCGGGGTGAATTGGTCCAAGACAATTTCAATCTGCGAGTCCGCGGGTATAGCGCGCGCCGGGGTGGCACCACCGGCAAGCGCTGCAGTGCTGAGTAGAGCCGCCAGGAAAAGGCGCAACGAGAGGTTAATTCTCAGGTTAGGCACGTATCGCCAAGTAAGTCTGAAACTTTGGTGATGAGTTTGCGCTCATCGGGGTAGCGAAGTTTGGCACGGACTTCAGCAAGGGGCACCCAAGCGACTTCGACTACTTCGATATCGGTGTCGCTGAGCTCACCGCCGATAGCCTGCAAAAGATAGTGGTGGACGGTCTTGTGGATGCGCTGATTAGGTGTCATGAACCAAAAATCAATGACCCCAAGGGGCGCCAAGATGCTGGCGGTGATCCCGGTTTCTTCGGCCACCTCGCGGATGGCGGCCTCCTCATTTGTCTCGCCGGTCTCCACATGCCCCTTGGGCAGCAGCCAGATCAGGCGGCCATTTCGGTCGTGGCGCGCGATCAGCGCAGCCATGGGCAGGGCACCGCTGAGGTCCAGCACCAACCCGCCGGCCGAGGTCTCCTCGACACTCGGAATGTGCTTACCCATATCGGCAGGATAAACCTGAGGGTTCAGTCATTACGCTGCTATGTGTGTCGACTCCAGCGGAACTCCAGGCAATCGCCAAATTGGCCCCGATTTCGGGGCTTTTGACCGACCTGGGGGAGAGATTTACCGGTGCCGGTCACGAGATCGCCCTGGTCGGCGGCCCGGTGCGAGATGCCCTGCTCGGCCGGGTGGGTGCGACCGGGGATTTGGATTTCACGACCGATGCGCGACCAGAAGTCATCATCGAGCTGTTAACTCCGCTGGCCTCGGCGGTTTGGGATGTCGGGATCCGCTTTGGCACCGTCGGGGCCCGGATTTCGGGGCGTGAATGTGAAATCACCACCTATCGAACCGAGCAGTATGACCGGGATTCCCGCAAGCCGGTTGTGGACTTCGGCGACA
The DNA here is from genome assembly GCA_903960135.1 of uncultured Actinomycetes bacterium. Taxonomy (GTDB): domain Bacteria; phylum Actinomycetota; class Actinomycetes; order S36-B12; family S36-B12. The sequence goes on along the minus strand of CAJBZP010000016.1, from coordinate 8,296 downwards.
CCCTGGAGGGTGATTTGGCGCGCCGGGATTTTACGATAAATGCCTTAGCACTTCGACTACCCCAGATGCAGTTGGTCGACCTTTTTGCGGGTGCATCCGATCTGGACAACTACCTGCTCCGCACACCTGGTCGGGCTCAGGATTCATTTGACGATGATCCGCTGCGCATCATGCGGGCCGCACGTTTCGTGGCCCAACTTGGCTTCCGGGTCAGCGATGAGGTCTTGCAGGCAATGGGCGAGCAAGCTGAGCGCATCACCATCGTGTCAGCAGAGCGCGTGCGCGAGGAATTTATGAAGACCCTCATGGCACCTGATCCGCGCTCGGGTTTGGAATTACTTGTCGAAACCGGGGTAGCCGACTGGATTTTGCCTGAATTACCGGCGCTTCGCCTAGCCGAGGACGAGCACCACCGCCACAAGGATGTCTATGAGCACTCGATGATGGTGCTTGAGCAGGCAATTGCGATGGAGACTTTGCACGAACCGGTTAGTGGACCCGACCCGGTGCTGCGACTTGCTGCGCTACTGCATGACATCGGCAAACCCAAAACTCGCAAGTTTGAAAAAGATGGCGGGGTGTCATTTCACCATCACGAGATGGTAGGAGCTCGGATGGTCAAGAAGCGCATGCGGGCCATGCGGTTCTCAAACGAGACCACCGACCAGGTGGCCCGGTTGGTTGAATTACACCTGCGCTTTCACGGATACGGCACCGGCGAATGGACTGACTCAGCGGTGCGTCGGTATGTGCGCGATGCGGGTGACCAACTCGTGCAACTGCATAAGCTCACGCGTGCTGATTCCACTACGCGAAATAAGCGCCGGGCCGCGGCACTGCAGCAGGCCTATAGCAGCCTAGAAAATCGCATCAATGTTTTGGAACAGGAGGAGGAACTTGCGGCCTTGCGCCCAGACCTTGATGGTGCGGCGATCATGCGCATCTTGGATCTGCCACCGGGCCCGGTCGTTGGTGAGGCGTATCGGTTCTTGATGGATCTGCGCCTAGATCGCGGGCCCCTTGGGGAGGCGCAGGCCACCGAGGCCCTTCTTGCCTGGTGGGCCGCGCGCCGATAGCGGCGCAGCTTAATTACTGGATTAGGTGCACCCCAGCCGCTGCTGCGGCCTGCCCAAGTCGGGTGTCGAAGGTCAGGAGGGGAAGCCCCCGGTCAAGAGCCAATGCCAGATAGGAGCTGTCGTACACACTTAAATCACGTTCACGCGCAACGTCAATGAGGCGGGTCAGATTGGTGGGCGGCCCAACTCGCTCAATATCGAGTCCTTTGATACCGGCAATCCCCTGAGCAGTTCCGGCCTGTGAGATGCGGCCGCGGCGCTCCGCCGATCGAAGGGCATTGGCAAGTTCGAAATCCCAAAGAGCGGGAACCAAAGCGCCTTGTTCGGCCACCCGCTCAAGTGCCTTGCTCGCTTGTTGCGAAAACTCATCAATGATGATGAAACTGATGGCAACGGAGGCGTCGAGGACCACTTTCACTTGTATCTGCCGTCATCAATTAACTCGCGAATCGAATCTGGTCCTGGGTTCGAGTTGCTCCGAGCGAGTGCGAGTAGCCGGTAGGCCTCGTCAACCCGGGATCCGGGCTCAACTGCGGGTCCAAGGCGCGCCACCACCTGGCCTCTTTTAGTTATGAGGAAATCTTCGCCGGCCACTACTTGGTCCAGGAGCGCGGAAAGGTGCGTCTTGGCCTCGAAAACTCCTACTTCGATTGTCATACTAACAAACTAGTTGGTTGGTCATAACATGTCAATTTTTACTGGGTAAGTACCGAACAAGGCGACTACCCTGCTCCCATGTCTACACACAACGGTCCAGGCAGCAGCCGAGCTAGCACGGTAGGAGCGCGCGAGACCCTTGGGCTGGATGCCCGAAAACTTGCGCCACGCACCGCGCTGGCGGTTTGGGAACCGGGGCCCGATCGCCAAAATGTCGTTGCTCAACTTGCCGGGCAAGAGGTGGATCGAGTTCCGACTCTGCTGCCGCTCAGACACTCGAGGATGTCGGTTAACCCATTTACTTTCTATCGCGGTTCGGCATTGACGATGGCGACGGATCTTGGTACCCGTCCGAACACCGGACTACAGGTTCAGTTATGCGGTGACGCCCACCTTTCGAACTTTGGGTTATTCGCAGCGCCTGATCGGGCAGTCATCTTCGACATAAATGACTTTGATGAGACTTTGCCAGGCCCGTTCGAATTCGATGTCGCACGGTTAACAACATCTTTCACGTTGGCGGCGCAAAACAACGGCTTTTCTAGTGCTGAAATTGAAAGCACTACGCGCGCGGCCGCAAACTCGTATCGCACCGCCATTGCAAATTTCGCGCAGATGGGTGAGTTGGATGTCTGGTACAACCGGGTTGATGCCAGCGTACTTGTTGGCTGGGGGCGAGATGTTGCCGGTAAGAAGGGGGTGGTGGCCGCCGAGAAAACCGTAGCGAAGGCGCAAAAGCGTGACGCTTGGTCGGCGATCAGCAAGTTGACCGAAGTTGTTGACGGACGGCGCCAATTTGTCAATGCCCCACCGGTCTTGGTACGGATTGCCATGGGGAGCGATGTGCACCCCGTAATTAGTGGGCTCGTCGATCAATACCAGGGGACCTTGATCGATGATCGGCGCGAACTGCTGAGCCGATATCAATTGGTGGATATTGGCCACAAAGTGGTTGGCGTGGGCAGTGTCGGGCTGCTCGCATTTGTGATTTTACTTCAAGGCCGTGACGAGTCGGACCTGTTGGTGTTGCAGGTTAAGCAGGCGGTTAGAAGTGTGCTTGAGCCGGTTACCGCACCAAGTGCGTTCGATAAGCAAGGGGAGCGGGTAGTCAGCGGTCAACGCCTGACTCAGGCGGCCAGCGATATCTTCTTGGGCTGGATTCGCGGGAGTCAAGGCCGTGACTTCTACATTCGACAACTGCGTGACATGAAGTGGTCACCGGATGTCACCTTGTTAGGCCCTGACAACCTGCTCGCGTACGCGAGGATCTGCGGTCACACCCTTGCTCGAGCGCATGCACGATCTGGCGACGCGATTGCCATTGCGTCGTACCTTGGCACCAGTACCAAGTTCGACAACGCGATGATGAACTTCGGGCTGGTGTATGCGGAGCAGGTCGGTAAGGATTTCGCTGCCTACACCGAAGCCATTACCAGTGGTCAGGTGGCCGTCACGAAAGATGAGGTAGCAGCGACAAACCTGGCGTTTACCGCGAGCAGTGAGCACGGAATCCAAGCTGTTCGTACGCCGGTGGTTTAGCCAGCAGTTTCTTTCTTGTCAGCAATTAGCACCTGTAGCAATGTGAATAATCCGCCCGTCAACAAAAGCAGCCAGATCATGCGATTTAGTGACATCACATCACCAACCACCAGGGCGAAAACCAGGACAGCGGTGATGATCCAGCGCACCGCGTCAGCGCGCGCCCGCAAAAATGCGCTCAACCCGTTCGCCGGAAGTGATGAGCCGATTTCCGTGAGGCCAGCAACAAGATGGGCACGCAGTTTTACTGCCGGCCGAGATCGACCCGCGAACCAACCGGCAACCGCGACCACCACGCCGAAGATGAGAAGACTCTGGAGGCCAATGATCAGGTAGTTCAACAAGGTGTTCCAGAAAATCCCAGAAGCCCCGCCAAAGACCGTACCGGCGAGTTGGTCAACGAAGAAAGTCTCACCCAGACCCAGCCCCCAAGTGGTAAGTCCACCTGTTACAACAAGTGCGAGACCAACTGCAAGCACCATTCGGGGGCGCCGGCGAGCCAAAGTGATCGCGAGGCCGAACAAGATTGCGATCAGCAGCGGGAACCATTGCAGAACCGGTGAGGCAAGTGAGTAGATGAACTGCAATTGCGCGACGGCAGGTGCTTCAAAGAGCACGATTTGGCGGTCGGAATCCGGAACGGTGACTTTGTCGGCAATAGTCACACCTTGGGAAACAAGTTGAGCTTGAACAGCCGTCAGTAGGTCGGTGATGTCAAGGACGAGTTGGTCGCCTTGCATCTGCACGGGGCCTTCATTACCGCCCTCGAGAATCGCCACGACACTCTTTTGGATCGCACTGGCAAGGGTGATCCACAGTTTCTGGAATGCGTCGGAGGTGATGAAGCCTTCGACTATTTGCCCGATCAGCTTGTTAACGCCCGCTGCGATAGGTGCGGACAATGCCGAGGAGAGTTGATCATTGTTCAGGAGCCCGCCGAGAAAGTCACCAACAATTGCTGAGGTGTCTACCTGCTTGACGATTGCTTCGGTCACAGCCTCGGTGACTGCGGCCTGCACCTCTGGCGAGTCAGCCAACGGAACGACAGTGGCGATGAACTGCTCGCTGTTAACGACCGTGGCATGACCCCAGTGGCCGACCATGGCAATCGGGGTAAGCGCTGCGGCGATGACGAAGATTAGAACAGCGGCAATTGACCTGATGCCCCAGCGCTTATCGGCGGTCGAAACGTCGCTCATGCGGCTCCTGAAGGTCTCAATGGCCAGACCGATTACGACTTCATTGGCCTGACGAAGTGGCTGTTGAGGGGAGCCTATTGCCCCTACCCGTTAGATACCAAGTAGCTGTGGCAATTAGTAAGACGCCAACCCCTGCGTAGGCCCAGGGCGCTTGTCCACTTTTCGGGGCTAGTAGGGCCATCAAAGTGATCCCTAAAACCAAAGCCACATTTACGATCATGTCGAATAAGGCGAAGATGCGACCTAGGTGATCGTCTGGGATGTGCCGCTGGATCAAGGTATCCGAGCACACCTTTACCGATTGACCAGCGAATCCCATGGAGAGCGCGCCACCAAGAAGGGCGATGAATGCGGGTGCCATCGCACCGATGAATATCAGGACGGCACCGATGGTGCCGGCCTGTAGTAAGGCAAAAGCCGACCAGCGAACGGCCCCGAACCGGCGGGTCGCCCCGGGAGTTAGCACCGCCCCGAGCAGGGCGCCGATGGCGGCGGCGGCGGTGATGATCGCGAATTGACCCAGTGCCGAATCCGCCTGAACCATCTCATTGAAAGTCTCGCGCACCAGCAAGAGCGCACCTGCGGTCAAAATACCAAAGGCTATGCGATGCATCCCGACCACGGTTATTGCCCGGCGCGGAATGCGATTACGGCCTAACACCCGCACTCCGTCGATTAGGCCAAGGAGTACGCCGCGCACGGTGTCGGCGGGTTTCTCCCCGCTTGGCCCCAAGGTGTCCTTACCGAGACGAACTGCGAGCAAGCCGGCTAAAGCGAAACCGGCTGCGGCTGCGAAGAGCACGACTTGGCTGCCGAAGTCACCACCACCTATTACGCCGCGAAGGGTGACACCGAGCAGGGCACCGATGGCGGCGGCAATAGTTCCTGAAGTTGGTGTCAGTGCATTCGCCGTCACGAGGTCACGTCCGTCCACCACATGGGGCAGCGACGCGGACAACCCAGCCAGGACGAAACGTCCGATCCCCAACACCGCAAGGACGCTCACTCCGAGCCAAAGTCCGTCATTGCCAGCGAACACCAACGCCACTATTGGCAAGGTGACCAAGGACTTGAGCAGGTTTGCCCGCACGAGCACATTGCGACGGCGCCATCGATCTAGAAACACGCCGGCGAATGGGCCAATGACGGAGTAGGGCAGGTAGAGGATCGCAAATGCGGCGGCGACTTTAACCGCATCAGGCTGGCGTTCTGGGGAGAACAACACAAAGGTGGTGAGGGCGGCTTGCAAGAGCCCATCGGAGAACTGCCCAACCAAGCGAACCGACCAAAGTTTTCGAAAATCCGGACGCGCCAGCACTTCACGAAGGGCGGGGAGCGCGACCACAAATGCGACGTTACAGGTTACGGATCAACCAACCCCGTCACGGGGTAAGATGCACGCACGGTCATCAGTCACCAAACCCAAGGAGCAATCACGTGCATTACTTAATCGGCATTGTTGTCTTCGTCGGGTTGACCGTTGGCGCCATCGCACTCGGCGTTAAGTTCTTCGACACCTCGGTCAGTGAGCAAGAAAAAGGCAAGAAGTGGTAGCAGTCGCCATCTTGACCGCTAACTAATTGGCTCGAATGCTGAAGTGAAGTGCCGAAGCGCTTTCGGTTCCCGGGTAATGCGGTAGCCGGGCAAAGCACCTGATCGGTCGGCAACTTGCTGACAAACCTCGATTACGTAATCAATATGGCTTTGGGTATATGTGCGCCTAGGAATGGCCAACCGCACCAGATCCATCGCGGCCGCAACCTCGGTGCCATCTGGCTGCCGACCGAACATCACGGTGCCGATCTCACAACCGCGAATCCCCCCTGCTTCATATAGGGCAATAGCCAACGACTGCCCGGGGTACTGCAGCGGAGATAGGTGTGGCAGTAATGCGCGCGCATCTAGATAGACCGCGTGGCCACCGATGGGCTGCACCACCGGAATCCCACTCGCGGCGAGTGACTCACCAAGGTAGGCGGTGGACCTAATGCGATACCTAAGGTAATCATGTGAGACGGCCTCGGTGAGCCCAACCGCCAACGCCTCTAGATCCCGGCCAGCAAGTCCGCCATATGTTGGGAAACCCTCGGTCAGAACCAACATGGTGCGGCACCGTTCGGCGAGGTCGTCGTCGTTCATTGCCAGCCAACCACCGATATTGCCGAGTGGATCTTTTTTGGCACTCATGGTCATGCCGTCGGCGAGTGCCGCCATCTCGCGAATGATGTCAGCGACATCCCAGTCCGCAAACTCCACTTCCCGCTCACGAATGAACCAGGCATTTTCAGCGAACCGGCAAGCATCCAAATAGAGCGGTATGCCATGGCGCAGGGAAATCTCACGAATCTCACGCATATTAGCCATCGAAACCGGTTGGCCACCACCGGAGTTATTGGTCACGGTGAGCATGATGAGCGGCACGTTCTCGCGCCCGTGCTTGGTGATAAAAGCCTCAAGCTTTATCGGGTCAAGATTACCCTTGAATGGGTGCAAGTTTTGCGGGTCCAGGCCTTCATCTATCACGAGGTCTGTTGCAACGGCACCGGTGAATTCAATATTCGCGCGCGTGGTATCAAAGTGCGTGTTATTAGGAATGAAGTTTCCGGCGCCGCCGAACACCGAGAACAGGATCTTCTCAGCGGCTCTACCTTGGTGCGTCGGGATCACATGCTTGAACGGAAAGAGATTTTGCACGGCGTCGCGGAACATCTCCCAAGATGGGGACCCGGCATATGACTCATCGCCGTGTTGGATGGCGGCCCATTGGTCGCGGCTCATGGCCCCGGTCCCAGAGTCGGTGAGTAGATCAATGATGACGTCGCGGGAGCGTAGTGAGAACAGATTGAACTCAGCGGCGGCCAGTGCTTGCCGTCGTTCGATCGGCGTCGTTAACTTAAGTGGCTCGACCGAATGGATCCGAAAGGGCTCGAAGATCGTGTTGAAGGGCATCAGATGAGGCTAGGTGCTGACACCTGCTTGATGCGTGGTGAGTCTAAAGACTGTGACACGAGCCACTGGATTACTTGGACGGCGGACCAGCCATCGGGGTACTGCTCGGCCAACCGTCTAGCACCGGCCAGATCTGAGCCCAAGGTCGCAACGGGGGCTTCCAGGTAACCGTCGGCGTGGATTTGCGCAAGTCCGGCGGTAGCGGTCAAACCATTGCAAAGGCATTGCCGGCCAATGGTGTCAGCGAGATCGCCGCCTTTTCGCACGTACATATGCACGGGCTCTGATGGGCAGCGGTATCCGATATCACCATCTGCTTTGACAAATGCGGTGCGTAGGTAGCCGAGGTCACATAACCGCGGGCGGGCTTCGTAGACCGGTATCTGTGAAGTCGTACCGACGATCTCGGCAATCTTGAACGGGAAGCCGGTTGGCGAGGCCACCGGGTCAGTGCGCACATAGAGCGTGCCCTCGTGTAGGCCAGCTTGCATCTTTGCGCGGATATCAGGTCGAATCCCGGAGTCATTCGAGAGTGCGAAAATGGTGCCTACCTGGATACCCATCGCACCTTGATCGAGTGCGGCGCGAAGTGCCTCGGGTGTGCCTGCAGCACCGGCGAGCCAGTAGGGCAAACCGGTTGCCCCGATCTTGTCGAGATCTGGTTCGTCACGCGGTCCAAAAATCATTTCACCGCGCTCGTCGATTTCGGGTCGCCGCGGTGGCGCGTTATGGCCACCAGCCGGTGGTGCTTCAACAATGAAACCATCAGGGCGGATAGCTTCTTCGCGCCCTAAGAACAGTGCGAGGACATGTGAGGAGACGATGGCCAAGAAGACCGGGCGCTGGACTTTTGGCGCATACCCCATTAGGTCGATC
>CAJBZP010000015.1 GCA_903960135.1 uncultured Actinomycetes bacterium | reverse complement strand
CGGATAGTGAGTACCTACCAGCTTGCCGCCTCGACGAAGTCGAGCCCGAACGCGCGAAGCATGTTCGGGTGAACGGTGTTTCAGTGGCAGTGGTGGTTAATGACGAAGGTGTTTTCGCGATCAAAGACCAGTGTTCACACGCCGATGTGCCATTGTCAGAGGGCGAACTTGAAGGATGCATGATCGAGTGCTGGCTACACGGATCGCAATTTGATCTGCGCACGGGCCAACCGCTCACCTTGCCGGCCACCGCCAATGTTCCCGTCTACGCGACCCGGATCGTCGGATCTGGAGACAACGCCGTTATCGAGGTTTCAACTACCCCAATGTTTCAACCCTAGGTTCGAAGGAGAAAGGCACCACAATGGGATCACTTGTTCTCACCGATCTACACGCCTGTGTCGTAACCGATGAAGGTGAAACCCAGATACTTAAGGGAGTTTCCTTAACGATCGAAAGCGGAACCACGCATGCGGTGATGGGGCCAAATGGTTCGGGTAAATCTACCCTGGCCTATGTCATCGCTGGGCATCCAAAGTATCGGGTCACATCCGGTCAGATCACCCTTGACGGTGTTGATGTCTTGGGCATGAGCGTGGATGCCCGGGCGCGGGCCGGGTTATTCCTGGCAATGCAGTACCCGGTCGAAGTACCGGGTGTTTCGGTCTCGAATTTCCTTCGGACGTCCGTCACTGCGATCCGTGGTGAAGCTCCGAAATTACGGACCTGGGTCAAGGAGATGAAGGATGCCATGGTGGCGCTCCAGATGGATCCCGCATTTGCTGAGCGCAACGTAAATGAAGGCTTTTCTGGTGGTGAGAAGAAGCGCCATGAGATTTTGCAGCTTTCGCTGCTGAATCCGAAGTTCGCTGTTCTTGATGAGACGGATTCGGGCCTCGATGTCGATGCGCTCCGGACGGTCTCCGAGGGCGTAAATGCATTCCGGGAGCAATCAGCTGCCGGGGTGCTGTTGATTACGCACTACACCCGGATCCTTCAGTACATCAAGCCGGATTTCGTGCACGTGTTCGTCGACGGCCGCATCGTAAAAAGTGGGGGCGCGGATCTCGCAAACGCACTTGAATCCGAGGGCTACGAGCAGTTCGCCCCGGCATCTGCGTAATCCGAAGGGAGGTAGATCAAGGTGACTGGTATCGATGTGGCGCGCATCAGGTCGGACTTTCCGATCCTTAAGCGCACGGTGCGCGATGACAAGCCACTAATCTACTTGGACAATGCGGCGACCTCGCAGAAGCCGGTTGAAGTGCTGGACGCTGAGCGCACCTTCTATGAGACAAGTAATGCAGCAGCACATCGAGGTGCGCATCAACTCGCCGAGGAAGCCACCGAGGCTTATGAATTAGCGCGGGCTCAGGTTGCTGGTTTTGTGGGCGCCGACGCGTCAAATATCGTCTTCACGAAGAATGCCACCGAATCATTGAATCTCGCGGCATACGCGTTCTCGAATGCCACCGCGCTTTCCCGGTGGGGCACTCCCGTAGACCCAAGATTCGTGTTGCAACCGGGCGACAGTGTGGTCGTCACCGAAATGGAGCACCACGCCAATTTGGTCCCGTGGCAGGAGGTCTGCGCCAAGACCGGAGCGAGCCTGAGATGGGTGCCGTTAACCGATAATGGCCGACTTGAGTTGGCTGGTCTTGATGGCATCATTGACGCCTCCACCAAAGTGGTAAGTGTGGTCCACCAGTCAAATATCTTGGGCACCATCAATCCGGTCGCCGAAATCATGGCGAAGGCGCATGCGGTAGGTGCGGTTGGCGTAGTTGATGCCTGTCAATCGATCCCGCACCTGCCGGTTGATGTCAGCGCACTGGGTGCCGACCTGGTGGCCTGGAGCGGACATAAAATGCTAGGCCCGACGGGTATCGGCCTGCTTTATGGCACGGCCGAGATTTTGGACGCAATGCCACCCTTCTTGACCGGGGGATCGATGATTGCCACGGTCGAGATGGATCGCAGCACTTATGCCGCGGCGCCCCAGAAATTTGAAGCCGGCGTGCCGATGGTGGCGCAGGCGGTTGGTCTAGGCGCGGCGGTCAATTACCTCGAGCGCCTTGGGATGGCTCAGGTGGCTGCCCATGAGCAGGCCTTAACCGCGTACTCATTGATGGCAATCGGCAAGATTCCCGGGGTGCGCATTATCGGCCCGCCTGAGGCGGTTGATCGAGGCAGTGCTATTTCATTTGTGGTTGCTGGGATCCATCCCCACGATGTTGGCCAAGTGCTCGACAATATGGGCATCGCCGTGCGAGTTGGCCATCATTGCGCGTGGCCCACCTGCCGGCGATTCGGGGTGCCGGCGACAACTCGAATCTCACCATATATTTACAACGATCTAAATGATATCGACGCACTTGTCGAGGGCATCGTCGAAGCGCAGCGATTCTTCAAGGTGGCGTCATGAGCCTTGAATCCCTTTACCAGGACATCATTCTTGACCATTACAAGAACCCGCGTGGACGTGGACTAATGGAGTCACCGCTTGGAACTGCATTTCATGTAAATCCAACTTGCGGCGATGAAATAAACATGCAGGTGGCGGCATCCGAGGATGGCGGTCTGTTGATCGGATATGAAGGTACCGGCTGCTCAATTTCGCAGGCGAGTGCGAGCGTGCTTTATGAGTTGGTGCAGGGCCGACCGGTTGCCGATGCCGAGAGCATCCGATTGGCTTTCGTTGAACTCATGCATAGCAAGGGGCACGCGGATCCAGATGAGGAAGTACTGGGTGATGCAATTGCCTTCGTCGGTGTTGCAAAGTACCCGGCGCGAATCAAGTGCGCGTTGTTACCTTGGATGGCCCTGCAGGATGCAGAGATCAAGGGTGGATTGATGTCGGAGCCAGATTCGGACCAAGAGTGAGGACGCCATGAGTATCGCAACCGAAGATGATGTCATTGAGGCCATGAAGGATGTCGTTGATCCTGAACTGGGTATCAATGTCGTCGACCTAGGCTTGGTTTACGGGGTGAGCGTGGATGATGGCAATGTGGCAACGGTAAATATGACTCTGACCTCGGCCGCATGCCCATTAACTGATGTGATCGAGGATCAAACCCGGGCCGCGCTCTCTGCGGTGGTCACTGACTTCGCCATTAACTGGGTCTGGATGCCACCATGGGGGCCCGATAAGATCACCGATGACGGCAAGGACATGCTCCGGGCTTTGGGATTTAATCTCTGAGCAGTTGCCCGGTGAATTAGCAAGGTGAATTTGCTCGTAGACTGTCAACGTCATGATTACCGCCACCGGGGTTGAGTTGCGCGCCGGTGCTCAGTTACTGATCGGCAATGTTTCGATCCGGGTCGGCAAGGGTGATCGAGTCGGTTTAGTCGGCCGAAATGGTGCGGGGAAAACCACATTCACCAAGGCACTCGCGGGTGAGAGCGTGCCCGCCCAAGGTCAGGTCACCTGCACCGGCACGGTCGGGTACCTACCCCAAGACCCGCGCTCTGGGGATCCAGCTGAACTAGCCCGCGATCGCATCCTGGAAGCACGCGGGCTGCGTGATGTCATGGGGCGCATGCAAGAGGCCAGCATGCAAATGGATACCCAAGATGCCGAAGAGCGTGATCGCATCATCAATCGATACGCGCGCGCTGAGGCCGAGTTCGAGGCGCTCGGCGGGTATGCGGTGCAATCGCAGGCCGCGGCCATCGCCGCGTCAGTGGGGCTCGAGGAGCGGATCCTTGACCAGCCACTTGGCACGTTATCCGGTGGGCAGCGAAGGCGCGTTGAGTTGGCCCGCATCTTGTTCAGCGGCGCCGATGTCCTGCTGCTAGATGAGCCCACAAACCATCTAGATGCCGATTCGGTTCGCTGGTTGCACAAGTTCTTGGCTAACTACGAAGGCGGCTTCGTCGTCATTAGCCATGATGCCTCGCTGTTGGAGGGCACCGTTAACCGGGTTTGGCACCTGGATGCAAATCGACGCGAAATAGATGTCTACACCCTTGGCTGGAAGGCGTATCTAACCGCACGCGAAACAGATGAGCGCCGCCGTAAGCGCGAACGACGTAACGCAGAGCTGCAGGCCGACACCTTGCGTAATCAGGCTGAGCGAATGCGGGCCAAGGCTTCCAAGGCGAAGGCGGCCCAGAACATGCTCCGCCGCGCAGATACGTTGCTTGCTGGCGCGGACGAAGTCCGAAAGTCCGACAAAGTCGCAAAATTACGGTTCCCGACCCCAAAACCTTGTGGCAAAGTGCCGCTCTCGGCAACCGGTCTGTCGCGATCCTATGGATCACTGGAGGTCTTCACCGACGTTGACCTGTCAATTGACCGCGGGTCGCGGGTGGTGATCCTCGGCCTGAACGGGGCCGGCAAGACAACGCTACTTCGTATCTTGGGTGGCGTTGACCTCCCCGACACCGGCGTAGTGGAGCCAGGGCACGGCGCGGTGGTTGGTTACTACGCACAAGAACATGAAACCCTGGACCCGAGTGCGACCGTTCTAGAGATGATGAATCGAAATGCGCCGGATTTGGACGACACCCGCAAGCGAACCGTGCTGGGTTCATTTCTGTTCGCCGGTGATGATGTCCGCAAACCGACCTCGGTGCTCTCTGGCGGTGAGAAGACCAGACTCGCGCTCGCGTGCCTGGTGGTGTCGGGGGCAAATGTTCTGCTCTTGGATGAACCCACCAATAACCTCGACCCAGCGAGCCGCGAAGAGGTACTGCAGGCTCTACGCTCTTATGAGGGGGCTGTGGTTCTGGTCTCACATGATCCCGGAGCGGTGGCGGCGCTGGACCCCGAGCGCGTGCTGATTTTGCCGGATGGTGATGAAGACCTCTGGAACTCGGACTACGTTGATTTGGTTGAGTTGGCATAACGGCAAGATTGGGAGGCGCTAAGTGTCTGCAGCTGCAGCTGAAATCGATGGAGTGCGCATTGATCGCCAGGGGTCGGTGCTCCATGTCACTTTGAGTAGTGCCGGGAATCGCAATGCCCAGACACCGGCCACGTGGCGACGACTGGCAGCCGCCGTGGATTTCGTAACCCATGAAGTCCGAGTCGTGGTGCTCGCCGCAGAAGGCGTGAGTTTCTCCGCAGGACTAGACCGCCGAATGATGAGTGTGGAGGGGATCGAGGGGGAGGAGTCGCTACTTACTCTTGCAGATCACGACGAGGAGAAGGTGGATGGTTTCATTCGCGGGGCACAAGCGGCCTTCAGTTGGTGGTCGCAGACCCCGGTGCTGACCATTGCAGCCGTCCAAGGGCACGCAATTGGTGCCGGTTTCCAATTAGCGCTGGCGTGTGACCTCATTATTGCCGCGGACAACGCACTATTCGCCATGCGCGAGACCTCATTGGGCCTGGTTCCGGATCTGACCGGCACGTCAAGCCTCGTCAGGCGCATCGGGTACTCAAGGGCCCTAGAGATCTGTGCCACCGGCCGATTTGTCGATGCCGAGGAAGCAGTACGAATTGGGATCGCCAATTATCAAGCCCCCCTTGATCAGTTGGCCGAGCGCACGGACGCTTTGGTCGAATCACTCTTGACTGCGCCGGCGGGCGCCGTGCGCGAATTGAAATCACTACTGCGGGCCGCCGAAGACAATAATCCCGCCGACCAGCACTTGGCCGAGCGGATCGCGCAGACTAGGCGGCTAGCTGATCTACGGGCCGCAATGAGGGGCTAGATATGTCGATGGAGAACGTCTGGATCACCTACCGCTCGATGACTCGCGATCGGTCCATTCGGGCAAAAACGGTGAATCGGGAACTGATCCGGCGCATCCTTAGTTACGGGCACCCGTACCGGCTTTTCATCACCCTTTTTTTACTTACCTTGGTTCTCACCTCCCTTCTCAGTGTGGCGCAGCCCCTGCTTTTTCGACGGATCATTGATCAAGGAATCAGTGTTGGTGACTCGCGCCTTGTCACCGTCACGGCCATCCTGATCGCCGTGATTGCCATTGTGGACGCCGGACTTGGCTTGGTTGCCCGTTGGTTCTCATCGCGAATTGGTGAAGGGCTGATCTACGACCTGCGGACCGAGGTGTACACCCATGTCCAGGAACAGTCGGTGGCATTCTTCACGCGCGCGCAAACCGGTGCCTTGATCTCTCGTCTGAACAGTGACGTAATAGGTGCCCAGCAGGCATTTACCTCAACCCTCGGTGGGGTGCTCGGCAATCTAATCTCCCTCGTAATTGTCTTGATCACCATGTTTGTGCTCTCCTGGCAGGTCACGATCGTTTCACTGCTGCTCGTACCGCTTTTCATCTTGCCGGCGCGATGGATGGGGCGACGGCTGCAGGGGATGACCCGCGATTCAATGCAATTGAACTCTGACATGAGCGTGCAAATGTCCGAGCGGTTCAATGTTTCTGGGGCACTCTTAGTGAAGCTATTCGGTCGCCCCGCGGATGAGTCGGCGAACTTCTCGTCGCGCGCGATACAGGTTCGCGATATCGGCGTGAAGATGGCAATGGCCAACAGGTGGTTCTTTACCGCCTTAACCTTGGTAGCAGCGCTGGCTACGGCAATTACCTACGGCCTCGGGGGCAATCTGGTGATCAGCGGGACGCTGACCCTTGGCACGTTGCTGGCGCTCGTCGGCTTGCTGGCACAGCTTTATGGTCCGCTTACGGCTTTGTCGAATGTTCGTGTTGAGGTCATGACGGCGCTGGTGTCTTTCGAGCGAGTATTCGAGATTTTGGATTTACCACCACTTGTGCAAGAGGCTCCCGATGCTCGGCCGGTTGCCCCTGGCCCACTAGCGGTCAAGTTCGACGATGTTTGGTTTCAGTACCCACTAGCCGCGCAGGTTTCGCTCGCCTCACTGGAATCAATTGCACGTGAGGATGCCAATGAGGCTGGGATTGACGTTTTGTCGGGAGTGTCCTTCGAGGTACCTGCCGGAACCTTGACGGCACTGGTTGGTCCGTCAGGTGCCGGCAAGACGACGGTGAGCGCACTAGTGAACCGGCTGTACGACGTGACTGGCGGTGCGGTCTTGGTTGGGGGCGATGATGTCCGGGAGCTCCGCATGCAATCGTTACACGACGCGGTAGGCACGGTCACCCAGGATGCGCACCTATTCCACGACACGATCAGGGCTAATTTACTTTATGCGAAACCCGACGCCACCGAAGCCCAGATGCTGGAGGCCTGTCGCGCCGCACAGATCTCGGAGTTAATAGGTGCGCTACCAGCCGGTTTCGACACGGTTGTCGGCGATCGCGGCTACCGGCTATCAGGTGGGGAGAAGCAGCGCATCGCCCTAGCTAGGTTGTTGCTTAAAGCACCACGGGTCGTGATCTTGGATGAGGCGACCGCCCACCTCGATAGTGAAAGTGAGGTGGCGGTGCAAATTGCGCTTGACTCAGCCCTGATCGGGCGGACATCCATAGTCATTGCCCACCGGCTTTCAACGATTCGGCGTGCAGACCAGATCCTCGTTGTTGTGGATGGGAAAATTGCTGAACGAGGCACCCATGATGAACTAATTGCTGTCGGCGGTGCCTATTTTGATCTTTATGACGCGCAGTTCGCGGAGCAGGCGGTGTCGGACTAGACCGGTGCCTCCTTGGCCTCCCGCCGCAGGAAGAAGAACCATCCGACCAGGGCCACGCCGGCAAAGAGCAGCCATTGCCCGGCATACGAGAGATTCATGCTGTCATCAATCTGCGGTCGAGAAATGACAGTGAGTCCAGGGCTTGGTGGGGTCGAGGCACTGACCCTGAGGTAGCCGGTGAAGTCACCGGGCTCCGGTAATACTTCCGGGTCTACCGCACCCACCATTTGCACCGGGAGACCAACCCTGGCCGCGTCATCGACTTTCTCGAATTGATGCCACGTGCCGATCACGGACACCGCGCCGGTGGGAGCCGTTGGGATCTCGGGGGAGGTGGTGGCCGAGGCGCTCGCCGGCAGCCAGCCACGTACCACCCAAACCACCCGGCCATCGGCCAATTCCAGTTGGGTCAGAACCCAAAAACCATTGCGCCCGTCTTGTGGGCGTTGGCGCACCACCACTTGGGTATTGGGGTCGTAGGTTCCAACGGCTTCGACGCTTTGCCAGTCCGCGGTTGCACCAGCAAGCGTGGTCAACTCGATTGGGGAACCGGCCGCGGCCAACTCCAATGCGGCGCGTTGGGTGGCTTTTTCCTCGGCGCGATGCCACTGCCAGTTACTCAGGATGCCAAAGGCCGCGATCGCCACCAAGACCAAGGTGGTAAAACCCAGCCAGCGACGGGTTTTGAGCAGGGCGAGCATGTGGTCACCCTACGACTGGGTGAGCTGCCCAGGTGGGACCAGCCGTGGCGCGGGTTCCGATTGGGGAAAGCCTGTCTGGGTTGAGTCTGTTTGGGTTGAGTCTGTTTGGGTCGAGCCGTTTTGGGATAGGGCCTGCTGGGCTGGGGCTGCGACCCCCAGCTTTCCCGGTTCGTCGTTTTCGCGGCCGGCATTGGCCACCACCACGGCGAGGTAGGGCAGCACGACCGCGCCGGCGATCAGTACCCACCTTGGCCAGCCCGGCACCACGATTGCCGCTAGGACACAGGCGGTGCGGATGCCCATCGAAATAAGGTATTTGCGGGTGCGGCCGGTCTGCTCTTGGCTGAGTGGCCGCTGGGCACCGGTGATCGTGAAGACCTCGGGCGCTGGCACCTTGTCTTTAGCCACGGATCACCAACTCGCTCATGTACCTACCGTAAGGCCAGTGTGCACAGTGCGCCCGTTGGGCCGGTCGCGCCTAGGTGTTAAGTTCGCGACCATGATAAATCGCACATTTCAAATGGCCGAAGTCGTCGGCACCTCCCCGGACAGCATCGAATCAGCGGTTAGCTCCGCGGTCGAACGCGCGGGAAAAACGATGAAGCACATCGACTGGTTCGAAATCACCCAGGTTCGCGGCTATGTCAAGGACGGGGCGGTCGATCATTTTCAGGTTTCACTAAAGGTCGGGTACCGGCTCGAGGATGTTTGATGCGGGCTCGCAGACTTGATCCGATAAGCACCGGCCGCGAGGTTGATCGCCTGATGGCGTTCAGCGACGGGGTAGTTGCCGTCGCCATTACTTTGATGGTCCTGCCATTGATCAACCTGCCGAAGCCCGGGGCTGGTGAGCCGCTGTATACGGTTGTGACCAATAACCTAGGCACGTTGATCATTTTCTTGTTCACGTTTTATGTGGTTGCGGTCATGTGGCGCCTGCACAGCCGCATCTTTAGCCAAATACGCGGGTATGACAACCCATTATTCTGGCTAAACGTGACTTGGCTTGCGGGGATTGTGCTCCTGCCATGGCTAAGCAGTCTTTATGGTTACACATTCGCCTTCCGGGCAACCGACCCGAATATTAGTACGTCAAGTACTGGTGATGTCGCTTTCCTCTATTGGATCTTGATGGCCGCGGTTAGCTCACTCGGAACATTAATGGGGCGACACCTGACTCGAAACCCACGGCTACTCCTAGAAGGCGTCGCCCCGGTGGCCGAAAGTGGCACCGTACGGTTCCGCGGGTGGATTATCGCTGGCTATTTCGTCGTCATCGGTTTGGTCAGCCTGATTTCCCCGGTCATTGCGTCTTATCTTCCGATCGGTATTTTCGTCCTAACTATGTGGTTGCAGCCAAAGACGCCGAAGCAAGGTTCCGCAACAACGAACGGAGCAACCAATGAGTGAGGTAGCACTGGTAACAGGTGGTAACCGAGGGATTGGCTTGGCCATAGCGCAGCGCTTACGAGTTGCCGGCTACCAGGTTGTGGTGGCCAGTAGATCCGGGCAGGCCCCCGACGGCTTAGCCGCGGTGGCGATGGATGTCGCTGATCCCGGTGCGATAGAGGCCGGTTTCTCGCAGGTTGAGTCAGACTTTGGCCCGGTGTCGATACTTGTGGCAAATGCGGGTATTACCCGTGACGGGTTGCTCATGAGGCTAAGTGACGCAGATATTGACGAGGTACTGAACACAAACTTGGCGGGCGCGATTCGTCTTGCTCGTCGCAGCCTGCGAGCCATGCTGAAGGCTCGCGGTGGTCGTATCATCTTCATCTCCTCGGTGGTGGGCATGCTTGGTTCCGCCGGGCAGGTTAACTACGCAGCCGCGAAGTCAGGGTTAATCGGCGCGGGAAGATCCCTAGCCCGTGAGGTCGGTTCCCGTGGAATAACGGTCAATGTGATTGCACCGGGGTTCGTTGAAACCGATATGACCGCTGATTTGGATGCAGACCGTAAGTCGGCAATCCTCAGCGCGGTGCCGTTGGGACGTTATGCTCAGGCAGATGAAGTGGCCGCGCTCGTGCAGTTTTTGGCATCGGCGGATGCCGGTTACATAACCGGGGCGGTTATCCCAATTGATGGTGGCCTAGGCATGGGCCACTGATTAGCGAGCAGGAGCAAGCGCATGGGCATATTGCAGGGTAAGCGCATTCTGGTCACCGGGGTATTGACCGACCAGTCGATCGCTTTCCATGTTGCCCGCCTCGCCCAAGAGCAAGGTGCCGAGGTCATCCTCACCTCATTTGGTCGGGTGATGTCGCTGACCGCTCGGTCTGCTGGCCGGCTGCCATCGACACCACCCATCATCGAACTTGATGTAACCAACGAAGCTGACCTGCTGGCCCTAGCTGGTCGAGTTCGTGAACATGTCGATGGGCTTGATGGTGTTCTGCACTCAATCGGATTTGCTCCCGAGGCGGCGCTCGGCGGTAGGTTTCTTGAAACATCTTGGGCCGATGCGGGTACCGCACTGCAGGTGTCCGCATTCTCCCTGAAGTCCTTGTCGGTTGCCGCTGAGCCGTTACTTGGTCACGGCGGATCGATAGTCGGCTTGGATTTCGATGCCGCCGTGGCGTGGCCCAAGTATGACTGGATGGGAGTTGCGAAAGCCGCGCTCGAAAGCACCTCCCGCTATCTGGCGCGCGATTTAGGGCCAAAGGGTATTCGCGTCAACTTAGTTGCGGCCGGACCGATTCGTACCATGGCCGCCAAGAGCATCCCAGGTTTCGAAGAGTTTGAAGGGGTTTGGTCCACGCGAGCACCGCTGACCTGGGATTTGGACGACCCAGAACCAGCGGCTCGAGCATGTGTTGCCCTGATGTCCGACTGGTTCCCGGCCACTACGGGTGAGATCGTGCATGTTGATGGCGGAGTGCACTCCCAAGGTGCCTAACAAGCAGCTCGTGCTGATTCGCCATGCGAAATCGGCTTACCCATTAGGTGTTCAGGATTTTGATCGCCCGCTGAGCAAGCGCGGGGTTGTCGACGCCGGTGCTATTGCCACCTGGCTCAAGGCATCGGGAGTCTGGCAGCGCCAGGTGCGTGTGGTGGTGTCTTCAGCCATGCGCACCCAAGAGACTTGGTCGCTGATCCAGGTGAATCAAGTTGACGTTGCGGCCAGCACCGAGCCGGAGCTTTATGAAGCCACCCCCGAGGCGATACGGTCGGTTATCTGTGAAACTTCACCTGCTATCGAGGTTTTGCTAGTGATTGCGCACAACCCGGGGTTAGAAGACCTCGCGGCAAGCATTGCGAGTAATCGGCACACGCCCGCCTTCCAGCAGCTTACCGACAAATATCCGACAAGTGGGATCGCAGTTTTTGAGGTTCGCGACTGGGCTAAATTGGTTCCTGGTAGCGCACTTCTTACAGATTTCGTGGTGCCAAGGGGCTAGTCCCTGATCAGCGGCGGTGCGGGGGTGACGACGCCGGCCCTAGCATCGGCACCTTCAATATCTTCCCGGGTGATACCGAGCAGGTAAAGCACCGAATCCAAATACGGGACCGAAAGTGCTGCATCGGCCGCAGCACGGGCCGCAGCCTTGCCATTGAATGAAACCCCGAGCCCGGCGGCTTCCAGCATGGCCACATCGTTGGCGCCATCACCAATTGCGATGGTGCGACGCATTGGAATTTCATATTTCTCCGCGAATTCCTCGAGTGCGGCCTGCTTGCCTTGACGGTCAACAATGACGCCGACGACTTCGCCGGTCAAGAGCCCGTCACGCACGCCAAGGTGATTCGCGCGCACGTCATCGATACCCAACTCATCGGCAAGTGGCATGATCACTTCGGCAAAGCCCCCGGAAACCAAGCACACTCGGTAGCCGAGGGTGTTGAGAGTCCGGCACAGGGTGCGGGCGCCAGGGGTTAGCTGCAAACTAGCGCGAACCTGATCAAGAACTCCAACGGGAAGGCCTTTGAGGAGTCCCACACGGGCGCGCAACGCCGTAGCGAAATCAAGATTCCCGGCCATGGCCTGCTCGGTAATCGCAGCAACTTGATCGCCCACTCCGGCCTGCTCGGCGATGAGATCGATTACCTCATTTTGGATGAGGGTGGAGTCGACGTCAATCACGACTAGGTGCTGGCCGCGCCGATCAAGACCAGCCTCCTGAACCGCTATGTCAACGCCAACCTCTGCAGCTGCTGCGACGAGGGCCCGGCGTAAGTCGACTAGCTCGGCACCAGAGCCTTCAAACACGACGGCGGTCACCGGGTAGGAGGCGATGCGGCGGATGCGGTCGATATTGCCGCCGCGATTTGCGATCTCCTCGGCGATCCTGGACACCGCACTTGGTCTAAGTGGTGCACCGAGAATAGTGACATGTACGCGACCACGACGCCGATCGGCGTCCTCCATGGCACCGGGTACGGTCGTTACATCCATATCGAGTGCGGCGGCCGTTCGCCGAATATCTTGGCGTAGTTGACTAATGACTTCGTCCGCAGCACCCGAATCGGCATCGACGGCGACCAGCGCCGAAAGCACCAGGTGGCCGCGCACCACCAATTGCTCGACATCTTGGACGGTCACCGGATGCCCTGCGAGGGCCGCGAAAAGGGTCTTGGTCACCCCGGGTCGGTCGGTGCCGCTAAGTGTGAGTAGCAGGGTCTGTGACTTCATAACGCCATTACGCTAGCGCGTGTGACGCGGGCCAGCGAAAAAGGCGACTAAAGTCACGTCCGTGGCGTTTACCCGACCAGTTGACGAAGTCTTTGCCTGCCAGCACGTGCTGGTTCGTCGTGGGTCAAAACTGCTCCTTGCCGACCTAAGCTGGTCGGTGCGCGCGGGGCAGCGTTGGGTTATCTTGGGCCCGAATGGGGCGGGCAAGACCACCTTGTTGCAGTTGGCTGCCGCGGCACTTTTTCCGACCGCCGGTTCGGTGCACCTACTTGGTGAAGAACTAGGTGCGGTGGATTTAGTGGAGCTGAAACCACGGATCGGCTGGGCCAGCAGCGCCATTTTGAACAACCTGCCGGTCGGCGAGAGCGTGGCAAATGTGGTGCTCACCGGGGCTTACGGGGTGACGGGCCGGTGGCGCGAGAAGTACGAGGTCGTCGATGAATTTCGTGGCGCGCAACTGCTGAAGGCTTGGGGGCTAGATGCCCTTGCCAACCGCACCTTCGGCACTTTGTCGGAGGGGGAGCGGAAACGAACGTTGATCGCGCGGGCATTGATGTCCGACCCAGAGTTATTGCTCCTTGACGAGCCGGGGGCAGGCCTGGACCTAGGCGGGCGTGAGGATCTAGTGCAGCGATTGGCGATATTGGCGTTCGACTCTAAGGCGCCAGCACAGCTACTCGTAACCCATCATGTTGAGGAGATTCCGCCGGGGTTTACGCATGCGTTACTGCTGCGGCAAGGTCAGGTGGTGGCCCAAGGGTCAATTGATCAAACACTGACAAGCACATTTTTGAGTCAGACATTTGATCTGCCGATTCAGGTAACGCAGTTGGCGGGCCGGTACTTGGCCCAGCGGGCCGGCTGACTGACGTGACCGGGATCGTGATGGGGAGTAATTTTTATGGGGAGTAATTTTTATGGGGAGTAATTTTTATGGGGAGTAATGCTGACGAGCAGGCGGCCGAATTAAGTGACCGCATCTGGACGATCCCAAATATCTTGAGTTTCGTCCGCTTACTAGGGATCCCGCTGTTTCTTTGGCTGGTGCTGGTTGAACAGGCAGATGCTTGGGCATTTATTGTCCTGGTGGTCGCTGGCGCCTCCGATTGGTTAGACGGTGCGCTTGCTCGCGCACTGGGCCAAACCAGCAAGCTCGGGGTGCTCCTTGACCCACTCGCCGATCGCCTGTATATCGCCGCAACAATTATTGGCTTGGCGTTGCGCGGGATCATCCCTTGGTGGTTGGTGATTGTCTTGGCCCTGCGCGATGTGATGTTGCTGCTGTTGCTGCCTGCGCTCAGGCGCCGAGGGCTCATGGCGCTGCCGGTTACTTTGCTGGGCAAAGCCGCAACCTTTTGTCTGCTGTGGGGATTTCCCGGGTTACTTCTTGGCTCGGTGGGCGGGGCCATCGGGACCTTCGGCTTGGTTTGCGGCTGGGCGTTTTCCCTTTGGGGCACCGGCCTGTACTGGTGGGCGGGCCTGGACTATGTACGAGCCGGGCTGCGCCTACCGCTGGTAGCGTCTACTTCGGGTAAACAGCAAGGGTGACCCAATATGGTTCGGGTAGGACACGCACATGGAGGATGATATGGACCCAACGCAGTTGCGCTACACGGCCGAGCACGAATGGGTTCGTGAAGAAGCCGACGGTACCGCGGTTTTCGGGATCACCGCATTTGCGCAAGACGCCCTCGGTGACATCGTCTATGTGACAATGCCCGCGCCCGGTGCCGCCCTGAGCGCCGGCGTGGCATGTGGTGAGGTGGAGTCAACTAAGAGCGTGAGTGATATTTACGCACCACTTGATGGCGTGGTAATCGCACGGAACGACACCTTGGACTCTGCCCCCGAGAGCATCAATGCTGATCCCTACGGAGCAGGGTGGCTAGTCACCATGCAGCCAAGTGATCCGGGGCAATTGGCTGGCTTGCTCAGCGCTGCGGAATATGCAGCGCTTACGCTAAAGGATTAGTACTCGTAACAAAGGCGTTAGGAGGTGGGTTGGGTGCACTGCCCTAATTGTGATGCGAAGGTGCATATTGACGACCACTTTTGTGCCGAGTGCGGTGCGCCCTTGGCTGCGGGTAGCGCTAGTTCTCCACTTGAGCACACCGGCTCCATTACCTCGATTATCGCCACCGGCACCGGCACCAACTCCGGGCCCCTGGCACCGGTTGGCTCGCCATCCTTAGCTGATCTGCCCACCGGCTCTGCCCTCCTGGTGGTGCATCGCGGGCCCGGTGAAGGCAGTGAGTTTGAACTCAATGCCGATCTGATGACCGTTGGTCGGTCACCGGATTCTGAGGTCTTCTTGGACGATGTCACGGTCAGCAGAAGGCATGCGGAGTTTCGACGTGGCAGTGCTGGTTGGAGTATTCGAGATGCGGGAAGCCTCAATGGCACCTACGTCAATCGGCGACGAGTTGACGATCATCAATTACACGGTGGCGACGAGGTGCAGATCGGTAAGTTCCGATTCGTCTTCCTAGTTGGGGTGGAGCCTAAGTCGTGAGTGGTCTGGCCCGAGGTCCGGTGGTTGGCACCATCAGTATCGGTGAGGTACTAACCCTGCTCAAGCGCGAGTTCCCCGATATCACCATCAGCAAGATCCGGTTCCTGGAGACCGAGGGGCTCATCACCCCAGAACGCACGCCATCAGGTTACCGGCGTTTCGCCGAACGCGATCTAGCGCAATTGCGTTCGGTGCTTACCTTGCAGCGCGATCAATACCTGCCACTCAAGGTGATCCGCGAGCACCTTGAGGACGAAGCGGCTGAGGGCGCCGGCCAGCCGGTTGCTGGTACCGGGCTGCGCGCCGATGACTTTCGCCCCGGCGCCGGCAGGGTGCGACTAACACGCGGTGAGTTGGCCGAAATGGTCGAACTTCCCGAAGCCTTGATCGCCACCTTGGAGTCCATCGGCCTCGTCTGGGCCACCCCGGCTGGCCATTACGACGAGGATGCGCTGGCGATTGCCAGCATCGTCGCGCAGTTGGCGCCATTAGGGGTCGAGCCCAGGCACTTGCGTCCCTTTCGGGTGGTTGCCGACCGCGATACCGGGTTGGTCGAGCAGATCGCCACGCCGTTTAGCCAGCCCAAGGACCGTGGCCAACGTGAGCATGCCCATGAGGTTGTTCGGCAGGCAGCCGCCTTGCTGGTCCAGCTGCATGGCGCTTTGCTGCGAGCAGAACTAGTGCGCGGTGGCCTGACCTAGGGGTTAGGGTGAAGGTATGCAGGCCCTTGACGTCATCGGCGTCCGAATGGAGATGCCGTCCAATAATCCGATTGTGCTCCTGCGGGAAGCCAGCGGCGGGCGGTACTTGCCGATCTGGGTCGGCGCCGTGGAGGCGACAGCAATTGCCTTTGCCCAGCAGGGGGTGGTGCCGCCGCGGCCACTTACCCATGACCTGTTGAAGGATGTCTTAGAGGCTACCGGGGCCGCATTAACCGAGATCCGGATCACCGCCCTTGAAGATGGGGTTTTCTTCGCGGTCCTGGTATTTGCCTCTGGGGTGGAGGTAAGTGCCCGGCCATCAGATGCGATCGCCTTGGCCCTGCGCGCCGAGGTGCCGATTTATGGTGCTGAGGAAGTCCTTGACGCGGCCGGCATCGAGTTGCCAGAGGAGGAGGCTGGTCAGGCCATGGGGGCTGACGGCTCGGCTCCCGGGGACCCCCAGGAGCCAAGTGCGGTTGAACTGGCGCAGTTCCGTGAATTCTTAGATCAAGTTAGTCCAGAGGATTTCGAGTAACGGCCGAATCGGTCGCGGGCAACCCTCCACATGAGGTTAAGACTTACGCACTGGTCCGCCCCGTGTGTCGGGTTGACCTTGCCTAACTTGCTTCGTAACGTTCCCTATGGCTGCCGAGCGAGCAAGGTTGGCGGTGCCCACTTCCCAAGGAGGCCCTTTGAACGCCGATCAGCCCGGTAGCCGGATTCCAAGTGGCCAAGAGGCGCTCTTTGATGATGCGGACCTGCGCCCATTGCCGGCCGATATCGGCTACCGCGGTCCGGTGGCCTGTTCGGCGGCGGGAATCACCTATCGGCAGTTGGACTATTGGGCGCGGACCGGGCTGGTAGAGCCATCGGTCCGGGGGGCCACGGGATCGGGTACCTCGCGCCTTTACAGTTTCCGCGATATTTTGGTCCTGCGGGTGGTTAAGCATTTGATCGACACCGGTGTTTCGCTGCCTAATATCCGGGCGGCCGTTGAGCATCTGGCCACCAACACCGGAGAGGACCTCGGCCGCATCACTTTGATGAGTGATGGGGCAACGATTTATGAATGCCGCAGCGCCGACGAGGTAATTGACCTAGTCCGCGGGGGGCAAGGGGTATTTGGGATCGCCGTGGGCAGTGTTTGGCGCGAAGTTGAGGGCACGTTGTCAACTTTGCCAGGTGAACGCCCCGATGGGGTGATTGCCGGTCCAAGTATTGGGGTCGACGAGCTTGCCGCTCGGCGCGCCCGGGTGATCGCTAGTTAAAGCCCGCACCTCGTCGGTCTGCCCAGTACACTCAAAGTTGCTGACTGACCCCGGTCGGGAGAGTCTCGCGGAAGCCATTCGCGGGCGCCGAAGGAGCACATCTCCCCGATAATCTCTCAGGCACACGAACCGCCCGGGGAAGGCGCCTCTGGAAAGCGGGTGCACTGCACCCCGCCGACGGTGCAAACCGCGCAAGTGGTGAAGCTCTCAGGTCGCGAGTTATCGCGGGAGACAGAGGGGGAGGGCGGTCACAACCGTGGCCGGTGTCCCTGCGCTGCAACCGGCGCACTAGCGCGAGGCGAATCGATGAGCAACGCACAAAAAGTAGGCGCCAGCTTAGACTCACTGCATAACGACGACGCATTTTTACGCCGGCACCTCGGGCCAGATCCGGCAGCGATTGCGCGGATGCTTGACGTTGTCGGTTATGACTCGCTGGAGACGATGACTCAGGCGGTGGTACCTGAAGTAATCCGCTGGGGTGCCGCCCTTGATCTACCCGCTGCCGTCGATGAGCGCACCACCTTGGCCCTGTTGCGTGAGCTCGCGGCGAAGAACCGCAAGATGGTGAACATGATTGGGCTGGGATACAGCGACACCCAAACGCCAGGGGTGATCTTGCGAAATATTCTCGAGAATCCGGCTTGGTACACGGCATATACCCCGTACCAACCGGAGATCTCCCAAGGTCGACTTGAGGCATTACTTAATTTTCAGACAATGATCGAGGACCTCACCGGCCTGCCGGTGGCCGGGTCATCGTTACTTGATGAGCCAACTGCTGCTGCTGAAGCCATGACAATGTCCCTGCGGCACGGGCCAAAGGATGCGCTGCGCTTTATCGTTGACGCCGACACCCACCCACAGACCCTGGCGGTGTTGGCGACTCGTGCTGACCCGTTAGGCGTTGAACTGGTGATCTGGGATCGCCAAGAGCCAATCCCGGCGGGTGCGTTTAACGGCCTGCTGATCAGCTACCCGGGTACCTCGGGTGAGGTGATCGACCCGAGCGAGTTGATCGCCGCAGCGCATGCACGTGGTGCCTTGGTGATTGTCGCCACGGATCTACTTGCGCTCACCGTTTTGAAGGCCCCGGGGGAGATGGGCGCGGACGCGGTCGTGGGATCGGCCCAACGTTTTGGCGTGCCATTAGGTTTTGGTGGTCCACACGCCGGTTTCATGTCGGTACGCGCGGGGCTAGAGCGCAGCATGCCCGGGCGCCTTGTTGGAGTGAGCATTGATGCCGATGGCGCGCCGGCATATCGTCTTGCCCTGCAGACCCGCGAGCAGCACATCAGGCGCGAGAAGGCGACCAGCAATATTTGTACCGCGCAGGTACTTCTTGCGGTTATCGCGTCAATGTATGCGGCATATCACGGTCCGAATGGGCTGCGAAATATTGCGGAGCGGGCCCATCGCTACGCGGAAGTGCTGGCAGGAGGAGTCAGAGTTGCCGGTGGCCGAGTTTCGCATTCGTCATTTTTCGACACTGTCACGGTTGAAGTTCCCAGCGCAGCCCAAGAGGTGTTCGATCACGCGGCCGAACGCGGCATCAATATCCGACTAGTTGACGATAACACCGTTTCCATCTCGACCGACGAGTTGACATCCGCAGCCGATATCGAGAACGTTTGGCAGGCCCTAGCAGTCGCCCTGCCTGACCTGGATGCACAAAGTGTCCGTGCCATCGATGCCAGCCTGACCGATGTTTGGGGCAAGGTGCCGCCAACCCTCTTGCGCACTAGTCCAGTTTTGACGCATCCGGTGTTCAACACCTATCACAGTGAGACAGCAATGCTGCGTTATCTGCGGACTCTCGCCGACCGCGATATTGCACTGGATCGGTCGATGATCCCGCTTGGGTCCTGCACCATGAAACTAAATGCCACTACTGAGATGGAGCCGATCACTTGGCCGGAGTTCGCGGGTATCCATCCGTTCGCGCCATTAGATCAAGCGGCCGGCTACCTTGAGTTGATTCGCGAGCTGGAGGCTTGGCTCGTCGAGATAACCGGCTACGACGCCGTGTCACTGCAGCCCAATGCCGGCTCCCAGGGTGAGTTTGCTGGACTGCTGGCAGTTCGCGGCTACCACCTTTCGCGCGGTGATCTGCAACGCGATGTTTGCCTGATTCCGAGTAGTGCGCACGGCACCAATGCCGCAAGTGCGGTCATGGCAGGAATGCGGGTGGCGGTCATTGCCTGCGATGCCAATGGCAACGTTGACCTTGCTGATCTTAAGGCCAAGATCGCCGAGCATGCCGATCAGTTGGCGGGCCTGATGATCACCTACCCGTCAACCCACGGGGTTTTTGAAACCGAGGTGGCCACGATCTGTGCCTTGGTCCATGACGCCGGTGGTCAGGTTTATGTCGATGGCGCGAATCTAAATGCATTGGTCGGCTTGGCTAAGCCCGGTAAATTTGGCGCCGATGTCTCGCACCTGAACCTGCACAAGACTTTTTGTATTCCGCACGGTGGCGGCGGCCCAGGGGTGGGCCCGGTTGCCGTTCGAGCACACTTAGCGCCGTTCTTGCCGTCGCATCCACTCCGTCCAGAAGCCGGGCCACTCGGCCGCGGCCATGTTGACGGGGGAGTGGGTCCGGTTAGCGGGGCGCCATGGGGTAGCGCGGGTATCTTGCCGATCCCGTGGGCCTATATCAAGATGATGGGACCCGATGGTCTGGTGACGGCCACCCAAGTTGCGATTTTGTCGGCGAATTACATCGCCAAGCGCCTTGCGCCTTACTACCCAACCCTTTATACCGGCGCTAATGGACTAGTTGCGCACGAGTGCATTTTGGATCTGCGCCAAATTACCGCGGCCACCGGCGTTAGTGTCGATGATGTCGCCAAGCGCTTGATTGATTACGGCTTTCATGCTCCGACCATGTCCTTTCCGGTTGCCGGCACTTTGATGGTTGAGCCGACCGAGAGCGAAGACCTGCGCGAACTTGATCGGTTCATTGATGCGATGATCGCGATCAAAGGTGAGATTGACGCCGTGGGTGCCGGCACCTGGCCCGTCGATGACAACCCGTTGAGTAATGCGCCGCATACCGCGAACTGCCTCATCGGGGAGTGGTCGCACCCATACCCGGCTCGGCTCGGTGCTTATCCGGCCGGGGCGAAGGTGCAGGACAAGTACTGGCCACCCGTGCGCCGCATTGACGGTGCATTTGGCGATCGCAACCTGGTCTGCTCATGTCCCAGCCCGCAGGAGCTCGCAAGCGTCTAGCGTTTGTCAGGCAACCGGGATTCCAAGTTGGACCAGCAGGTCGCTTACGCGCTGCTTGATCTCGTCGCGAATTGGGCGAATTGACTCAATATCTAGGCCTCTGGGGTCTTCAAGGATCCAGTCCTCGTACTTCTTGCCGGGGAAGATCGGGCAGGCATCACCACATCCCATGGTTATCACCGCATCGGCGGCGCGCACGATCTCATCTGTCCACGGCTTCGGGAAAGCCCCCGTGATATCGATACCAAGTTCGGCCATCGCCTCGATTGCCGCGGGATTGACCTGGCTTCCCGGCTCCGAACCACCAGACCAAGCAATTGCGCGATCACCAGCGAGGGCTTGGAAGAAGCCCATTGCCATCTGCGAGCGACCGGCGTTGTGCACGCAGAGGAACAAGACGATCGGTCGAGAGTCACTTGACTTGCCTTCAACGCGGGCTAGCGCAAATAGCCGCTCCCGGGCAAAGCGCTCGGCAAAGAGGGGCAGCCAGGTGGCAACCGTGAATCGGCTGGCGAAATCGTCGTATGAAGAATGTAGAAATCGCTCAATGGTTTCGGCGGCGAACACACCATCGAACTCGCGTTGCAACCGTGATGCGGCCGCCCGCAGCACCATCTGCTGCTCCAGTGACAAATCCTCGCGTAGGAAAGACTCGCTCATTTGCTGTTCGCTTTCAGTTAGGTGGGCAATTGACATGCGGTGCCAGGGCGACAACCCGCGTTCTGATCTCTTCGAATGTTTCGGCGAACGCCGCATCGGTGCCAATGCGAGCCGGGTCGGGGATGGACCAATGCAGTCTCGGGTTCGGCTTGCGAGCGATCTTTTCGTTCACCGCATCGCAAACCGACACGATGAGGTCACTCGGTTGCAGGATGTCATCAAGATCACGCGGCTCCGCTTGCTCCAGCGTCAACCCGGCCCGTCGAACAGCTGTTCTAGTCCGCGGGTTAATTCGATGCGCTGGATCAGTGCCCGCCGAACTGGCGGGTGCATCGCTGTGCTGGTGCCAGAGCACCTCCGCCATTACCGATCGTGCGGAGTTCTCGGTGCACACGAAAACCACCCGTGGGGTTTGGATTTGCGCCGCCACCGGCAGCAGGTCGGCGAAGGCACCGAGGACGAGGTGCAAGTAGGTGCGCCGGCCATCAGCCTGCGATCTGGTGCGGGAGATCACGCCCACCTCGGTAAGAATTTTCAGGTGGTGCGCCAAAAGATTGCTTTGCAGGCCAAGGATGGTTGCGAGCGCGTCCGGGGATAAATCCTGATCCTGCAAGTGATCAACTATCGCCAACCGCACCGGATCACCGAGGGCGGCAAACTTGCGGACCCGGCTAGATGGCTGCTCAGTTTCCATTGACTCAGTATATGTTGAGGTAATTCAATGTCAAGTGG
>CAJBZP010000014.1 GCA_903960135.1 uncultured Actinomycetes bacterium | reverse complement strand
TCGGAAGTCAAGCCCAAGCGGTGTACCGCGCTCACCGCATTAGGGCTTGAGTAGGTGACAATTCCAGCCGCGTCAAGGCGGATCAGGCCATCGCCCACCCGCGGGGAATCCGCGGATTCGTCGATGACGGTGAGCGCCGGGAAGGTGCCATCAACGAGCATGCGTAGTAAGTCATCGGCTGACTGCAAGTAGATCTCTTCAAGTTTGCCCGCCACCCGAGGTTGCGCAGACGAATGTCGAGCCACAACGGCAATTACTCGATCACCAAAGTGCACGGGGTATGCATGCTCGACGCACCGCCCAAATGCCAGCGCCTGATCAATATCTGGGAAACGGCCGCGAGGGGCGAAATCCCCAACGACATCATCTGGCACCCGGGTCGGAGCGGTGGTCGGTCTTACCTGCGCCACCGCAACCAATCCACCGTCATTCCAGGTCGGTAGCCAAAGCACTAGGTCACTTAAAGCCAAGTCGGCGAGTAGTGGCCACTCTCCGACGATGGCGTGCAGGCGATCAATCTCAGCATCCGACAAATCTGTGCGCTCACTGGCAAGTTTGGCCACCGTCGACATCTGCGAAGTCTAAGGCGTCGCCATTGAACAGCATTTTGGGTACGGTTGGCGGATGAACGGGCACGGGGGCACCCACGCTATTGACGCAGCCGTTGCAAGTGGTGTCGAGCACCTGTTCACCCTTAGTGGCGCGCACGTGTTCCCGCTTTATGATGCCGCAGTCGGCGGCAAAGAGTCGGTGCTGGCCGCTGGCAGTCCGCGCGCCGCCGAGCGCGATGGGCCGGTGCGACTCATTGATGTTCGACACGAACAGACCGCAGTATTCGCGGCCGAGGCAATGGGCAAACTGACCCGAACACCAGGCTTTGCCGCACTAACCGCCGGGCCCGGCGTCACCAATGGCATCAGCGCCATCACCGGCGCGTTTTTTAATGGTTCTCCGTTGGTGGTATTGGGCGGGCGGGCCCCTGACACCCGCTGGGGATCTGGCGCATTACAAGAACTTGATCAACCACCAATGCTCGCGAATGTAACCAAAAGGGCTTTCACTATCCATGATCCTGCAACTATTCGAACCGAAGTCCAGGGGGCCTTTGACTTAGCGCGCGCACCGCATCGTGGCCCGGTATTCATAGACGTCCCGATGGACACCTTGTTCAGTTGGTCCGATGTACCTGCTCCCCCGCATACCGCCGCGCAGCAGGTAGCACCCGACCCAGACTTGATTTCGGCGGCCGCAGCGCAAATCAGCAACTCCCGACACCCCGTTGTCATCATCGGCGGCGATGTTTGGCAGGGAGCTGCCGTTGAGCACGCGCAAGAGTTCATTCGCGGGTTGGGCCTGCCAACTATCTCC
Organism: uncultured Actinomycetes bacterium; assembly: GCA_903960135.1. Lineage (GTDB taxonomy): Bacteria > Actinomycetota > Actinomycetes > S36-B12 > S36-B12. The sequence continues at coordinate 17,924 of CAJBZP010000014.1, read as the reverse complement.
AACGGCATGGGCCGCGGGATTTTGCCGCCTACCGATCCCCATCTTGTCACGCGGGCTCGATCACATGCGTTTGCGCATTGCGACTTGGTTATCGTCATTGGAACGCCACTTGATTTTCGACTTGGCTACGGGACTTTCGGTGATCCACCCGCAGCAGTTTTGCATCTGGTGGATTCCCAATCCCAGATGTCATCCCATGCCCCGAGTGCGCTGACGATCGTCGGTGATCTAGGGCTGGCAATGGACGCAATCAAGAGTGCCGTGCCGCGCAGTGATTTCAGCGGGTGGTGCACACAATTGCGCGACCTGTCCCTTGCCGCAATTGCTAATGATCATGAACTGTTCGAAGACAACAACTCACCAATTCACCCGGCTCGTATTTACGGGGACCTACTACCGCGGTTGACTCCTGACAGCGTGGTGATTGGCGATGGCGGTGACTTCGTCTCCTTCGCCGGAAAATTTGTCGAGCCCATGCAACCGGGGCGCTGGCTGGATCCGGGGCCGTACGGCTGTCTTGGCACCGGGCCTGGCTATGCAATGGCGGCACGCCTCGTTAATCCATCAGCACCTGTTTTCTTGCTGATGGGTGACGGGGCAGCCGGCTTCTCGATCATGGACATGGAGTCGCTGGTTCGTCATCAACTACCGGTAGTCATCATCATCGGCAACAATCAGGGCTGGGCGTTGGAGAAGCAGCCAATGCGAATCCTCTATGGGTATGACGTCATCGCTGATCTGCCAGCTGCACGTTATGACACGATTATGCAAGCACTCGGTGGCGACGGTGAACTAGTTGACGAGGCCCAAGGGATCGGGCCCGCACTGGATCGGGCGATGAACTCCAAATTGCCCTACGTTGTCAATATCCTGACCGACCCTGAAGCAAGCTATCCGCGCAGCACCACCGGAATCTAACCGGGCTTCGAACTACCAAAAATGCAGGCGCGAAAGGGGCACCCTCGCTACCGGCTCCCCCGCTAGCCGCTCACCGCGCCAATACACTGAACTGCCGTCGGGTGCCACGGTTACCGGACCGAGTTCCCCATGCGAGATGAAGTCACTGGCGCGGATCGTCCGGCAGCCCTTGACCGCTACCGCACGCCGAGCAGTTGGCGCGGGGCCTTCGGCTAGCGCCTGCTGGTTCGACAGGAGAAATGACAGATCCGCTGGCACCGCCCCAAATGCACCGAACTGCTCACCTAATACCAGGGGCTCTGCCGTGTCGATACTCGCATTGGGATCACCGACCACCCCCCAGGCCGGGAAACCACCCTTGAGGATCAACGTGGGTTTGGCCGCAAACGCCGATGGCCGCCAAAGCACAATATCGGCGAGTAAACCCGGCGCGATACTGCCAACTTCATGGGCGATGCCATGGGCTAGGGCCGGGTTGATGGTTATCTTGGCTAGGTACCTAAGGATGCGATCGTTGTCGTCAACACGCTCATCCGCACCCGCGTTCATTACCCCAGCCATCGCAAAAGTACGCCACCAAGTTTCACCGGCCCGACCCATGCCCTGAGCATCCGATGAAGTCATTGAAATGACCCCGAGGTCATGTAACTTGTTTTCGGCAGCCATCGTGACACCGCGCACCCGGGCTGAGGCAATTCGGACATCACGATCATCACCATGGTCGAGGCTATGAACCAGCATGAGCATGTCGAGATGCTCTGCGAGGGCATTGACCCCGTAGGGCAGGGTGGGATTGGTCGATGAAGTCAAGATATTTTCACGGCCGGCAAGTGTCAGCACATCGGGAGCATGGCCGCCGCCGCAGCCTTCAACATGGAATGCATGGATAGTTCGGCCATCGATGACCGCGATGGTGTCGGCCACCGACAAAGTCTCGTTCAAGCCGTCAGTGTGCAGCGCCACCTGAAAATCCGCGTCAGCTGCGCAACGGAGCGCGGTGTCGATGGTTCGCAGGGTGGCACCGGTGTCCTCATGAACTTTCAGGCCGCAGACATGGGCCAAGACCGCTTCCGTCAAGGTGGCATCAACCGATGAAGAGGCCCGGCCCAAGATGCCGATATTCAGCGGAAATGCGTCCATCGCGCGCATCGCCCGCCCCAGAACCCACGGCGAGCTAACTCCTACCCCCCACATCGGCCCCGCCTCTTGCCCGATCACCGTGGTGACCCCGGAGGCGATTTCGGCATCAAGGACCCGCGGACTCAGCGTATGAACATGGGTATCGATGCCGCCCGCGGTAGCGATTAGCCCATCGCCGGGGATGATCACGGTACCCGCGCCCACGACTATGTCGATACCACTTGCGACATTGGGGTTGCCGGCTTTCCCGATTGCCGATATCCGTCCAGCGCGAATACCAATACTCGCTACCCGGATACCTGAAACGGCATCCAAAATAACAACATTTGTGATGACCACATCGCAGGACTCAGCAGTCGTGACCGGGTGTAGCCCAATCCCATCACGCCCGGTGTTGCCAAAGCCCACCTGGAATTCATCACCTGCGTCCTTGACCCGATCAGGGATGCGCAGCCGTAAACCAGTGTCGCCAAGTTTCAAAGTATCGCCGGTGACGAAACCATAATTACTCACCGGAGGTGCCCCATTAGATTCGCAACGGCGGACTCCGCGCGCTCGATTGACCCAACTTCCAAGCCAGCTACAACGTCTAGATAGCCGCAATCTCGCAGCGTCGAAAGTGCGCGATCGCGCACCGCGGGATCAGTCAATGATCCATCAATTACGCCGGTGTTCCCGATCATGATGCGCTCACCCCCAATCGGGCGCATGGGCAAGGAGATTCGCTCATTCGGGCTCAGCCAGATCACTGACCCGGTGTCGATTGCCAACCTGTTGCCATACGCGGCAGCGCGGTCCAAGCGCAGGCGCGGGTTCACTTCGGCTAAGTGAACGTGTGACGTGATGCCAATCGAAGTCGCCGCCTCATTGACTATCGTGATGAGATCACCCGCTAGTACTTCTGAATGGGCAGCCGGCGCCGGTTCAGCGCAGCCGAATGGATTACGCACGATCACCAATCGGGTGCCGTCGTCGAATCTGGCCTCAACCCGCACCTCGGTGAGTACCGATGGCACCTCGGGGAGCACATCATCAGCCTTGAGTAACCCCGCAGCGCCATCGCGTGCATCGAGCAGCGACAGGCCATCTCTCGCGAACTCACATACGGCATTTGCGATTATCGCGGTTGCTTCAGGAAGATTTAGGCGCAGGCCCCGCGCCTTGCGTTGCCAGGCCAACTGTGATTGGGTGAAAAGCAGAAGCCGATCTGACTCCCCCGGGGTCAGCGCCATTTATTGCATCCCTTCACTGCCAAACACGGTGGCCAGCTGCCCAAGTTCCGAGCACGGCGATGTTCTCGATCTGCATCGGGTCAACGCCGCGCGGATCGGCCGCCAGCCAGACTAAATCGGCTCTGGCACCTGGCCGAATAACGCCGCCGCTTTCGTCCCCGGCCTGAAAGGCCACCCCCGAGGTGTATGCGAGTAGTGCCTCCTCGACCGTCAGGCATTCCTGTGGCATCCAGGTAGGTCCGGTCGGAGTCATTTTGCGCGTCACGGCCACTTGGATACCGGCAAGTGGTGCGTAAGTGGTGACGGGCCAATCACTACCGAAGGAGATGGGAGCACCGCTTCGTAAAATCGTGCGAATCATGAATTGGCGGTTGGTCCGCTCCGCGCCCAATCGGGGTTCGGTTAATTCCGTTTGCCAAGAGTCAAACTTTGCCCAGTACGGCTCGAAGTTCGCGATCACGCCAAGCTCGGCGAATCGCCCGAGGTCGGCGTCCGAAACTAACTGGGTGTGCGCGATGACCGGTCGCCGATCACGTGCACCGTTGACTATGCTCGCATGCTCGATGGCATCCAGCGCCATCCGAGCCGCACCATCTCCTATGGCGTGAATATGTGTCTGGAAGCCAAGGGCGTCAATCGCCGCAACCGCGCTCTTTAGTTCATCGGGTTGCCAGTTTGGCATACCCTTGGAATGTGGGCAGTCACAATACGGTTCAAGTAGTGCACCCGTTGCCGACTCGATCACTCCGTCAGCGAAAAACTTGATGGTATTTGCCACCAGCCTCGGCGAGCCGGCGTCACTAACTTGCGCTCGCGCGGCGACAAATTGTTCGACTTGATCACGCCACGTATTCGGATCGGCCCATAGTGCCATCGCAACGCGACAGGTAACCAGGCCATTTCGATCAGCTTCGATCCAGGTGTCAACATCGGTTGCCTCCACCCAGGCGTCTTGAATCCAGGTCAGGCCGGCAGCGGCAAAGCACCCGTTCGCGTGCGCGATTGCGGCCAGGCGGGTCTTGAGCTCCACCTCCGGCAACAATGCATAAACCGGTCGCCAGGCTCCCCACTCCCGCAAGGTGCCGGTTGGGTCGCCAAATTCGTCGAGCACAATCTCACCGTCATGTGGTTGCACCAGGCCACGCTGGTACCCGGCTCGACGCAAGGCCTCGGAGTTGACCCACACGGTGTGATAGTCGGTGGCACGCAATACCACCGGGCGATCGGGAACCTCGGCATCAAGCCAACTGGCCAAAAACACCCCGTTTGGCGCCAAGGTGTGGTCGAAACCCTCGCCCCGAATCCACTGCGCTGTTGGGTGCTCCTTGGCCCACTTGCCAACCACCTGCGCAATCTCCTGGGCGCTGGCGCGATCACGGATCGGCGCGAATTGCGGTTCGAGCCCCCCAAATACCGGGTGCACGTGGCCATCACCAAAGCCCGCGCAAATGAAGCCACCAGCCGCATCGATTACTTCATCGGCCGCCAACCGCTTAGCCGTTGCCCCGAGGGCCAAAATGCGCCCACCTTCAAATAGCACCGAATCACTGATAGCGATGGCGCCACCGGTGATCGGTGACCCCGTCCATACAGTTGCGTTTTCAATTCGAACGGTGGGCATTTGCACTCCCGGAGCCAGATTAACTGCACCCACGGCTGCTGCCGCGGGCTAGTGCAGAGCACACTACATTGACCCCACGCACCAGTGAGGGAAAGCCACCTTTGAAAATCCGCGAAATCACCCCGGCTGAATACGTAGCCGCAGGTGACCTCTGCGTTCGAGCCTATGAGGTTGGCGGCCACCTAGAGCCCGGCAATGAGTACGCAACAACGATCCGAGATGTCGCCAACCGCGCCGAACAGGCCTTGGTGCTGGTGGCAGAAGTCGGCGGCCAACTCGTCGGCACTGTCACTATCTGTCCGCCCGGAACCGAGTACGCCGAGATTTCCGTGCCCGGTGAACTGGAGTTTCGATTTCTCGCCGTTGAGCCAACCAACTGGGGTCAGGGCATTGGCCAGCGGTTGGTTGCCGAATGCGAAATGCGCGGGCAGGGCGTGGCGACCCAATTGGTTATCTGCGCAATTGAGATCAATGCTGATGGGCACCGCTTCTATGAAAGGTTGGGCTTTGACCGACTACCCGAGCGTGACTGGGCGCCGCGGCCGGGGATCAACCTGCAGGTTTATCGCAAGATGCTTTAAGGCTAAGTGCCCTAACTGAACTTAGCCCGATCGACGATGGCTCGCGTCACGGTGCCGACGCCTATGCGCTTTGACTCTCCCGAGACTAAAGTGTGAGTCGCGCTCACCGCGAAAGAAACGCGCTTACCTACTACATCGATCACTTCAGCGTGTGCGTGCACCTTGGCAGAAATCGGCGAGGCAGCAAGATGATCGACCGCAACTCGCGTGCCAACCGAAGTGAGTCCCGGCAACAGACGGCCGGCAAGGGCGGCGCAGGTCGCGGCTTCAAGCAAAGCAATCAAACGCGGTGTCGCCAGGTACTCCACCTCACCGCTGCCCATCCACGCCGCCGTATCAGCCGGTTGCACCGTCATCGTGGCGTCGCCCTGAGCGTTTAGTAACTCATCGAATGCGAAGTCAGGCATCTGAGGGCGCCGACCGACTACAAGACGATGGCGATTACATCGCCTTCACGTACGACATCGCCGGGGGCCACCACGATCTCACTTACCACCCCGGCTTCCTCGCAAACTACCGGAATCTCCATCTTCATAGACTCAAGAATCACCAATGTATCGCCGACTCCAACTTCGTCACCGACTTCGGCGACTACGACAAGGACGGATGCGACCATCTCAGCACGTATGGTCTGTGACATTTGCCCTCCCTAGAATTAGCACATCATCCCATGACTTGGCGCCAGGCGCGGCAACTAGTCGAGATAAGTGATGCTGATCTGCCTTAGTTCGGCCGCGATACGGGCTCGGCGGGCTTTGGTGATTGCTGCGCCCTCGCAGGAGCGTTTTACCATCGCTTTGAGCAAGATCTCAGCCGAGTAGGTATCACGACAGGGCGGGCACTGAGTTAAGTGCGTCTTGACTTCGAGGTAGTGCACCTCGTCAATCTCCCCGTCAATATATAAATAGGTCAAAGAAAGTACCTCGGTGCACGGAGTCTCGTGTGGATTGCCGCAGCTCATGCCCGACCCCCAGTCGGTGCCGCCGAAATGAGCCCGCGATCGATCGCGTACTCGGTCAATTGATCACGCAAAATTCGCCGACCCCGATGTAACCGCGACATGACGGTGCCAACCGGAGTCTCCATCATGTCGGCGATCTCCTTATAGGTGAAACCTTCGACATCTGCTAGGTACACCGCCAACCGAAAATCCTCCGGTACCGCAGCCAAGGCTTCGACGATTTCGGCATCCACTAAGTGGTCGAGTGCCTCAACCTCAGCAGAGCGCAGCCCTCTTGAGGTATGTGATTCGGCTTCGTGAATCTGCCCGTCAGTTAGCTCATCAGTGCCGGTTTGGAATGGTTGACGCTGCTTTTTGCGGTAGATGTTGATATAGGTATTGGTCAGGATCCGAAACAACCACGCTTTCATGTTCGTGCCCTCGGTGAAAGAGTCGAAGGCCGCAAAGGCCTTAACGTAAGTCTCCTGCACCAGGTCTTCAGCATCGGTTGGGTTTCGGGTCATTCGCAAGGCTGCCCCGTACAGCTGGTCCATAAATGGCAAGGAGTCGCGCTCAAAGCGCTCGACACGAGCACCTGCGCCCGTCACCGAGGATTCATCGAACTCTTTTTTAGCCACTGGCGCCAACTCTATTGGCGCGCGGCTGGTTTCGGTTGGGCTGGCTTCGGTTGGGCTGGGCAGCAGGAGGATCACTACCTGCTCAACGTAGCGGCGGTTCCGGCTATTCCGCGCCCCCGGCGATTAGGCCAGGGCCGAAGTTGCTGACCTTGTTAACCTCGGTCGAAACCGGGTGGGCGGCCAGCGGAACGGGCGCAGTTAGCCCCGCCAATGCCGCCGGACCAACGCGAGTGGTAGCCAACCAACCGGCCCGATCCCCGGGTGCGACGAGGATCGGCATCCGGTCATGAATCTGGGTCAATTCCGAGCTGGCGGCCGTGGTGATGATCGAGCAGGTCAGGGTCCACGCCCCCGGGTCGGACTCATCCACGCTTTTGTCCCGCCACCATTCATACAGGCCCGCCATGGCCAGCGGCGCACCATCGGCCGCGTGAATGTAGTACGGCTGCTTTTGTGGGCCGGACCACTCGTAATAGCCGCTTGCTGGGATAAGGCACCGTCGGCTCGCGAAGGCACTGCGAAAGGATGGTTTCTCTGCAATCGTCTCCACCCGCGCATTTATCGTGCGCGAGGCCCAAGAGCGGTCTTTGGACCAAGCTGGGATCAGCCCCCATCGGGCGATTTCAAGGGCCCTGCCAAGTTGGTCATTCTTTGGCTCCTCCGCAATCAGGTACACCCGTTTAGTTGGCGCAACGTTGTAATCGGCGCTCAATCGCTCCACCGGCACCCGAGTGATCTCGAACTCCTCGACTAGCGCATCAAAGTCAAGTGCTGCCACGTAACGCCCGCACATGGCCTATGCACCGTCCAATTCAGTCTCTGGGCCCAGATTGTGAAACAGCATCAACTGCTGCCGGAAATTATCAAAGCGCCCGACTAGTGAAACCGATGCGAGCGCGTCACTTACCGTGTCGTTGTGCGACATGAATTCATCGACCGTTCGGCGTAGGAGAGCGTGCAGGGATTCATCAATTTGGGTTAGCAATTGCAGGTCAGTGACCCCTATGGCGTCGCCCCCTGCGCCCAGTGAAACCCGCGCCATGTGTGAACTCAAAGTGATGATTTCGCGTAACTCAGCCACTGAGAGCCTCGGGCTCGAGCCACGGTCATAAAGCAAATTCGCCGATCCAGCGATCCCACGAATCTGGATGACGATGCCACCGATTTGCCGAAGTCTCACTACATCTTGCTCGAGTCGACCGCGGACTTTAACCCCCCGAGGGTTGAATTGCACGCTCTCGGCCAATCGCCCGAGCTCACTTCGGGCACCAGCCATCAGCGGCTGCAGGGCCCGACTTGCCGTGATGTACTTGTGGAGCTCGCCACTATCCAATGGCACCTTCGCACTGCCGCTCTCCAGGCCAATACTTTCGAGTACGGCAATCGCCGCATCCCGGGGAAGCTGCAATTTGGCCTCGAAAATCTCCGGCTTGGGTCTCGGCGGGTAGACATAAACCGCAGCGATGCCGATTACCCCGCCGATGACCACGTCAAGTACCCGCCAAAGATCTTGAGCCATGGTGTTTGGGCCGATTACCATTACGAAAATCACCGCGGTCGGAATCTGCAGTTGGCCACCAACCGACCAAGGCAAGGCCCGCGCCGCCAGTAGTGATACCAAGATCGCGATCGTGAACGACCACCAGCTCAACCCCACCCAGTTCACCCAAAGCGCCGAGACCAGCACAGCCGCACCGGTTCCGAGGATCCGCTGCACCGAGACACCGACGGTGCTCCAGGGCGAAGTTTGAACGACTATCAGCGCAGTCAGGGGCGCGAAGATCCCCAACTGGCTGTGCGTCAGGGAGATCGCAACCAGCCACGACACGCTGATCGCCAAAGTCAGCCGCACCACCTGGCCGATTGAGCCTAGGCCACGACCCGATTGCAGGAGGGCCCCGGAAACACTTAGTTCCGGCAGCACATCTAACCCATCATTGCGCTTTGTCACCTCATCAGCGTAGTGCTAGCAGACCGAACCCATATGCTTCGTCGCATGACGGAAATCAGTCGTCGAAATGTTCTCGTGGCCGGCCTATCCCTAGGTTTCGCAATTACTACTTCGGGGGCAACAGCGCTGCGCGCCTTTGCGGCCGAGGGCGAACGGGCGGTCAACGTCCTGGGTGATTACACCATTCAAAATGCTAATACCGGTTGCCAGGTAAGCGTGAAGGTGCGTAAGGGAATCAGAACTATCACCTCTAATGGGTTACCGGATTATCAGCCAGGTATCTTTCCTAATTCGGGTAACCCCAACACCATTAGCGCCCAGAGCTACGCATACACCCTGCCTACCCGACCAAAACTTGCAACGATCACGCCATTTGAAATCCCGCAGTCATTCGGTATCACAGTTGACGGAGTGCTCTTCGATCCTTTCGCCGCCGAGTATTGGAACAACGACCGGAACAGTGGTTGGCAGTATTACGCGCTGGGCGGCGGGGTCAACTTAGGGATTGACGTTAACCATGCTCACGTGCAGCCATCCGGCGCCTACCACTACCACGGGGTCCCCGATGGACTACTCAATGTGCTCGGCAGCTCGCGGCATTCACCCCTTGTCGGTTGGGCCGGTGATGGGTTTCCGATTTATGTGCGCCATGGTTACGCGAACCCAAAGAAATCTGGGAAGGTCCGTGAGATGCAATCCTCCTACCGGCTTAAGAGCGGTACCCGACCATCTGGTCCGGGTGGGATCTACAACGGTTGGTTCAATCAGGACTACCAGTACCTAGCCGGCTCTGGTGATCTAGACGCGGCTAACGGGCGCTTTTGCATTACCCCGGACTACCCAAAGGGTACCTACGCATACTTCATCACCGAGGCCTTCCCGAGTGTGCCCAATGCCTTTGCCGGTGCCATCGCCCAAAGTTTTGTCTCGCTCCCGCCGGCTGGCGGACCACCCGGCGGCGGACCACCCGGCGGCGGACCTCCCGGCGGCGGACCACCCGGCGGCGGACCTCCCGGCGGCGGACCACCCGGCGGCGGACCACCGCCTAGGCTTAAGGCCTGATGATCGCAGCCAACACCCCCGGCAACGAGCCGAAACCGGCTACGAACTTGTGGCCGGCGCCCACCTCCCATGCCCCCGTAGCCGCCAAAATTTCGGTGCCAGGGTCGAAATCCGCTACCAACCGCGCGCTCATCCTCGCAGCCTTGGCCGATGGCCCGAGCCAGATCATTGATGCACTCGATGCCCGCGACACCCGGTTGATGATTGGCGCCTTAGTGGCGCTGGGGGCCGATATTGAAGTCGGCCCAAGTCGCAGCTCGGGAAACTTCGATCTGCGAATCACCCCTGGCCCCCTGCGCGGTCCCGCGGTCATCGACGCCGGTCTCGCCGGAACCGTAATGCGATTTGTGCCGCCACTTGCCGCACTCGCGACCGGTGAAATCCGTTTCGACGGCGACCTAGGCGCGCGCAATCGACCGATGACAACGACACTAAATGGCCTGCGCGCCCTTGGCGTGACTGTCGCCGGTGACCAATTACCCTTCACCATCACTGCAGCCGGCGGCGTTGCCGGCGGCCTCGTCACGATCGATGCGTCAGCCTCCAGCCAGTTCGTCTCGGCACTCCTGCTTTCCGGGGCCCGCTATGAAACCGGACTCACGATCAAGCACGTGGGTGCTTCGATCCCCAGTTCACCACATATTGCGATGACCATTCAAATGCTCGCTGAGCATGGAGTCGCAGTTGATACCTCAACGGCCGATGTCTGGCGGGTCGATCACCAAGTGATCCGAGCCGTGGATCGGCCAATTGAGCCAGACCTTTCAAATGCGGCACCGTTCCTTGCCGCCGCATTAGTTACCAAGGGCACCGTCACCATCACGGGTTGGCCAATCAGCACCAGCCAACCTGGCGCCGCCTTAATAGGCTTATTGGAGCGCATGGGCGCCCAAGTGGTGCTAGATGACACCGGCTTGACGGTGTCGATGACCGGCGATATTTCAGGAATCGACGCCGATCTCGGCGCGGTCGGTGAGTTAACACCGACCATCGCAGCCCTCGCCGCCTTGGCGCACAGCCAAAGTCACCTAACCGGCATCGCCCACCTTCGCGGCCATGAGACCGATCGCCTCAAGGCACTTGCCCATGAGATTACCCACCTTGGTGGCGACGCCGTCGAGACCGCGGATGGCTTGCACATCCGGCCCGCCTTCATGCACGGCGGCCGCTGGGCTACCTACGCGGACCACCGGATGGCAACCGCCGGTGCCGTCATCGGATTGCACGTACGCAATGTTGAGATTGAAGACATCGCAACTACCGACAAGACGCTGCCAGACTTCCCGCGCCGCTGGGCACAGCTGTTAGGTGACAAAACCTCAGCCGGTGATGCGTGAGCCGACAGCGTGATCGAATGAATCGCATGGACGAAGATGACGTCCGGATTCGACCCGCTCGCGGTAAATCTCGACCCAGATCGAAGGACCGACCCACACATGACGAAGCTAAAGCCGGCACCGTCGTCGCGGTTGATCGCGGAAGATTCACCGTTGCACTGGCCGGCAGCGACACCGGCGGAGTGCGCACGCTCATCTATGCCGTTAAAGCACGTGAGATCGGGCGCAAAGGATTGGTGGTCGGGGACGAAGTTGACCTCGTCGGTGACCTAAGTGGTGCCTCGGATACTCAGGCGCGCATAGTGCGTCGCCAAGAACGGCTCTCCACCCTACGCCGCACCGCTGATGACAGTGACCCGGTCGAGCGAGTCATAGTTGCCAATGCGACGAGGCTTGCCGTGGTAACGGCCACCACCAACCCAGATCCGAGCCCTGGCCTAATTGATCGGGCCTTCGTTGCCGCCTACGATGCCGGAATCCGGCCGCTGCTGATAGTCACCAAGACCGACCTGCACTCCCCCGACGAACTTAATCGCATGTACCTGCCACTTGATATCCCGGTTTTTGAGGTTCATCAAAAATGTCCGACACCAGCACTGGTTGCCGCCCTGCAAGATCAGGTGACCGTAGTCATCGGGCACTCGGGGGTTGGTAAATCCACTCTGGTCAATGCCCTGGTGCCCGGCACCGACCGCTCCACCGGTGGCGTAAATCAGGTCACAGGAAAGGGTCGACACACTTCGACCAGTGTTGTCGCCATCGCACTTGGCGGTGGCGGTTGGATTATCGATACCCCAGGGATCCGCTCATTCGGCCTCGCCCATGTCGACGCCGATCGCGTCATTAGCTCATTCGAGGATTTGGCACCGGGAATCGAACACTGCCCACGGGCCTGTTCACATGATGAACCAGATTGCGGCCTGAACCTGTGGGCCCCAGGTCAGCCACCGGCCGTGCAGGAACGCCTTGCTTCTATGCGACGACTGCTCGCCGGGGTGGCACTCCCAACCAGTTAATTGGTCCGATTCACTTATTTGTCTGCTCGATTTTATACGACCAAGTAGCTTCCGCACCGGAGTGACCGACGCGGATCACCCAGATGGTCGCAAGCACCGCCAGCGCAATCAGAACCACCGCTAACAGTCGAACCCAGACCGGCCGGTGGCGGTTGCGCGGGATCCCCCGATCAAATAGCCAAAAAACAAGTAGCACCACGAAGAAAGCGATGGCGATCAGCGGCATGGACGAGCCCAGCTCTGAGTGCACCAGCGGTAGGCCAACACGCTCGGCCAACTGCTCACCGGATTTCTCGCTGATGACCGAAAAGCCCGCGGCAAGGAAGGCGAGCAACACAACCAGCGGGCCAAAGCGCCTCGAGAAACTAGGCCGCACTGCCATCAGGACCGCCCCGATTGCGCTCAGTGGTATGAGCACCACCACCGAATGGACCACTAACGCGTGGACGGGGAGTCCGAAAATGGTGTCGAAGGGCAAGTCCACCACCTAAACATATTGGCGGCCGATAGATTTCACCGCGTGACCCCTGAATTTGCGGCTGACCTCGATCTAGCCCTAGCTATGGCCGACGCTGCCGATGCAATTTCGATGGCACACTTTCGCTCACTTGACCTGATCATCGAGACCAAGCCGGATTTGACACCGGTAACCGAAGCCGATCTTCGGACCGAAAAAATGCTGCGTCAGTTACTCGACGAGCAGCGCCCACATGACTCGGTCCTCGGTGAGGAGTTCGGGGTGACGGGCCATGCCAGCAGGCAGTGGATTATCGACCCGATCGACGGCACCAAGAATTATGTACGCGGGGTGCCTGTCTGGGCGACCCTGATTGCCCTTGCCATAGACGATGTGGTTGTCCTCGGCGTGGTGTCCGCACCAGCGCTTGGTCGGCGTTGGTGGGCCCGGGTGGGTGGCGGCGCTTGGGTGTCCGCATTTGGGGCACCCGCAACCAGGCTGCGAGTTAGCTCGGTGCGTGCGCTCGCCGATGCGTCATTGTCGTATTCGGATTCAGTTGGCTGGGAAGACACGCTACCTAGACTGGCGGCAGCCACCTGGCGCCAACGAGCCTACGGCGATTTTTGGTCGCACATGCTGGTAGCAGAAGGCGCCGTTGACATCTCGGTTGAGCCGGCTGATCTTGGATCCTACGACGTTGCCGCGTTGATCCCGATTGTTGAAGAGGCCGGCGGGCAAATAACCGCTTATGACGGCGGCCCGACCTTAACCGGCGGCTCCGCGGTCGCCACCAACAAGCTGCTGCACGCCGATGTGTTGCGGCTACTCGCCAACTGAACTATGCGCGCGTGCGCACCACAAGTGGCATCCCGGCAGGTGGCCTGATCGTGACCAGTGGTTTACCCGCAGGCATCGACGCCCCGCTCGGAAATTCAACTTCAAAGCGCCCACCCAAACCAGCCAACATCAATACCCCCTCCAGATAGGCGAAGTCTCGACCAACACAAAGCCGGGGCCCGTACCCGTACGGAATGAATGCGGTTCGATTTACTTTTCCACTCAGAAACCTGCCGGGGTCGAAGTCCGCTGGTCGATCCCAAATATCTGGGTGCCGGTGCAGTAGATACGGGCTCAAGATGATTAGTGCACCGGCGGGCACTTCCCGGCCACCGAGCACATCGCCCGCAAGTGCCTTTCTGGTGATTAACCAGGCGGGCGGATAAAGGCGCAGTACCTCATCGAAGATTGCCCGGGTGACCGGTAACCGAGGGTAATCAGCGAAGGTGACCGCACGCGCGCCCACCACCTCATCAACTTCATCCTGCATTTGCTTTTGCCATGTTGGATTTGCAGCGAGTAACGCCCAAGCCCACGTCAAGGCACTCGCCACCGTCTCGTGCCCAGCAACAATGAAGGTCACCATCTGATTGCGAATCTGGGATTCAGTAAGACCAACACCATCCTCATCGCGCACCGAGAGCAAGATATCGAGCATGTCCACCGGCCGCTCCCTAGCCAGGGCACGCCGATCCTGCAACATGGCGCGCACCGCGGCATCTAGTTGGCCATTGGCCCGGCGGAGGATTCGATTCGCGGGGGTAGGAACCCAACCCGGCGGGGCGATGGGCACCCGAGCCCGGGCGATGACTACATCTAAAGCACGTAGGGTGGCGCTGGCTAGTTGTTCGGCGTCACCTGTTAAGTCCGAGCCGAAGAGGGAATGGCCCACCACCTCCAATGCGCCGTGCATCATGGCCGCATCAACATCGATGACGGTGCCAGAACCTGCCCGATGCCAGTCATTGGTTATGCGATCAATAGCGATGCCAATGTGACCGGCGATCGCGGCCAGGCTCTCGTGGTGAAAAGCCGGTTGCACCATCGGCCGCTGGCGCCGCCAGACTTCGGTATCGGCGGTCAGCAGCCCCTCGCCGGTTACCAAAGATAACGCTCGGTACTGGATAGTCGACTTACCGTAGTCGCGGGCACTGCCAAGCAGGACGCGTTCGACGCCCGCTGGATCCACCACCAGATATGAAGGTGGCCGGGGAATCGGAAATTGCACGACATCGCCGTACTCCTGCCAGACTTCATTTAAATACATCAAGGGGTTATTGCGAATCCGGCCGAAGGCTTTTAGCATCTGCGGTCCGGCCGGGCCGGGAGCCGTAGCCGGTGTGCCGAGATACGAGCGCTTAGGCACGGCGGCCACCAACGACCCAACCTTCATACGGACGCAGTTATTTCGTTTACGGCCTTCGATCCATAAAAAGTCGTGCGCTCCTTGGCCGTGCGGCCGATCGGGTCGCAGACAGCTTGGAAGTCCGCAGGAGTCAGGCCTTGCCCGTGGGTCGCACCAGCGGCGCGCGAGATATTTTCATCCATCAAGGTGCCGCCGAGGTCATTGACCCCTGCCTGCAGCAACTGGCGCGCGCCGTCAACACCCAACTTGACCCAGGAGGCCTGGATATTGTCGATCTGCCCGTGGTAGGCAATGCGCCCGACCGCATGCATGAGCACGGTCTCGCGCCACGTAGGCCCACGTCGCGCCCGGCGTTTCAGATAAATCGGTGAAGCCATGTGCACGAAAGGCAGCGGGATAAATTCAGTGAACCCGCCGGTACGCTTTTGCAGCTCGCGGGTGCGCACGATGTGTCGGGCCCAGTGCACCGGCTGTTCAACACTGCCGAACATGATGGTCACGTTAGACCGAAGGCCGATCTCGTGCGCAATCTCATGGCACTGTAGCCACTGTTCGGTGTTGACTTTGTCCGGGCACAAGATCGCTCGGATTTCATCGTCCAAAATCTCCGCCGCAGTGCCGGGCAGTGAACTCAGCCCTGCTTCCTTCATTCGGCCTAGGTATTCCCGAAGTGGCTCACCCAGCCGGCGAGCACCCTCGGTTACTTCAAGGGCGGTGAAGCCGTGGATGTGCATTTCAGGTACCGCAGCCTTGACCGTTCGACAAACCTCGACGTAGTAGTCGCCGTCGAAATCCGGGTGGATTCCACCCTGCAAGCAAACCTCAGTCGCACCAAGTGCAGCCGCCTCGCGCACGCGGTCAGCTATTTGGTCATTGGTCAGCAGGTACGGTGCACCACGTAGATTCAAGGACAGCGGGCCCTTTGAGAAGCCGCAAAAAGTGCACTTAAAGGTGCAGACATTCGTGTAGTTGATATTGCGGTTGTGGACGAACGTGACTTCGTCGCCATTTACCTGTGCTCGCAGGTGGTCGGCAAGGGCTGCAACCGCAGCGACCTCGGCGCCACGTGCCGTGAACAAGGTAGTGATTTGGCCTACATCTAGTTCCTGACCAAGCTCAGCCCCAGTTAATACTTCACGAATCGGTCCGCTAATGGCTGCCCGCGATGTTGACCCGCCTTTTAGTGCCATCCCTATTAGTTGCATCGGCGCCCGATCCGCACCGGAGTACCAGGTGGTTGAGCGCCGCCCTATCTGCACCACTTCAGCGCCGGTCCCGACATTCGCGGCCGCCTCGTGCCGCTCGGGGAAGGTGGCCCCGGGATCATCACGGCCGAACCCTTGTGCATCACTTCGGTCAAGTACCGCAAACCGCAGGTTCTCATCCAGCCAACGATTTGGATCAAGGGCGAACTCCGGGTAGATCGTCAAGCGCGGCACAAGTGACATCCCACGCGACTGCGCCACCGCGCGCAGCGAGGAGATACTCGGCCACGGTTTTTCCGGATTGACATGGTCGGCGGTTACCGGGGAGATCCCACCGAAGTCATCAATACCGGCCTCGATCAACACGGTTGGGTCATCAACCAAGTTCGGTGGCGCCTGCAGGTGGACATCAGCTGGCAAAATACTGCGCGCTAGGGCGATGGCGTCAACTAGATCAGCCTCTGAGCACGCTGGGTGCTCGCGCATCAAGGTGCCAGGTTTTGGAACGAAGTTCTGGACTATCACCTCTTGGATATGCCCGTAGCGTTGATGAGCCGCCGCGATCGCCTCCAACGCCTCGATCCGGTCGGCTCGGTTCTCCCCGATCCCGACCAAGATGCCGGTCGTGAATGGGATCGCCAACTCTCCGGCAAACGCCAAAGTCGCCAGGCGACGCTCGGGAGTCTTGTCGGGGGCGCCGCGGTGGGCCGATAGGTCAGCCCGTAGGGACTCAATCATCATGCCTTGGCTAGGTGCCACCTGGCGAAGGGTTGCTAGGTCGGCGGCGTTGAGCGCACCGGCGTTGGCATGCGGCAACAGGCCGGTCTCGTCCAAAACCAGTTGGCACATGGCGGCCAAATACTCAACGGTGGTGCGGTACCCGTGGGCGGTGAGCCACTCCTGCGCCACCGGGTACCTGGCCTCGGGAAACTCCCCTAACGTGAAGAGTGCCTCATGGCAACCGGCGGCGGCGCCTTGACGGGCGATCTCGAGGACTTCATCTGGGCTTAGGTACGGCGCCGGTAGGTGCGCTGGCGATTGGGCAAAGGTGCAGTAGCCGCAGCGGTCACGACAGAGCATGGTGAGCGGAATGAACACCTTTGGGGAGTAGGTGATCACCGTGCCCACGTTACCTCCAATAAAACTATAGGCGCAGATCTTCGCACATCTCGCAAATGGCCCTTGCCAGCGCTGCAACGAACAGTGATGGGCCGGTTCACTCTCCGCAAGCAAGCGGCCCCAAACCAACAGCGGTCTGGGGCCAGTAACGGGCTTTAAACACCCCACCTAACGGTAGGGAACATTGCTACTCTTCATTACCCTCAAAAGGCAGTAAGGAACAGCCCAACCATGAGGGGTTTAGGGTGCCGCCGATACCACCCGCACCCGGGCGCACCGGGCCAACGCCGAGTACCAACCGAGCACTGGCCGCCGAACTAACCGGGGCACTAACTTCACTCTTCGACATGTAATCTCCACTCCCTTAGTTGTGAATTTCAACAACTCTTTTACTTACTCTTCATTACCCTCAAAGCACGCACAGGGCGCGCAATAGATACCCGAGGGGTTTAGGGTGCCGCCGATACCACCCGCACCCGGGCGCACCCAACCAACACCAAGGGC
>CAJBZP010000013.1 GCA_903960135.1 uncultured Actinomycetes bacterium | reverse complement strand
TCAGTTATTTGCTTTATCTACTAACTGTCGCACACTTGAGCACGTAATTGCTCAGGAACCACGGGCAGCCCCTCGGGGTTACCCGCCACGTTCTCGCAGGCGGTCTCCGGAGCCACCAAGACCACCATGTCGGCGTCCTCGCGAAACAAAAAAGGATCTGAAGTCGGCCCACTGGGTGAGCCGCTGATGGTGGCCACCACATAAGTCCAGGAGTCAGCGCATACCGCTATCTCAACCGAGTCCATTACCAGTCCAGACTCTGAAACGATGTGGCCAATTTCGTCAAGGGCCCCTGAAAGCTCGCAGCTGCTATCGACGGCTGGGGCCGAGCAAGCTCCCACCAGCGCCGCTGCGCCGAGTGCCAACACGGCTTTGAGAATCACCGCAGCCCTTAACCGTGGGGCCCACCCCTGCGCTAACGTCACCATGTGCTCATTGTGCTCCCACCAAGTGAGGGCAAAACTGGTCCTACCCGTGGTCAGCCGATGCAGCCGGCGAGCTTGTCTTTCCCGCAATTAGACCCAGCCCGGAGCAAAGTGCTCAAAGCCCTGATGACCATGTGCGCCAAGGACCCGCGCGGTGCCGCGAAGGTGCTCGGCCTGGGGCCGACCCAGCAAGATGAGGTTCGTCTTAATTCGCTGCTGACCAAGGCACCGGCCGGGCCGGCGATCGAGGTTTACACCGGCGTGCTTTACGAAGCACTCGATGCACCATCGATGACCTCCGCACAGCGGCGGCGCCTGGATCAGCGCGTGGTCATCGCCTCCGCGCTATTTGGGTTCCTGCGGCCAAGTGATCTGATCCCAGCCTATCGGTTAAGTGGCGATGCAACCCTTCCGAAGATTGGCGCCCTTGCGCTGTACTGGCGCGAGTTGCTTAGTTCTGCACTCGACACCGAACCCGGCGTCATCCTCGATCTGCGTTCAGGCACCTATGTTGCACTCGGACCAATCCCGCCAGCGGCAGCCCAGCGCGCCGTGGTCGGTCGCGTGCTGCTCGAAAGAAGTGGTAAGCGATCGGTTGTCAGCCACCACAACAAGGCCACCAAGGGGCGCCTTGTTCGCGCCCTGATGCAATCTGGGTCCGTGCCTAAGAGCATCAATGCGCTGATTGCCGCAATCACCGAGGTGGGCTTTCACTGTGAACTAATCGAACCCGCCAAGGTCGAGCGGGCGGCGACTTTGGACATCATCGTCCGCGAGATCTGAACTTATCTCTTGACTGTGCCTAGGTGCCGTCCGGCGAGCGAACGTTGCGCAGGTGCCCCGACTCCGAAAAGCTAAACATTGAGGCATTGCCGTCGGGGAACCATGCCAAGGTTGTGATGGAGCAAGGCGAGAGCTCCATGCGAAAGACACTGTCAAGAGCCGCGTCGACGGCGATCCCAACCATGATTTTGATCGGGGTCACGTGGGCGATGACGGCCAATCGTTGGCCGGCAAATTCGTCGATCAACCGGCGCCGGCCACGATCGACTCGGTATTTAACCTCATCAAGTGACTCGCCACCAGGTGGCGCCACCGCCGTGGACCGAAGCCACTCCTCGACCAGGTCGGGCCAGCCCGCCTGCACTTCTGCGAAAGTCAGACCGTCCCACTCGCCAAAGGCGCACTCGGCAAAGTCCGCTTCGGTCTTGATTTCCAGACCGGTGGCCTTGGCCACAAGTTGCGCGGTCTGTTGCGCGCGCAGCAAGGGCGAGGCGATGATCAAATCGATCCCCCCGCGCTCGGCGAGCTCATCGGCCAACGCCTGCCCCTGCAGTACCCCGATTGGTGCCAGTGGCAGATCTTGCCCACCTGGTCCGCTGAATCGCTTCTCCAAGCTGAAGGCAGTTGCCCCATGCCGGGCCAATACGGTAATAGTCGGCGGCCCTAAATCAGTCCAGCCCACCATTCGATTAGCCGGTCGAGCCTTTTCCACCACGGCCCGCGCATGGGCCTCCTGGGCGCCGCCCACTACGTCGCTCACATCAAGGTCGGCCGGCAGCTCACCGGCCAGCCGAAAGATCTCCGTCGGCCCACCAGCGAGTGCCAGATCGAGAACTTCATTCACCAAGGCATCTGCCACCACGTTTTGGGCCCGCGGCACCCACACGTAGGTCACCTGCCCCGGCGGGAAAATATCCCGGGCTGCAAGGGCCAGCTCCCGCATATCCGGGTGCTTGATCTTCCAACGCCCGGACATCTGCTCGACGATCAACTTCGAATCCAGGCGAACTTCGATAGCCGCATCCGGGTCGAGGGCGAATGCCTGCTCGAGGCCGCGGATGGCTCCGCGGTATTCGGCAACGTTGTTGGTCGCTACACCAAGGTACTCGGCAACTTCAGCAAGGATCGAGCCGGAAATTGCATCACGCACCACCGTGCCGAATGCGGCGGGGCCTGGATTACCGCGCGAACCCCCATCGGCTTCGACAATCAGTGAACGAGTCATCGATCCGCGGCGCTCACAAGCCTGATTCGGGAGTGCGGATTAGGATCCGGCGGCATTCCTCACATCGAAGCACCGCATTTGGCGCCGCATCTCGAAGGGCCTGGATTTCACTCGGTGGCAATTGCATTCGACAGCCCTCGCATTGGCCTCGATAAAGGCGCGCTGCCCCCACCCCGTCGTGATCGACTCTAATTTTTTCGTATAACGCGAGCAGGTCATCAGGTATCTCGGACTTAATCAAATCGCGCTCAGCCGCCGTGGCCTCGCGTTCAGCAGTAATACCCGCCATTAAATTCGCTAGCACCGCCGTCGCCTCGGCCTGATCTATCTCCAATTGATCCCGTTCACCTGTTAAGTGACGTACCGCAGCATTGGCACCTTCTACCCGCTCCATTACCTCAAGTTCAACGTCTTCGAGTTCGAGTTGACGACGGGCCAGTGACCCTAGTTCATGTTGCAGGCTCTGCAACTGCTTTGAGTCATTGATGGTGCCGGCATCTAAAAGCTCTTGATCGCGTCTAGATCGCTCGCGTACTTGCTCGACGTCGGCATCGGCGCGCGCTTGGTCAAGGCGCAGGTCACCGGCGATGGTTTCGGCGGCGGTAATTTCGTCACGGACCCGGATTAACCTGGCGGTTAATTCAGCCAGCCGGGTCGCTTCGGGCAACGTCCGCACCCGGTGGTCGATTTGCGCCAAGTGGGTATCGCGGTCCTGTAATTCAAGTAACCGCAGTTGGCTTACCGGTTCAGCGTTCAGGACGTGCTCCCTTGTGATGGCGCCGGCAGTACCCGTGCCGTCCATGGATCGGTCGGCAGCTGCGAGACGATGGTGCGAACGCTACTGCCCTGGCTACCCAGCCCGGCGACCAGCGCACCCGCCGCCTGCTCCAGCCATGGCCATTCACCCGCCCAGTGCGCGATGTCAATTAGCGCGCAGCCACCCTCGGCTAAATGCTCCAAGGCCCGGTGGTGGCGCAAATCCGAGGTGACATAAACATCAGCGGCCAAGGCCGCATCGGCCAAGAACCCATCGCCGGCGCCCCCGCAGACCGCCACGGTTCGTACCGGGGTCTGTAGGTCACCGGCCACCCGCACCCCGTGCTTGGTCGCTGGCAAGGCGGCGGCCACCGACTCGGCGAACTGCTCCAAGGTCAAGGTCTCCGGTAACTCACCGACCCGCCCCGTACCAGTTGCTGGTTCCCCGAAAGTAGTCGCCACCAGAGTCGGCACCAAGGGACGCAGGTCCGCGACCCCGAGCTTCGCCGCTAGCGCATCGGAAACGCCCGGGTTCGCATGATCGGCATTGGTATGAGCACAAAATAGCCCGATGCCATGGCTAATCAACGTCTGCACGATCTTGCCTTTGGCCGTGGTCGCTGCTACCGAGTGCACCCCGGCCAAGAAGAGCGGGTGATGGGTGACGATTAGGTCGACCTGGGCCAGCAGGGCTTCGTCAACAACTTCCATGACGGGGTCGACCGCGAACAGCACCGAGCAGGTGGTCGCATCAAGGTCACCGCACACGGGGCCGACCGCATCCCAGTCCGCGGCCAATGCGGGTGGGTATGCCAGGTCCAGGACTGAGACGACTTCCCGGAAAGTTGGCTGCGACACCCCCTCAGGCTACCCGCACCAGGTGGCCCGACGCAGCAATCGGTAGCCTCACTCCGGGCCCATAGCTCAGTTGGTAGAGCGCCTCGTTTACACCGAGGATGTCGTCGGTTCGAGTCCGGCTGGGCCCACCAAGGCCACCCCCGTTAAACCGCCGCCAATGTCACCTCTTGGCGCGGGGGGCCACCAATCTGGTGCCCTGCCAATTGGCGCCGGCACTGATGGTGCTGGTCTGCTGCAGGCCGGCGGTCGGGGCCGCATCGGCAATATCCTCAGCTTCGATGTGGCCATCGCGGCCCGGCTTTGGCGTCAAAAGCCAAACCACGCCGTGATCGGTCAGGGGTCCGATGGCATCAACCAAGCCGTCGACAAGGTCACCATCCTCATCGCGCCACCACATGATCACTACGTCTACGACATCGTCGTAATCCTCGTCAACTAGGTCGCCGCCAATGACGTCCTCGATTCCGGCGCGCAGTTCCTCATCGACATCGCTGTCGTACCCAAGCTCTTGAATCGTCATACCAAGATCAAGTCCCAGACGTGTTGCTCGCTTTCGAGCCTCGTCACGGTCCGCTGCGGCGGTCACCAAGAACCCCTCTTTCTGTGTCGGACTGCGGTAACTGTTAGCGCAGTTCTACCCGGTGCTGGCCAGGTCAGGTGACCTGTTTGAAACAATAGTCTTAGAAATCCACGCCCGTAGTCCAGCGGACTCACGGCCCGATTGCAAGCAGTGTGCCCGAATACCCCAAGAAAACCCCCACCTGACCCCCGTGCGGCGCGAATACGAGACAATGTCCCGGGCACCACCAGTGCCCGCTAAGTATTCGCTCCGGCCACCGGCGATCCCGGTAGCCGACCGACGAAAGGGTGCACTACGTGGCCCCCGCGCGCGATCGTGACCCGCTCCTCGCGAGCGGACTGCCAACCCAATACGTCGATGTGGACCCAGACGAAACCGCAGAGTGGGTTGAATCCTTCGATAATCTGGTTGACAACTCCGGTAACTACCGCGCCCGCTATTTGATGCTGTCGCTGCTGCGCCGCGCCGCCGAACGAAATGTCGGAGTGCCAAGCCTGCGCAGTACCGACTACATCAACTCAATCGCACCCGAGCGTGAACCTTGGTTTCCCGGTGACGAAGTCATCGAGCGGCAAATTCGCGCCTACATCCGCTGGAACGCCGCCATCATGGTGCACCGCGCCCAACGCCCGGGTATCGGCGTCGGCGGCCACATCTCAAGTTATGCCTCATCAGCTACTTTGTACGAAGTCGGCTTCAACCACTTTTTCCGCGGCCCAGATCATCCATCCGGTGGCGATCAGGTCTTCTTCCAAGGCCATGCCTCCCCCGGGGTCTACGCCCGGGCCTACCTAGAAGGCCGCCTAACCGAGGATCAACTCGACGGGTTCCGCCAGGAAGTCTCACATCACTCAGGTGGGTTGCCCTCGTATCCGCATCCGCGACTCATGCCTTGGTTTTGGCAGTTTCCGACCGTGTCGATGGGTCTTGGCCCACTCAATGCGATCTATCAGGCCCGCTTCAACAAGTACCTCACTGATCGGGGGATCAAGGATGCTTCCGAGCAGAAAGTCTGGGCGTTCTTAGGTGACGGCGAGATGGACGAGGTTGAATCAGTAGGCGCAATTGGGTTAGCAGCGCGCGAGGAACTCGATAATTTGATCTTCGTGGTCAACTGCAATCTGCAGCGTCTTGATGGTCCGGTGCGCGGCAACGGGAAAGTAATTCAAGAACTCGAGAGTTTGTTCCGGGGCGCCGGCTGGAACGTCATCAAAGTCGTCTGGGGCCGAAAGTGGGATGACCTCCTCGCCGCAGACCGCGACGGCGCCCTCGTCAACTTGATGAACGCCACCCCAGATGGTGACTTCCAGACCTACAAGTCAGAGGACGGTGCATTTATCCGCGAGCATTTCTTCGGCCGCGACCCGCGCACCGCGAAGCTTGTTGAGTCGTTGACCGATGATGAGATCTGGGCCTTGCAACGCGGCGGCCATGACTACCGCAAGATGTATGCGGCCTACGAGGCCGCCGCCAAGACCAAGGGGCAGCCGACCGTTATTTTGGCCAAAACCATCAAGGGCTGGACCCTCGGATCGCATTTCGAGGGTCGTAACTCAACCCACCAGATGAAGAAACTGACCCTGGAGGATCTACTCGTCTTTCGCGACCGGTTGCATATCCCGATCCCCGATAGCGCGATGGACCCGTACCTGCCGCCGTACTACCACCCCGGCCCCGAGGATGAAGCCATGCAGTACATGGTCGAAACCCGGCGGAAACTCGGTGGTTCGATACCAACGCGTCGCACCGTCGCGAAAGTCCTTGAACTACCCGGCGATGAAGCCTATGAGGTCGTAAAACGCGGCTCCGGCAAGCAAGCCATCGCCACCACCATGGCATTCGTGCGCTTGGTTAAAGATCTGCTGAAGGATGAGAACATCGGGCACCGACTGGTGCCGATCATCCCTGATGAAGCCCGCACCTTTGGGATGGACTCCCTCTTCGCTACTGCCAAGATCTATTCACCGCATGGGCAGCAGTACATTTCGGTTGACCGCGAGTTGATGCTCTCCTACAAGGAGTCGACCTCGGGGCAGATCTTGCACGAGGGGATCAACGAAGCTGGCTCCGTCGCATCATTCACAGCCGTCGGCACCTCGTACTCAACGCAAAACGAACCGATGATTCCGATTTACATTTTCTATTCCATGTTTGGCTTCCAGCGCACCGGTGATGCCTTTTGGGCGGCAATGGATCAAATGGCTAGGGGCTTTGTCCTCGGCGCAACTGCCGGCCGCACCACCCTTAATGGCGAGGGCCTCCAACATGAAGATGGGCACTCGCTACTACTAGCGAGCACCAATCCAGGAGTAGTTGCCTACGACCTAGCCTTCGGTTACGAAATTGGGCATGTCTTCAAGGATGGTCTACGCCGAATGTTCGGTCCAGACCCAGAGAACATCTACTACTACCTGACCGTCTACAACGAGCCTTATCCGCAACCCGCTGAGCCCGAAGGCGTTGACGTCGAAGGCATCTTGCGCGGTATGCATCTTGTCAGCCCCGCCACCGGTGCCGGTGTGCAAGCGCAGTTACTGGCCAGCGGGGTTGGGGTTAACTGGGCGTTAAAGGCCCAAGAGTTGCTCCGTGATCATTGGGGGGTGCAGGCCGATGTGTGGTCGGTGACCTCTTGGAATGAGCTGCGGCGCGATGGCCTTGCGGTCGACAGGCACAACCTGTTGCAACCTGACGACGAGCCGCGGCAGGCGTACGTAACCAAGTGCCTGAGTGGGCGGCCCGGCCCGGTGGTAGCAGTCTCCGATTGGATGCGCGCTGTCCAAGACCAAATCAGTGACTGGGTGCCCACCGATTTCATCTCACTTGGCACCGATGGCTGGGGCATGTCTGATACCCGCGGGGCGTTACGACGACATTTCCTGGTTGATGCTGAGTCGATCACGACGCAGACACTTGCCATGCTCGCCAAGCGCGGTGAGATCGACCCGGCGCGGGTCCGCGAGGCAATCGACCGCTACCAGCTGCACGATCCGGCTGCGGCCGATGCGGGCAGCACGGAGGGCTCGGGATGACGAACGATCCAAAACGTTTCTTAAGTTATCTCGATGCTGAGCGCAAAGCCTCGCTGTTGTATCGCGCCTTGGCCGAAACAGTGACCGGTGACCGCCGTGAGGCGCTCATCGAATTAGCCGGCGTCGAAGATGAGCACGCAGCGCATTGGATTGCCAAGCTCGAAGAGTATGGGGTCGAGGTTCCGTCGGCCCCTACCTCCTTGGATGCCAACGACGCTCGGTTGATCAAGCGTGCCCGGGCAGCCGGACTCGATGGTGTGCTCGCGCATCTGGAGCAAGCCGAGGGCGATGACGCCGGCATGTATGACGACGAGCCCGAAGCTCTTTCGACGATGCCTGCTGATGAACGTGAGCACGCGGAGCGCTTTCGCGCCATGCGCGGTGCCGGTGTCCCAGAGTTCACCCCCGGTATGCCTGATTTCGCCGAAACCTGGCACCGCGGTGATCGATCCGGTGCCACCCGGGCTGCGGTCTTTGGCATCAGCGACGGTCTTGTCTCAAACACCGCGCTGGTCATGGGCTTCGCCGGCGCCGCTCCCAACAACAGCACGATTTTGTTCGCCGGCTTGGCCGGCCTGCTGGCTGGGGCCTTCTCAATGGCCGCTGGTGAGTACGTCAGCGTTGCCAGTCAGCGTGATCTCTTCCGGCGCGAGATTGCCATGGAAGCAAGTGAGCTCCGAGATAAGCCCGAAGAGGAGCAGCGCGAACTTGAACTCATCTACCGGGCAAAGGGTCTGACTAAGGAAACCGCCGCTGCTACCGCAGCACAGCTCATGGCCAATCCCGAGCGCGCCCTCGACACTCTTGCTCGCGAGGAACTTGGCCTAAATCCAAATGAACTGGGCTCCCCGATCAAAGTCGCACTATCGAGTTTCATCGCATTTGCCGTCGGCGCCTGCGTGGTTGTAATTCCTTATCTGTTCTTCACCGCGCCCGGCGCCTCGACAACGACACCGCTTTATCTAGCAATCGCGTTGGCGGTTATCGCGTTGTTAGTGGTCGGGGGCGTGGTAGGGCGACTCTCCGGACGCGGCGTAGTTTTCTCGGCGCTTCGCCAATTTGGCTGGGGTGCGGGGGCGGCCCTTATTACCTTCTTCGTCGGCCGCCTTGTCGGCATCTCCATCGGTTAGCGCAGGCAGGAGCGGATGTCGCCCGCATCAAAAATCACACCGCGCCTCACCGAGGCCACCAGTTCACTGACCACGGCCGCCACCGCGCTCATGGAAGAAGGCTTGCCCTGGTACCAGGGCCTAGGTGCCCAAGAGCGCACCTGGGTTGCCTCGGTTGCCCAAGCCGGGATCACCGCATTCATCACCTGGCTCGACAACCCGACCAGCCAACCCGCACTCACCACCAATGTGTTCGGCGCGGCTCCGCGCGAGTTAGCCCGCGTTATCTCACTTGAGCAAACAGTCGCCCTGGTGCGGACGACCATCGCGGTGGTCGAATCTGCCGTCGATGAAATTGTGCCCCCCGAAGACCGCCCAGCGCTTCGGGAGGCGATCTTGCGCTACTCCCGCGAAATCGCGTTTTCGGCAGCTGAGGTTTACGCGCGGGCGGCCGAGGCCCGGGGTGCTTGGGATGCCCGGCTCGAAGCCCTGGTTATCGACTCCTTGCTGCGCGATGAACTAGATGAATCGGTGTTGGGGCGCATCACCGCACTCGGCTGGTCCGGCGATACCTCAATGGTGGTGATCGCGGGACCGGCACCAGCCACTGATCCCCAAAGCTCACTCGAAGTGCTGCGCCGGGCCGCCGAGTCGTACCGCATTGACCTACTAACCGGCACCCACGGCACCACCTTGTTGGCGGTGGCCGGGCAACTTCCGGATCCGACCAAAGCCGCCCGGCTGCTCGCGCCACATTTTGGGGTGGGACCGGTGGTCTTCAGTGATCCGGTGCGCACTTTTGGCGAGGTACCCGAAGCCGCCCGGGCCGCACTCTCTGGGCTCCGGGCGGCCCCCGGCTGGGCCGATGCCCCGCGCCCGATTGCCACCATGGAGCTGCTACCGGAGCGGGCCTTGGCCGGTGACTTGGCCGCCGCGGCCGAGCTGATCCGGGCGATCTACACCCCACTGGCGGCCGATCCGGCTCTGCTGGCCACCGCAAGTAGCTACCTCGAACAGACCACCTCCCTGGAAGCCACCGCCCGGGCCTTGTTCATTCACCCCAATACGGTGCGTTACCGGCTTCGGCGAATTGCCGACCTGACCGGCTTCAGCCCCACTGATAACCGGGGTTCCTACACAATTAGGCTGGGGCTGACACTGGGGCGACTCTTGTAGGATTCCTACAAAGTTTGGCCTTAGACATTGGCGCGGCCAACAGCGCGAAAGTCACCGAATTAGCGGAAGGCTGTGCCCGTGCTAGTAGTCGTCGCCCCCGGTCAAGGCGCCCAAACCCCCGGGTTCTTAAGTCCTTGGCTCCAAGCCCCCGGGGTGCGCGAGCGACTGGAGTGGCTCAGTGCGGTCAGCGGGGTTGACTTAATCGCCCACGGCACTACCTCCGATGCCGACACCATCCGCGACACCGCCATTGCCCAGCCGCTCATAGTGGGCGCCGGCTTAGTCACCTTGCTCAGTTTGTTCCCGCACCCAGCTACCGGATTCACCCAGATCGGTGCCGGTGCCGGGCATTCGGTCGGTGAGATAACCGCCGCGGTCGGGGCCGGAGTGCTGTCCGCCGAGCAGGCCATGGTTTTCGTCCGCGAGCGCGGTAAGGCGATGGCGGCGGCGGCGGCCAGCACCGAAACCGGGATGAGCGCGGTACTTGGTGGCGACCCCGAAGAAGTTCTCGCAAAAGCTAATGAGCATGGCCTTACTCCGGCCAATATCAACAGCTCCAATCTCAATGGTTCAGGACAGATTGTCGTTGCCGGCACCATGGCACAACTTGCTGACTTCACCGATGATGCCCCCGAGGGCGCCCGCATCCGACCCCTCGAGGTCGCGGGGGCATTCCACACCGCCCATATGGCTCCGGCGGTCGCGCTACTTGGAAGTTATGCGAAATCGATTTCCACCCACGACCCCAGGCTGAAATTACTCTCCAATGCCGATGGTCAAGTGATTCATGATGGCCGCGAGGTTCTCCGCAGGTTGGTCTCGCAGGTAAGCAACCCGGTGCGTTGGGATCTGTGTATGGAGACAATGGGCGACTTAGGGGTCACCGCGGTTATTGAGATCCCACCGGCCGGTACCTTGACCGGCTTGATAAAGCGCGCTTTGCCCGGTGTGCAAACCCTGGCCGTGAAAACTCCCGACGACCTTGATGCCGCCTGGGCGATAATCGCTGAGCATGGCACGGTTTCCGCGATCAGTGCCCAGCCGACCTGGCGCCTACTCATCGCCCCCGTCAAAGGTACGTTCAAGCAATTACTGCACACCCCG
>CAJBZP010000012.1 GCA_903960135.1 uncultured Actinomycetes bacterium | reverse complement strand
GTTAGCGCTGCGGCTGGTTAGCGCTGCAACCAATCCCGGCCGAGTTCCTCGTCCTTTGTCAGGTACCGGATCAGCTGCTCTTGGACCATTTTTTCCAGTTTGCCACCCACAAATGGCACGGTTGACTTGATGGTGGCGGTGACGTGGCCAGTTGTTTGGGGGCCAGTTGTTTGGGGGCCAGCTGCAGTCAAAGTGATGACCCCGGTGGCCGCCAGCGGCCCCGAGAAGGACACGTCAAACGTCGCGGTGCAGGAGTCACCAGCAATGGGCGCCCAGGTTTGCTGCTCGGTCACTTCTAGGTTCGAACCCACCAGGGCCGATGCAAAGGATGGCAAATCCGCGGTTAGCACCCGAACCGTGGTGATCTCGGTGGCCCCACCGGCCCCTTGGGTCACGGTCACCTCGCACGAAATCGAGCCGGTTTGTTCGGCGCGATTGCGGACGTAGCCTGGATCGGTGAGCATGGCTCGCACCTGATCGATGGATCCGGGGAAACTCTGGTGAACATCTAAGGTCGTTGTCATTGCTGGGGCCTCCTTCGGCTAGCGTAGCGATGTGACGGAAGTAGTTGACGCCGGTCTGAGTACGGCTATTGACGCAATCTCTGATCAGCAGCTGCGAACCCTTGGGCGTAGGTTCTTTAGATTCGTGGCCCGGGCCGATGTGGCCGCCTACACCACGGCCGCCTTGATCGCCCAGGTTGAGCAACTTCGAGCTTTCGCTCAGGTGCGCCAGGTTGGCACGCCACTTGTCGAGGTGCGCGATGAAAATGATGCACCGTTCACGGTGGCCATGGTGGTCACCGACGATATGCCGTTCCTGGTTGATTCAGTTTCGGGTGAATTGAGCCTTGAGGGTAGGTCGGTGCGGTTGATCATTCACCCGCAATTGGTTGTGCGCAGGGATGGCGCAGGGCAACTGCTCGAGATCCTCGATATCGATGTTGACCAAGACCGGCCGGCGGATGCCATCGCGGAGTCCTGGATGCGCATCGATATGGATCGCGATTACCTGCACGCCGACGGCAAGGCGACCGCGGATCGGCTAGCGCAAATTCTGGGCGATGTCCGGGCGGCTAACGTCGACTGGCTCCCGATGCGGGCCAAGGCGCAGGAGATTGCCGCGGCGCTTGTCGCGAACCCCCCGAAGACTTTGCCGTTAGAAGAAGTCGAAGAGGGCGCTGAGCTGCTCCGCTGGTTGACTCAGGACAACCTGACCTTCCTCGGCTACCGGGAATATGCCCTGGCCAGCATCGATGGGCAAGAGGCGCTCGTGCCGGTACCCGGTACCGGGCTCGGCATCTTGCGCCAAGAGCCAACAA
Organism: uncultured Actinomycetes bacterium; assembly: GCA_903960135.1. Lineage (GTDB taxonomy): Bacteria > Actinomycetota > Actinomycetes > S36-B12 > S36-B12. The sequence continues at coordinate 18,679 of CAJBZP010000012.1, read as the reverse complement.
CCGGGCATGCGGCCGCTGCCGCGGCATTACTTCCGACCGCGGCGCGCGAAAAGGCACGCGAGAACCGGCTGCTGGTGCTCACCAAGGCGAATTCCCGTTCGACCGTGCACCGCAGTGCGTACTTGGATTACTTCGGGGTAAAAGTCTTCGACGACGCCGGCCAGATCACGGGGGAGAAGCGGTTCCTTGGTTTGCTTACCGCCGCGGCTTTGACGGAGAGCATCGCCGACGTGCCGGTACTGCGCGTGCGCTACCAACGCGTGATGGATGATCTAAAACTTGTTGCCGGCTCGCACCGCGCCAAGGACCTGCTGCAGTTCCTGGAGACCTACCCACGTGATGAGTTCTTCCAAACACATGCCGCTGAGCTTGTGGAGTTGTCGGCGGCGGTCATGCAATTGCAAGAACGCCGTCAAACTCGGCTATTTATCCGGGTCGACGACTACGAAAGATTCGTGTCCTGTTTGGTATACCTGCCCCGCGACCGGTATACGACCGCGGTCCGACTGCGCATAGAGCACCTTTTGGTCGACGCATTTGCCGGTGTCAGTGTTGACTACACCGCGCGGGTTAGCGAGTCGGTGCTCGCCCGGTTGCACTATGTGGTTCGGCTTGCCCCAGGGGCAGATCTTGGACCAATCGATATCCCAGCTTTGGAATCGAAGTTGGCTGCGGCGGCCCGCAGTTGGGAGGACGACTTCACGGCGGCACTTGTCGATGAGGTAGGCGAGATATCGGCTGCGCCGCTGCTCCACCAATACAGTGAGGCATTCCCGGAGGCTTATAAGGAGCAGTTCGGCGGCGCTGCCGCGGTAAGCGATGTGTTGATCCTTCGCGACCTGCCAGCTGGGGAGTTGTCGCTTCGCCTCTATCACCTAGACGAAACCGATGACCGAGCAATGAGATTTTCGGTCATGCGTGTTGGCCGGGCAATGTCGTTGTCCCGCATCCTGCCGACCTTGCAGTTAATGGGCGTTGAGGTAATCGATGAGCATCCGCATGAGATCAAACCGGCCCGGCAGGAGCCCGCATGGGTACTTGACTTCGGCCTGTTATTGCCCGCGGACGGCGTGCGTGATCGCCAGACGCTGGCAGTTCGATTTGCCGATGCCTTCCGCGCCGCATGGCAAGGGGAGTGCGAGACCGACGAATTCAATGGGTTAGTCGTGGCTGCGGGTCTGCGTTGGGATCAGGTGGTGATTATTCGCGCCTATGCCCGGTACCTGCGCCAGATCGGCTCAGCATTTAGCCAGGATTATTTGCAGGAGACGATACTTTCGAATGCGCTGATCAGTTCGGCACTGGTGCAGTTATTCGAGGTGCAATTTGCCCTCGGTGCGCAATCGGCGGCCGAGCGTGAAACCGAAGCCAGAGCCATAGTCGGTCGGATCGAGGAGGCCCTAAATGAGGTGCGCAGCCTGGACCAAGACCGCATCTTCCGCAGTTTCCTGACTTTGATTCGCGCTACCTTACGCACTAATGCCTATGCCAATACCGACAAAGCACGTAAGGCATTTGCGATCAAGCTTGATCCGAAACTGATTCCGGATTTACCGCTGCCGACACCGATGTTTGAGATCTGGGTTTATTCGCCACGGGTCGAAGGTGTTCACCTGCGCATTGGCCGGGTGGCTCGAGGTGGGCTGCGGTGGAGCGACCGGCGCGAGGATTTCCGCACCGAGGTCCTCGGCTTGGTCAAGGCCCAAGAGGTGAAAAATGCGGTCATCGTGCCGGTCGGGGCCAAGGGGGGCTTCTACCCGGTGCACCTACCTGACCCGGCCACCGATCGCGATGGCTGGCTGACCGAGGGTAAGGCGGCCTACCGCGAGTTCATCTCAGCGCTGCTCGACGTAACCGACAACATGGTCGGGGGCGCGGTGGTGCCACCGGTGGATGTCGTCAGGCGCGATGGGGATGACACCTACTTGGTCGTGGCGGCCGATAAAGGCACCGCGACTTTCTCCGATCTGGCCAATGAGATCGCCGGGGAGTACGGGTTCTGGCTGGGCGATGCTTTCGCCTCCGGCGGCTCCCAAGGCTATGACCACAAGGCCATGGGTATTACCGCGCGCGGTGCCTGGGAGTCGGTGAAACGGCATTTTCGGGAGTTGGGGCTTAACACCCAAACCCAAGACTTCACGGTGGTGGGCGTCGGTGACATGGGTGGCGATGTGTTCGGGAACGGGATGCTGCTCAGTGAGCACATCCAATTAGTTGCGGCCTTTGACCATCGCGACATATTCATTGACCCAAACCCAGATCCGGTGCTTTCATTCACCGAGCGGCAGCGGCTGTTCACACTGTCGCGTTCTAGCTGGGCCGACTACAACGCCGAGCTGATCTCCGCCGGCGGCGGTATCTATTCACGCTCGGAGAAGTCAATCAAGTTATCTTCGCAGGCATGTGCGGCCCTTGGTATTGACAGCTTCGAAGGTGGTGCGGGCGAGGGGATTTCACTAACACCAAGTGAGGTGGTGCGCGCTATCTTGGCTGCGCCCGTTGATCTCCTCTGGAATGGCGGTATCGGCACCTATGTGAAAGCACAGTCCGAGACCAACGCTGATGTGGGCGACAAGGCCAATGACCCGGTACGGCTGAATGGCAATGAGCTGCGCTGCCGGGTCGTTGGTGAGGGTGGCAACCTAGGTCTGACCCAACTGGGTCGGGTGGAGGCCGCCAGATCGGGTATTCGGTTAAACACCGATGCCATCGATAATTCCGCTGGCGTTGACACCTCCGACCACGAGGTCAATATCAAGATTTTACTCGACGAGTTCGTACGGGCCGGTGAGCTGAGTGTCGATGAGCGCAATGGGCTGCTCACCGACATGACAGATGATGTCGCGGCTTTGGTGCTGGCCGATAACTACGGTCAGAATGTGGCCCTGGGCAATGCCCGTGCCGGAGCCGCGGCGCTGATCAGTGTGCACCTGCGAATGATTGAAGATCTTGAACGCCGTGGGTTGCTGAATCGGGCCCTTGAGTACCTGCCAGATGATCAGGAGTTTCAGACCCGGCAACAAGCAGGTGAAGGTCTGACGTCACCTGAGCTCGCGGTGCTGCTCGCCTACGCGAAAATCTCGTTGACCGCTGAGTTGACCGATGCCGGTTTGGGCGACGATCCTTGGTTCGAGATCGCGGTGCGTCGTTACTTCCCGCCCTTGCTCGCGGAGAAATTCGGTAGGCAACTGGCAACCCACCCACTTCGGGCCCAGATCATCAGCACCGTTACTTGCAACCGCGTCATCAACCTCGGTGGCATTACCTTGGTCTTCCGCGCGATGGAGGAGACCGGCGCGACGGCCCTTGATGTAGTTCGTGCGGCATCCGCGGCGATTGAGATTTTCGGCATTGCCCAACTTATGGATGCGATCGATGCCCAAGACAATTTGATCCCGGCGGCGGCGCAATCCCAACTCCACCTTGAAATTCGGCGGCTACTTGATCGTGCCACCCGCTGGTTCCTCCAGACCCGCGGCACCTCTATCGATGTAGCCGAGCAGATCGCCCGATTCGCGCCGACAGTTCGCGACTACGCCGGCAAGGTGCCCGAGTCCTTGCGGGGCAGTGAAGCCGAGCGCTGGCTAGCACTTAGTAAGCGGTTCGTGGCAACTGGTGCGCCCGCTGATCTTGCTGAGACCGCCGCCGGGGTAATAGATACGTTCTCGCTCCTTGATATTCGCGAGATCGCGGGGCGCACGGGCGAGGATGTCGCCAGCGTGCTACCCCTTTACTTCACGATTTCCGAACGCTACGACGTAGATCAGTTACTGCTGCGGATTACCGCCCTGCCGCGCGGTGACCGTTGGACGGCCCTGGCCCGCCAAGCCCTGCGCAGTGACCTCTACGGGGTCATCTCCGCCTTAACCGCCCGGGTCATTAGGTCAACAAGCCCGCAGTTGGATCCGCTCGCCCGCATTACGACCTGGGAAGGAGCCCATCAAGCTGGCCTAGGTCGAGCCCATGCCACCTTGCGGGAGATTTCGGATCAAGAGCACACTGATCTTGCGACTTTGTCGGTGGCCCTTCGCGTGCTGCGCAACCTGGTAGCCCAGGGCGGCACTTCCAATGCGGACCGCCCGGCCGCCGAATAAGTTTCTCGGTAATTGCGGTGAATGCACTTGTAATTCGCGGTCATCGGTGTTCTTATACCAATTAAGGACTGCCAAATCGTCAGTTCAGATGTCCCAGCAGTTGACCGTCCCAGCAGTTGACTATCCCAGCATGACCGTCAAGAGGAGTAGAGATGCCAAACCTGAACATTTGCGGCCCGGCTAGTTCAGCGCCGGCCGACCGCATGGCTCTTAGTGTCAACTGGGTGCGTCCGGGGGCTTCGGCTATTGGTGGCGCTGCCAGGCCGGCCTATATCATCGGTTCCAGCGCTGTTTGCTTCGATGGCACCGAGGAGTAGCTCGGGATCACCGCGGCCCACTTGACCGCTTGATGCTGTCAGGCCCCGAGGTGCTTACCTAGAAATTGGTCTACCCGCCTAATTGTGTCGCCCCAGGGGCCGTAGAAGTAATGGCCAGCATTCTTGTATTCCACCAAGGTGGCATCCTTGCCGGCTCCGGTGAGGGCGGCATCGGTGGCGCGCGCCCAAGCGATGTCGCAGCTTTCATCCGCGGTGCCGTGGAACATCAAGATCGGTTCCGTCACTCGAGCAAAGTAGGTGCGTGCCGACATCGTGCGCCAGACCTCAGGGGCCGCCTCTGGGCTCCCGTACTTGGCGATGATGGTGCGGGCGAGTGAGTTGTTGTACCGCTGCCACTTGTTGAAATTATCCACCGTGTTTGAACTAGTTGCCGCATAGGTGATCGCGGCATCAAATACTCCGGGTCGAATTACCAGTGCTTGGAAAGCCACCCCGCCGCCCATGGAGCGGCCGAGCAGCGCAAGGCGCTCATTGTCGATAAAAGGTAATGTCGATTCGCGCACCGCCAACCCGGCATTAATTACATCCGCCGCATAGCCCAGGCGCATTGAGGTGTCGGCTGTTGGATCCTTATCCGAGCCAGCGTGATTGCGGTAATCGATATGCAAAGCGATATAGCCATTTCGCGCGAGCCAATCCTGCTCCCGCCGAAAACCCTGCCCCGTGACGTACACCTTCGGGTCGATATAGCCATGGGCCAATACCACCACCGGGAATGGGCCCTTTCCGCGCGGCTTGTTCATGATGCCGGTAATAGTGAGGTCACCACTTTCGTAAGTGACAGCATGGCGGGTGTAGGCCGAGGTGCCGCCAAGGTCTTTTCGGATCTTAAGATCTCGCCCGTCATAAACCTGTGCGATTGCCGCAGGGATGCCAGGATCAGCCGGTGCCGCCGCGGCGGGCGAGGCAAATCCAAGGGATCCCGATACTGCGACCGCAGCCAGCCAAGTCATCCACCTAGCACCACTCATCTGGTGATGCTAGGTCAGATCACGGTAACTGGCTCATCGAGATAAAGACTTCCGCAACCCCCGCGGCGCCGGTCGCGATGTGTTGAACCAAGTCTTGCCTCGGATTCGCAATTGCAGGGCGCGGCCAATTGCCCCCCGAATACCAATAGTTAAGGTGCTGATATGCAGCTGCCCCCACTAGTTGAACCAGCCACCGAGTTAACGATCGATGAGGTGCGGCGCTATAGCCGCCACTTGATCATTCCCGATGTCGGCATGGCGGGCCAAAAGCGCCTGAAGAACGCAAAGGTGCTCTGCGTTGGTGCCGGTGGCCTAGGCAGCCCGGCCCTGCTCTATCTGGCCGCCGCCGGTGTCGGCACCCTTGGCATCGTTGAGTTCGATGTGGTTGATGAGTCAAACCTGCAGCGCCAGATCATCCATAGCCAAAAGGACATCGGTCGGCCCAAGGCCGAGAGCGCACGCGATCGGGTGCTCGAGACGAACCCGTATGTAACTGTGCAACTGCACCAAGAGCGCCTGGACTCAGCAAATGTGATGGAGTTGTTCGCCCAGTACGACTTAATAGTTGACGGCACCGACAACTTCGCGACTCGCTATTTGGTCAACGACGCCTGCGTACTTCTCGGCAAGCCTTATGTGTGGGGCTCGATCTACCGCTTCGACGGTCAGGCGTCGGTGTTCTGGGCCGAGTACGGCCCTTGCTACCGCTGCCTTTATCCGGAGCCGCCGCCGCCGGGCATGGTGCCAAGTTGCGCCGAAGGTGGGGTGCTCGGGGTGCTGTGTGCATCCATCGGTTCGATCCAAGTCACCGAGGCCATCAAGTTGCTCGCGGGGATTGGTGATCCCCTTCTCGGGCGCCTAATGATTTATGACGCCCTTGAGATGACCTACCGGCAGGTAAAGATCCGCAAGGATCCAAACTGCGCAGTCTGCGGTGCTAACCCGACGGTCACCGAGCTAATCGACTACGAGGCGTTCTGCGGCACTATTTCGCAAGAGGCGGCTGATGCCGCTCGTGACTCCACGATCTCGGTGCTGCAGTTGAAGGCAATGCTTGAAGAGCGCGCCCAGGGCTCACGTGACTTCGCGTTGATCGATGTGCGCGAACCGGTGGAGTGGGAGATCGTGCAGATCCCCGGCGCCACGTTAATCCCCAAGGGGCAATTCCTTGACGGATCGGCGCTCACATCGCTGCCAACGGACAAGCAGATCGTGCTCTACTGCAAGGTCGGTGGCCGGTCGGCCGAGGCCCTTGCCGTCGTTCATGGGGCCGGCTTCACCGATGCCATCCATGTTGGTGGCGGGATCAATGCTTGGGTTGCGCAAATCGAGCCGGACAAGCCCTCGTACTAATACCTGATCCGGGTTCCGTTGCAGGTCGTTACGTCAAAAATACATCAGTAGTTGTTGCTTTCCTGCTGTTGAGTGCAACATCTCACCACTCAACAGTGCACACTCAATAGAGCTTTAGCTACTCTTCATTACCCTCAAAGCAATTACACACATTAAAGGCAAGGCCGATAGAGGGGTTTAGGGTGCCACCGATACCGGCCACACCGGGCCGCACCCAACCAACACCAAGTGCGAGCCGATCAGTTGGCGCGGAACTCACCGGGGCACAAACTTCACTCTTGGACATGTAATCTCCATTTCCTTAGTTGTAGTTTTCTTCCGGTGAGTGCAACAACTCACCACTCAACAATTCTTTTGTTTACTCTTCTGAACCCGCAAAACACGCCACAATGGGGACGCCTCGCCCAAATGAAGAGGGGCTTAGGGTGCCGCCGATACCACCCGCACCCGGGCGCACCGGGCCAACACCAAGGGCCAACCGGTCACTGGCCGCTGAACTAACCGGAGCATTAACTGCCACATTAGGCATTTGAAGGTCCTTTCCAAAGGGGTAGCGGCCCGTGGATGAGCCAGCACCAAATGGGAACACTGAAGGCGCCAAAAAGCAATAGCGAAACGCCACGTGATCTAAAAAGCCGGTGCTACCCCCCGTATGACTTCGCCCAAAGCTCCGGTTTTCACGGCGAAGCCAGGGGGCAGTGCAACCGAACCGCGGCCGACAACTCCCAGTAAGCCCAAATCCAAGGGTTCGGTAGGCAGGCGCCGTGGAGTGGAGAAGCTCGATATCGCCTAGTTGCCGTTGACGCGCTGTTGGCTGATGAACTTCGGCCCGCACGAAAGCTTCGTCGCCAGCGCACTGTCCGGCTCAACCACTCGCCAAAATGGTGTGACCTCATCTATGGAGTCCCCGGCTGCCAGTGCCTCGAGGGCGGCCTCGGCGACAATGCGCAAGAAGATGCCGGTACTGAGTGGGCAAGTGAAATCCGCATTGGCGCTCTTGGCTAAGCGCTCACGAAACTGCGCGATGGTAATGGCGGTGCCGGGCCGCGTGCGACGAATGCGCGCGTTGATCTCTTTTGACGTTGAGATGAGCATTAGCTCACCGACGTCATGACCGGCGAAGCGCCGATCAAGTGGTTTGACCACCGGCGTCGCATCTTTTTGAACTCTTTCAGCCCATGACGTTCGGGGTTTCAACTAGTCCTGCTTGCCGAGCCCGGGATCGCTGAAACCTTCACGCTTATGGCTGCCATCGCAAAACGGCTTATTGGCCGAATGACCGCACCTGCATAGGTAGGCCTTGTCACCGGTTTTCAGGGTGCTGCCGTCGGCGGCATTTATGGTGCAGGGGCCGGCGACTTCGAGGGGGCCATCGGCTAGCACAGTGATCGTGACTTCGGATTCGCTCATGGGTGCATCATGCCGTAGGTATGCCTAGAGGGCACCTTTTTTGGTAAGCCAGTTGAAGGCAAAGTAGCCGGGCACGGTTGGTAGCCAAAATGTCACGAGTCGAAACAGCAGCACGGCCGACACCGCGATACCACCGTCAAGGCCAGCGGCGGTGAGGCCAGCAGCTAGAGCGGCCTCGACGGCGCCGAGGCCGCCTGGGGTCGGAGCCGCTTGACCGATGGTGGCGCCGGCGAGATAGACAACGGCGACTAGGGCAATCCCCAGCTGGCCGCCGAAGGCATTGACAGCGGCATAGAGCACGCCGATGAAGGCCAGGTTCAGCAGCAAGATGCCGCCGACCCCTTCGATGAGCTTGCCGGGCCGTTGGGCGACGGTGACAAGGCGCGGGCCGACCTCCTTGAGGATGGGCCCGACCCGAGTGGTGATGAGTTTTCGCACGGCCGGGACGGCAAGTAGTGCGATGGCGCAGGCGGCGACCGCGATGACCGCGATCACGACGATCCGGGGGGGATTAAATGTCAAATCCGACTGCGTTCCGGCGGCGATGCCGAAGACGAAGAGCAGCAGGATATGTGAGGTAAATGCCATGACCTGGGAGACGCCAACACTGGCGGCGGCAAGGGCGGGGTGAAGCCCGGCTTTTTGCAGGAAGCGCATGTTGATCGCAACCGAGCCAAGGGTTGGTGGTGAAACCAAGGTGGCGAACGCGCCGGCGAGTTGGGCTAAGAAGGTGCGGTGGATGGGGATTCGCTCCGGCACGAATCCAGTTAGTGACCAAACCGCTGCTAGGAACGTCACGAGACTCAAAATCAGGGACAGTAGTACCCAGCCCCAGTTCGCCGTGCTGAATAGATGGACAAGATCCACCTGGGCCAATTGCGATAGCAGTAGATAGCCGGCGATTGAGCCGACGATGATCATCAGCAGCGTGCGGGGTCGAACTCGCTCAAGCCTGATCTGCTCGATTTCGCCGCCTTCGCGCAGGCCGAGCAAGGTGTCTCTTAGTAGAACAAGAATTTGCCGGTTCTTGCGCACCGCTTTACGCGTCAGGCCCGACAGGGCTACCGGCTGCAAGGCGGGTAGCGCGCGGGTTAGGGCATCGACGCCGAGGATGAGCCGACCGGCTTCGACGGATCGTTCGACACTGGTGAGCAGCGCGAGGGTGCAGAGCAACTCGGCTAGGTCAATGCGCTGGGCAACATCACTTGCGGCAATCGAGCCGCCGCCGTGACCGACGATCCAAATACTGCCATCGGTAGCCCGCAACAGATGATCGGCTGATAGGGCACGGTGGCTGCTTTGGTGTTCGTGCAGGGTGCGGACGGCCCGCCAGGCCCCTTGCAGATCTGCGTCGCTGAGGGCGCCGCCGACACTTGACTCATTGATATTCGTAAAAAGCTCACCGTCGATGAATTCATAGGCGAGCAAACTAGAGTCCGGGCCGATCTCGGTTGCGAGCAGCAGGCGCGGGGTGGGCACACCGGCGGCCGCGGCGGCAAATGCGATCAACGCCGCGTGATCTAGGGTCCTGCGCATATTGAAGGCGCCGGTGCCAGGCTCATCGCGTAGGCGCAGGGCCGTCCAAAATGCCAAGACCAAGCCGGCGCCTTCTAAGTCGCGGTCGAGCACGTTGATCCGTAACCGGGCACCGGAACGAGTGACCGCGCGATACCTACGCCCACGCGCGGTGGTGGTTTCGGAATCGAGGGAAATAAGGGGATAGCCACCACGGGCCAAGGCGTCGGCCACTTGCTGCCCGGTTGGCCGGGTGGTTGGGGTGCCGAGCGCGTAACGCGTGAGTAGGCCGATAGCCCAGCCCAAGGCGATGCTGACGCCGACTCCCGCTAAGGCGATGCCCGAACTCAAAACCGTCACGATGATGACCGAGCCGATAACGATGTAGCTGAGGACACTCCACGGTCGAATCGCGAGCAGGCGGGCGACCGTGATGAAGGCGATTAAGCCCCCGAGGATCGGCGCTGTTGATGCGCTATCGGGGCTGGTCGACCCAGCGAGGGCTACCAGTAAGCGCGGGACTCCACTATTTGAGACCGCCGCAGAGGCAACCGTCAGTAAGACGACCGCCGCTAATAGCGCGATTACCGCATCAAAGAGTTGGCGCGCGCGGCGGCGCACGACCAGCGCGACACCGGCGGCAATGGGTAGGCCCAAGGTGCCGATACCGCCGATGACATTTAGGGCCAAGATCACCGCCGAGGGCAGTGACTGAACCCCGCTGGTGACATCGTCCTCCAGGCCGGCGGTGGTGCTGGTGGCAAACCAGCCGACTCCGATAATCGCGCCGGTGATTGCAACGGCGAGGACAAAGCGCGCGAGGTCGAGGGGGCGGCGGACCCGTCGGGCGATGACCTCGTCGTTGATCTGGACCCCGCTGGTGCCCAACGGCTGGGCTTCGGGGGTGGCGGTCACCGGTAGATAGTCTCAGAGGAGCGTCAGACGAAGGTGGTAGGCATGGCCCTATGAGGCAATCTGGGTCCCGGTCGTGGGTGCTTGACACCACCCCGCTGGCACCACCTGCCCCGGCAGTTTTGGACCCGCAACAACAGCAGGTGGTCGACCATCGCACCGGCCCGCTCCTGGTCTTAGCCGGCCCGGGCACCGGCAAGACCACCACGATCGTCGAGGCGATCACCGCGCGCATTACCGATCCAAGTGACCCACTAGAACCCGGTGCCGTCCTTGCGCTCACTTTTGGGCGTCGGGCCGCCGGGGAACTCCGCGACAAAGTGGTGCAGCGGCTCGGGGGTGGGGTGAGCCCGCTCGTTGCGACATTTCATTCCTTCGCCTATGGGCTGATGCAGCAAACCGCAACGGTTGGCGAGCTGCGTGATCCACCGCGGCTACTCTCCGGGGCCGAAGAAGATGTCCGCATTCGCGATCTCTTGGTCGGCGCAATACAAGATGGCACTATCAATTGGCCCGAAGAGCTAGCCGGCGCCGTCACCACTTTAGGCCTGGCAAATGAAATCAGGTCGGTGCTGGCCCGGGCCCGGGAGCTCGGCCTTGACCCCGGTCAACTTGAGCGCATCGGCGCCAAGTCCGGGCGCCCGGCTTGGGCGGCGATTGGCGCGCTCGCCGAACAAGAAAGCGCCGTCATGGTGCTGGAGAATGTTTGTGATTACACCGAACTCCTGCACCGCGCGGTGATCGCGGCGCGCACCCCAGATGTTGCCGCCCAGTTGCACCGCACCTATCGCGCGATCTACGTCGACGAATATCAAGATACCGATCAACTGCAGGTGGAGTTACTCAAGGCGCTAGTGGGCCCGCGCACCAGCTTGGTTGTAGTCGGGGATCCCGACCAGGCGATCTACGGGTTTCGCGGCGCAGACATCCACGGGATCTTGAATTTCCCGGAGCAATTTCGCACCAGCGCCGGGTCGCCAGCGCCCACTGTTATCTTGCAGCGCACGCGCCGGTTTGGGCCAAATATTCGCAAGGCGGCGACCGCAATCCTCGGTGCCCGACCGATTGGCTCATTCACCAAGGAGCAGGTGCATGCGCATCGCAACCCCGGCTGCGTTGGCGGTTCGCCGTTGGCTGGCCACCCCGCAACCGACATCGTCGAAGTCCAACTCTTCGATGGTGAGTCATCGCGGGCGGCCCACATCGCAGAGCAAATTCGCCGCGCACACCTAGACGATGGGCTGCCTTGGGCCGATCTGGCGGTGCTTGTTAGATCAGCGCAGCAGATTCCTTTAGTGCAGCGGGCGCTGATGCAAGCAGGGGTGCCGACAACAATCGCTGCCGATGAAATCCCCTTACGCGCCGAGCCCGCGGTGGCCGTGCTGCTACACGCTGCCGAGATGGCGGTAGACCCGAGTCGAATCACCGCGGAGCAGGCACTTGATTTACTGACCGGCCCACTAGGTGGCCTTGATGCAAGCGACTTGCGAAGTTATGGCCGGGCCTTGCGGGCGGCGGCGCGCATAGCCGATCCGCTGACCCCGCCTGGCTTTTCCGATCACCTCATCCGCGACACCTTGCGTGGTGATCTTGAGATCCCGGCCACCGTGCCCGAAACCGACCCTGCCCGATTGACCGTCGAGCGCAGCGCCGCGCTGCTTCGGGCCGCGCACCAACTTATTCGCGCGGGGGCCGGGCCGGAGGATGTGCTCTGGGCTATTTGGTCCGGTCGGGTTGCCGGTGGACAACTCACTGGTGGGCGGTCACATGGTTGGCCGGAGCGGTTACAAAATGCTGCACTTGCGGGTTCGCGTGCGGCACACCATGACCTTGACGCCGTCATCGCGTTATTTGAAACCGCCGAGCGCACCCAGTCTCGATATAAAGGGTTCGCGGGCTTGCGCAACTTCTTGATTTTGCTAAGCAATCAGCAACTACCGGCCGAATCGGTGGCCGATCGGTCGCTCAGCCGTGACGCGGTGCGGATCTTGACCGCACACCGGGCCAAGGGGCTGGAGTGGGAGGCCGTCTGGGTGGTTGGCGCCGAGGAGGGCCAGTGGCCCGATCTTCGCACCCGCGGTTCGATTCTGGAGCCAGACCGGTTAACCCGGGCCGGGGTTGCCGATGGGGTGCGCCCGGCCGATCTCCTGGCCGAAGAGCGCCGGTTGTTTTATGTTGCGTGCACGCGGGCCAGGCAACGTGTCGTCGTCACCGCTATTGCCTCGGGCACCGATACCGGGCCACAGCCGAGCCGGTTTATCGGTGCCTTGGGAGTGGTAGCCGAGACCAAACCGGGCCGTCCGCGTTTTGCCGCCGCCCTGGACGGTTTGGTTGCGCGGCTGCGTCAAACCTGCATGGACGAGGAGGCCGCACCGGCCCTGCGCGCGGCCGCGGTCACCCGGCTGGCTGCGTTGGCCGGGGCCGCGGACGAAAGCGGTGCGCCACTTGTTCCGGTGGCCAATCCGGATTCGTGGTGGGCGGTCGGTGCGGTAACCGAAGGCGCCCGGCCGGTTCGGGCCGCGGACGTTCCGATCACTTTGTCCGGTAGCGGCCTTGAGTCCATCAATAGCTGCTCCCTGCGTTGGTACTTCGAGCATGAGGCCAGAGCTGAAACCCTGCGTCCAGCCGCAACGAAATTCGGCAGCGTGGTGCATGCGGTTGCCGACTACGTGGCCAAGGGTGATGTCCCGGCCGACATCGACAGCATGGACGCATTAGTCGACCGGGTATGGCCGGATCTAAGGTTTGAATCCGCTTGGCAATCAGCGGCCGAGCGAGCGCAGGCCCGTACTGCCCTTACCCGCTTCTTGGTCTATCACCTGCGTGCCGATCGGCGGTTGTTAGCAAGTGAGGAATCCGAAGAAGCCTTTGTTGATGTGCCGACACCGGCTGGTGGTCTGGAGCGGGTGCACCTGCGCGGATTCCTGGATCGCATTGAGATCGACAGCCAGGGCCGGTCGGTGGCAATTGACCTGAAGAATATGAAGACCCCGCCGCCCGATAGCAAGGTGCCAGAGCACGCCCAGCTTGGGGTCTACCAGTCATTGCTCCGCGCCGGTGGTCATGAGGTCGGTGGCGCTGCGCTCGTGCAACTTCGCGTCAATGCCGGCAAAGGTGCGTTGGAACCCAAGGTGCAGTTCCAAGAGCCATTGGAACAAATCTCACCTACCTGGGTGGATCTTGAGCTTGGCGCAGCCGCGCAGACTCTGCGCACCGAGGAGTTCACCGCGGTAACCGGCTCCCATTGCCTGTTCTGTGCGCACAAACGCAATTGCCCAGCGCAGCCCGAGGGTGCTCAGGTGGTCGAATGAGCAGGTCGTCGAATGAGCAGGTCGTCGAATGAGCAGGTCGTCGAATGAGCCGGTGTTCACATGAGTGAGCTAAAGAAAGTGGATCTCGATAGCGCACTCGGCTTCACCCTAAGCGATGAGCAGTGGGCGGTGGTCTGCGCACCGCTGGAGCCGGCGGTGGTGGTGGCCGGCGCCGGCACCGGCAAGACCACCTCGATGGCGGCACGGGTGGCTTGGCTGGTGGCAAGTGGGTATGTGCGCGCTGATGCGGTGCTCGGCCTGACATTTACCAATAAGGCCGCAGCCGGATTACTTGGTTCCATGCGATCGAGTTTGTCGCGCCTTGAAGTTGCAGGTCTGATCGTTCCTGGTTTTGTGCATCCGGCTCAGGAGTTGGAGTTTGATGATGAAAGCACCGGTGATCCGCAGGTGCTCACCTATCACGCCTTCGCCAAGCGCATTATTGATGAGAACGGCATGCGCCTTGGGCTCGAGCAGGGCAGCACCTTGCTTGCAACTGGCGCGCGTCACCAACTGGCCTACCGGGTGGTCTGTCGCACCGCGTTGCCGTTGGCGGATTTGGGTAAGTCACCGGTCAACTTGACCAATGAGCTGTTGGCCCTCGATGACCAACTAGCGGATCTAGCGATCACACCTGAGCGGTTAATCGAGCACGATGAGGAGGCGATCGCACGGCTCCTTGGGCATGACTCCTTGCAGGAGATCGGCAAGAAGATGCTCGCCACCTCGAAGCTTCGGGTGGCGCTGGCTGGGCTGGTCCTTGAATGGCGCGCCGAGAAGCTAGTGCGCGATGTCCAAGACTTCGCCGATCAGACCCGGGTGGCCCTTGAGCTGGTGACGAAATACCCAGACATTGCCGAGAAGCTGCGGGGTCGTATCCAGGTGGTGTTACTCGATGAGTATCAAGACACCTCTTTGGCGCAGCGGATGCTGCTACAAGGATTATTCGGTGGCGTAGCCGGTAATGGTCATCCGGTGACCGCGGTCGGTGACCCGTGCCAAGCGATTTATGGATTCCGCGGGGCCAGCGTCGACAACATCGACTCATTCAAAAAACACTTCCCCGTGGTTCGTAATGGCATCGAGTCCGAGCCGGTGTCGTATCCGCTGGCGACCAATCGCAGGTCCGGGCCGGCGATCTTGGCGGTGGCCAATGACATCTCGACCGAATTGCGGCAGCGGCACCCGGGTATCGGTGCGTTGCAGGCCGGTTCACCTGAACGCGGGCCCGGCAAGGTGCAATGCGCACTATTTGAAACCGCCGACGCCGAAAAAGCGTGGGTGGTGCAGGAGATCGTGGGGTTAGGCGGTGCGCGCGGAACGAAAGTCAAGTGGGGCGATATTGCGATCTTGGCCGCCACCGGCCGCGACCTAGTTGAACTCGATACCGCCTTGCGCGCCCAGGGCATCCCAACGCAGCTACACGGGGCAGCGGGGCTGTTGCGGCAACCGGCGGTTATCGAGATCCGGAGCATGCTGGAGGTCCTGCATAACCCAATTGCGAACCCGGCGCTGGTTCGAATCCTCACCGGCCCAAGGTGGCGGATCGGGGTGCGTGATCTCGCGGCGCTGGGTAAAAGGGCCGGGGTGCTCGCCGGTGGTGGGCACCGGCAAGTTTCCGCCGATGTCACAGGTGCTCTCGATGAGGCGGTGGCCGGCAGTGATCCGGTCGAGGCGGTATCACTTTCCGATGCGCTGGCTGATCTCGGTGATCTAACTGCTTTTTCGCCGGCGGCGAGCACGAGATTTACTGCACTCGCCACGCAGATCAGGGGATTGCGCCGCCATGTGGGTGAGCCATTAACTGATCTGATCAACCGCATTTTGACTTCGACCGGGTTGTCGGTTGAGATCGCGGTAGCCGACAGCGCGGAGCAGCAGCAGTATGCGGTCACCAGTTTGCTCGACCTCGCGGCGGAGTTCACCGATATCGACGGTGGTCACACCCTGGGTGCTTTCTTGAGCCGGTTAGCCGATGCCGAAAGATTTGATGTGGCGTTGCCCGTTGATATCGTTCTGCGGGAAAACGCGGTGCAGTTGCTGACAATTCACAAAGCCAAGGGGTTGGAATACCCGCATGTTTTCGTGCCTTCGGTGGCCAAGGGCGCATTTCCCGGCGGTGGTGGGCGCAGCGCGTGGCCAACTAGCGCGTCAGCGGTGCCCTGGCAGTTGCGTGAGGATGTGACCGATGACCTCGCTTCCTTCCCGGACCTAGATGAAAGCCCGCGCGATAAAGACCACAAGGCCTATCAAGTGATTTTGCGTGATCAGCAAGTTGCCGACGATCAGCGCCTGGCCTACGTGGCCTTTACCCGTGCCGAGTACTCACTAACCGTGACCGGGCATTGGTGGGGCCCAACCCAGGTGAAGTTCCGCGGCCCCGACCCCTACTTAACGATGATTCGCGACGCTTGCCTGGGCGGGGCAGGTGCGGTCATCTACTGGCACCCGCAACCGGCCGACGATGCCACCAACCCGGCACCTGAATCGGGAACCGTTGAGTACGCGTGGCCGGCGCCAATTGCCACCGCCGCAAAGGTGCGCCAGGTTGGCGATCAGGTGCGTGCGGCAATGCTGGCGCCGCCTTCGGCGAGCACCGCACCAGCCCCTGCGGCCGAGCTTTCGGCCGGTGCGGCCGCAATCGTTGCGCGCTGGGATCTAGATGCCGAAAGCCTGCTGGCCGAAGCGAGGCGCCGCCGGGAGTTGGTTCATACCGTGCGCCTACCGGAATCCCTCTCGGTAAGTGCGCTAACAGATGCACTGCGCGACCCGGTCGCGACCGCGATGCGCTTAGCGCGGCCGTTACCCCGGCAACCAGCACCCGCCGCTCGGCGCGGCACGAGCTTCCACCTATGGCTCGAGAGCCGGTTTGGCCAACAAAGCCTGCTGGACCCCGATGATCTGCCCGGGTCCGCAGATCACGAAATCACCAGCGATAGTCAACTTGAGGAGTTAAAGCAGGCTTTCGAGAAATCCGCCTACGCCAAACTCCAGCCCATCGCGATTGAAGAGCCATTCGCCTTGATTTTGGGTGGCCGGGTCATCAAGGGCCGGATCGACGCGGTCTTTAAAAACGGTGACCGCTACGACGTCATCGATTGGAAGACCGGATCGGCGGCATCAATCGACCCATATCAAATAGCGCTGTATCGCCTGGCTTGGTCAAAGCTGCGTGGCGTGCCCATCGCCGACATTGATGCGGGGTTTGTGCTGGTGGCCACCGGCGAGATCATCCGACCCGAGCCGCTACCGAGCCTGGACTTTCCTTGATCTAGCGAATTGAACCGGGGCCGGATTCATCACCGGGCACGATGATGGGTTCGGCGCTGTCACCATCGCGCGACTGCACCGCAAGTTGCTCACCGGCCTCCTCGGTCGGGGTGCGGCGGGCACCGGCGAGGGCGCGCATCCACTCCCGTGCCGGTTCTTCGACAAAGCGCCACATCAACCACGCAATCGCAAGCGCACCGGCCACCAGGCCAAGGGTGCCAATGGCATAGAGCACGCCACCGTCAATGCCAACCGCGTTCATCCCGGCTCGCCAGAGCCCGAACCAAACCAGGTGGGTCATATATAGGGAGTAGGAGATGAATCCGCCGAGCACCATGGTGCGCGTCGAAAGGGTGCGGGCTAGGCCGCGCCGTGACAGTGCGAGGGCACCGATCCACGCGATAAGAAACGGCACCAGAAGTAGATGGAAATACGGCGGCAGCGCTTCCGCGTCAGCGCTGAGGTTGGTCGCCGGTGGTTGCGCGGCTGGCAGGTTACCGAGGAAGACAGCTCCGGCGATAACGATTAGGGGCAAAATAATGGACAAGGTGCTGGCGAGTTTTTGGACCCGCGGCTTTGGGTCAGCGGCGGCATCGGGGATGAAACGACGCACGATCAAATAGGTGATGGCGCCCGCGGAGAACTCACACAGGATGCGATAGGTCGATCCCCAGTTGTCGGTGTAATAGGCATCGGAGGTATTCAACCCGTAAATGACTATCGGGATAAGTACGGCAACCCAGATAATTACCAAGACCGCGGTGCTGACCCGCCGGTAGAAAACCCAGATGAGCAAAATCAGCAGCGGGAAGATCAGGTAGGCGAGCCACTCCATTGAAAGTGACCAAGCCACGAAATTCCAGCCCCGCTGCGGGCTCGGGCCCCACTCCTGCACGAGCAGCAGGTTCTTGCCGAAGTCGATTGGGTTCAGCCAATCGCGGTCAAGGTCGGTTCCGGTGATTTTAGCTTGCGCGAAAACGGCAACACCCGCAATGACGAGCATGACTAAGTGCACCGGGTAAACGCGGGCCAATCGCAGCCACCAAAAATCAATGGTCTTGCGTCCGGCTAATCGCGGACCGAGTCGGGTTAAGTAAGTGTGGGTGAGGATAAAACCGGAGAGGGCGAAGAAGAGGTCAACACCGAGTCTGCCAACGCGCATGACATCTGGGAGGATCGGGATGGCGAGCAGCCCGAGGGTATTAAGTGGCCCCTGCAGGTGGTACAGCAGCACCCACGCGGCGGCAACGAATCGGATGCCGGTTAATTGGCGGATGAAGACGTTCACAAGATGTGATGGTGTCATGCTCGGATTGGGTTGTTACGCAGGCCACACCGGTGCACAGCCCAGTGGCCAATAGGCTCAAGGGGTGCCGGACCCATTGTTACTTGATGATCTGCTGTTATCGCGGACCGCGATGGATCGGGTGGCGCACCGGCGCACGGATAAAGACTGGCTACTTGAGCGCCGGAGTGACCTAAGCTCAAAGGTGCTCTGGGTGGCC
>CAJBZP010000011.1 GCA_903960135.1 uncultured Actinomycetes bacterium | reverse complement strand
TAACGCGCGAGCGCCTCCAAAATGAACTTCTTGATATCTGGCGCAAGACCGGCAAGACGATTCTTTTCATTACCCATAGTGTCGATGAGGCCGTTTTCCTTGGCTCAAGAGTCCTCGTCATGAGTCCGCGCCCAGGCAAAATTGTTTTCGACGAGGCGGCTATTTTCTCCAAGCCCGGCGAGGTCATCGCGGCGGAAGAAATCAGATCGTTGCCGGCCTTCTTGGAGTTGCGCGAGCGGGTGCGCAACGCCATCCAGCACAGCCACTAATAGTGCCCAAGTAATAGGAGCCGGACCAATGATCGAACCTAACCCAGAAGAGGGTAAGCGCGTCCTTGAGATGGATCGCGCCCACGTCTTTCATTCCTGGAGCGCTCAGGGTGCGTTGGCCCCGATGTGCGTTGCCGGCGCCGAAGGAAGTTACTTCTGGGACTATGACGGTAACCGATTCCTTGATTTCTCCTCACAATTAGTTTTCACCAATGTGGGCCATCAGCACCCTAAGGTCGTCAAGGCAATCCAAGATCAGGCCGCCAAACTTTCAACGATCGCGCCCCAGCACGCCAATGATGCGCGCAATGGGGCCGCGCAGCGCATCACCGATTTAGCCGCACCTAATCTGAATAAGGTCTTTTTCACCAACGGTGGCGCTGACGCAATCGAAAATGCCATTCGGATGGCACGAATTCACACCCATAAGCACAAGGTTCTTTCTTTCTATCGCTCTTACCATGGCAATACCGGGGCGGCAATTGCGGCTACCGGGGATCCGCGCCGCTGGCCAAATGAATACGCCTCGCAACATGTGCACTTCTTCGGCCCTTATCTTTACCGCACGCCATTTTGGTCAACCAGCCCAGAGCAGGAGAGCCAGCGGGCACTTGAGCACCTCGAGCAGGTGATCATTTTTGAGGGCCCAGACACCATCGCTTGTATCTTGATCGAGTCGGTAGTTGGCACCTCGGGGATCCTCGTGCCGCCCCCTGGCTACCTTCAAGGTGTGCGCGCAATCTGCGATAAATACGGGATTGTCTTCATCACCGATGAAGTTATGTCGGGCTTTGGTAGAACCGGCAAGTGGTTCGCCTTTCAGCATTTTGATGTGGTGCCGGATTTAGTCACCTTTGCGAAGGGCTCCAACTCTGGTTATGTGCCAGTAGGTGGGGTAATCATTGCCGACCACATTGCTGCCACCTTCGATGAACGCGTATTCCCGGGCGGGCTCACCTACTCCGGGCATCCCTTGGCTTGTGCATCCATCATCGGAACCCTTGATGCCATGAAGGAGGAGGGCATTGTTGAAAATGCCGCGATGATTGGCGAGAAAGTGCTCGGCCCTGGTCTTGCTGAACTACAAGAACGCCACCCCGTCATCGGTGAAGTCCGTGGCCTCGGGGTGTTCTGGGGATTGGATCTCGTCACCGACCGGGCCACGAGGGCGCCACTTGCACCCTACGGTGGTAAGAGTTACGGCCCAGCCTCACCGGCCATGGGCGAATTAGTCGGCGAATGCAAGAAGCGCGGCCTGATGCCATTCATCAACTACAACCGCATGCATGTTGCCCCACCTTGCACCGTGACCGAAACCGAAGCGAAAGAGGGCTTGGCCATTCTGGACGAGGTCTTCAGCATCATCGATAAGCACTATGTCGGGTAACGAGCAAGGTTTGTGACTAGCGACGCCCGCTGGTCACGGCTGATTTGCCCGCGGCCCGCCCGATCTTCACTTGGTAGTCGAGTTGTTCCACCAGAAATTCGCGCAACAGATCAATAGCCTTAACAACTTTCTTACTGCGAAGGGAGTAGTAGACGTTGAGCCCTTCTTTGTTGGCGTCGACCACACCGCGATCCCGCAGAATCGCCAGGTGCTGACTCGTGTTTGACTGTCCGAGTTCGAGTGCCTCGGATAATTCCCCGACGGTCATCGGCCCATTGCGCAACTCGGTGATGATGAGCAGCCGCTTGGGGTCGGCGATGGCTTTGCAGATCCGAGCGTGCAACTCGTGAATCTCCAGCGAGGTCTGCTTATCCATTTTTCTCCAGCTCCATGGCGCGAACTCCGCCAACCTACTTCACCGGTTGGGCTAATACCAGTCAGGGGTGCTTATGTCGTGGTGGAGGCAGCGCATTGATTCTTCCCGATCTCAAGAATTTCGATTTCCTCATCGGTTGCCGATTGGCCGGAATTAACCAGACGAATGGTGTCGTAGATATCAGGCGCGCTCGGCAGCGAACTAATGATTGCCTCCACGAAGGCCGTGAGGTCTTCTTCCTGCATCAAAAGCGAGGTGAAGACCGACTCAAGGTCCGTGCTAACGAGCCCGTCCGCGCCCATCTCCTCGTCAGTGGACCAATGCGCAGGCAAGACTCGCGTCGCAGGATCCAACGGACGCAACCGGTCGTGAACTGTATGGAAGAGCTCGCGAGCGAGCTCATCGGCCTTCCCGGTGAGATCTGGCCGGCCTACACCGCGCACGAAAACCGTGTCGCCGGTGAGGAGCAAACTCCCGGGCACGTGCACACAGGTGGTGCCTGGGGTGTGCCCGGGCATCTTGATCGCCAATGTTTCGATGGTGATGTCGCCAAGGTCCAGTCGCGCGCCATCAGCAAGGGGCTCATTCGGGAACGGGGTTTTACCGCCGGTGTCCTCAATCGGAACGTGGTAGGTGGCACCGGTCAATTGCGCCAGAGCCGGACCGCCGGTCACATGATCGGCGTGCACGTGGGTATCAATGACATGCCTGATCGTCATGCCTTGGCTTTGCGAAAGCTCCAGATAGGTATCAAGAAATCGCGCTGGGTCAACAACTATCGCGCCTTGGCCCGGAACCCCAATGACATAAGAGATGCAGGCTTTGGCCGGACGCTGAATTTGCCAACCTACCAACCCGATAGGCAAGCAATCCAATTCCTTGGCGATAAGAAGTGCGGCCCAAGCTTGGGTACCGCCAGTGAGATTGCGTGTCTTTCTTCCTTCGGCGGCGAGCATGTCAAGCAGGAGGTCACTGCCGTTGCCATGAGCACAGATGACGACGGTGTTGTCCGGTATCTCCTTGGCCAACGCCTCAATGTCTTCAACTGCCAGCCAAATAGGGACATTTCGGGTCGGAACGGGCTTGTTTCCCTCAACCCGCCAGGCCGCAAACTCATCTTGGTTGCGCACATCAAGGATCATCGGGACCGACCCGTGCTCAATTTCCTCGTACAGCTCTTGGCTGGTTACCGTGCGCGACATGTAGCCTCCAGAATGCGCAAATGTGTATATGCGCAGACTCTAATACTGATTGATCTGCCAAATATACAAAAAATCGGAAAATATCTTAATAAATTTTATTTCTCCGGAGTAGCCAAAACGCTTGCCCTTCAAGGCCTCAGGCCCTACGTTTGCGTTCACGGCGCCTTGGAGAGGACACAATGATGGCCGAGAAGGATAGTGACAAAAATCCTGAGTCGATGACAATCATCGCCTTCAGTGGAGACCTAGATAAGTTATGGCCGACGGTGATTCTGAGTTCGACCGCTGCGGCAAATGGAATGGACGTAACAGTCTTCTTTACTTTCTGGGGATTATTCCCACTCGTTAAAGATGACGTTCGGATCACAGGTCATGATGCGATGACCAAAATGCTGGCCGGGATGAATGCCCCGGGGATGAAGAAAGCCAAGCTCTCGAAAATGGAAATGGGCGGCATGGGGCACTGGATGATGCGCAAAGTTGCGAAGAAAAATAATCTGCTGCCGCCCGAGGATCTTTTCGTGATGTGTCAGGACATGGGAGTGAATATGTGGCCATGTCAGATGACCATGGATCTACTTGGTATCAAGCCTGAACAGATGATCGACGGATTGGGTGAGCCCGCGGGTGCGGCCACCGCGCTAGCCCGCATGTCGAAAAGCCAAATCAATCTTTTCATTTAGACTTATATAACCTGGGGAGGTAAAAAGTGGACGATGTGAATCGGACTATTGATGCGCGTGGGCAAAAGTGCCCAATGCCGGTGCTGTTGGTGGCCAAGGCTGCCAAGGAAATGCAGTCAGGTGAACTAGTGCGGCTTGAAGCTACCGATGGGGGCGCGAGATCAGATATTCCAGCTTGGGCCAGTCAGACGGGTAACGAGATTGTGTCATCCTCGGAGTCAGATGGAGTTTTGACTTTCACTATCAGAAAGAAGTAACTACATGCGTTATGGGTTTGCGATCGACCAGCGGTCCTGCATCGGCTGTCATGCCTGCACGGTGGCTTGTAAGACAGAGCACAATGTGCCGCTGGGACAGTTTCGCACCTGGGTGAAGTACGTCGATAAGGGTGAGTACCCTTCGACGACCCGCGAGATGGGCGTCATGCGATGCAACCACTGCACCGATGCACCATGTGTGACTATCTGCCCGACGCAATCGCTATTCAAGCGCGACGACGGCATCGTCGATTTCGATAGCGATTTGTGCATTGGCTGTAAGAGCTGCCAGCAGGCCTGCCCTTATGACGCCATCTATATAGATGAGAACACTCATACCGCAGCCAAGTGCAATTTTTGCGCGCACCGCATCGATCAGGGGTTGGAGCCAGCCTGCGTGGTGGTTTGCCCAACCGAGTCGATCTGGGTCGGCGATATTGAGGATCCGGCTAGTGGCATCAGTAAATTCTTGAGTTTGACCCCGGTGAACGTGCGCACACCCGAGCAAGGCACCCGGCCAAATGTCTATTACGTGGGCGCTGATAGCACGGTGCTAGACCCACTGGCCGCGCCCGTCGACGGTACCTACCTCTGGGCCGATGCCGACCCGCTGCGGCTGGAGACAGCCGCGGACCTACCGGGTGATCCAGTGAGCAAGGCGCGCACCACGTTGAATACCGCCCACCCAAGGCCATGGGGCTGGAAAGTGTGGACCTACCTTTGGACCAAGTCGATAGCCGCCGGTGCCGTGGCCCTGGCAGCCCTGCTCATTTTGACTTCTCCGGACCGCTCGGTGCTGCTTACTACCATCGCCCCCTTGATCGGGGCCGTCTTCATCGGCTTAACGGCGGTGCTTTTGGTTTGGGATCTCAAGCAGCCCAAGCGCTTCTACTACATCTTGACCAAGCCGAATCCGCGGTCTTGGTTGGTTTGGGGTTCGGTATTCCTCGGGATTTTCGCCGGGGTTGCCGGGTTGACTTTTCTCGGCGGGGTCTTTGGCCTGGCTGAAGTCGTCTATTGGCTGGCCTGGCCGGCGATTCCGGCCGCGGTAATGGTCGCTGGCTACACCGCATTCTTGTTCGGCCAAGCCGAAGGCCGCGACCTCTGGCAGTCACCTGCACTGTTTTGGCATCTATTGGCGCAAGCTGTCATGACAGGTGCAGGGGCTTTGCTGATCGCCGCAGCGGTCCTTTCACCCGAGCCGGCGGTTAGCCGTTGGCTGGGCTGGGCGCTGATTGCGGGAGTTCTCGCGCATCTGTTGATCGTTGCGGTTGAATTTGGCGGGCGCCATCAAACCCAAAATGCATCTGTCGCCGCGCACAGCATCACCCACGGTCGCTATGCGCGAACATTTTGGGGTGGCTCGATCGCGCTGGCAGTTGTTGCAGCGGCCTTTGCGATCCCGGTCGCACTTGGTGGGTCTCTTTGGTTTGGGGTAATTGCCGGACTTGTCGTCCAAGTGGCGCTCTTGGCGCATGAGACGGTCTTCGTAAAGGCCGCTCAGGATGTTCCACTTTCGTGATCGTGACTGCAACAAGGGAAAAGGGAGTACATAACTAATGAGCTCGCGTAAGTACAAAAGCTCGGTTTCAGTCGGCCCGGCGGCCCAACCGGTCGGCGACGACCAACCCGAGCACTATGGGCTTCGGGTCCGCGACACCCTTTCCAACTATCCACCGGTTGACCAGTGGGATGACGTCATCATGTATGACGCCAAGGCGCACCCGCGCAAGGTCGGTCGTCACTATGCGCTGGTGCCAACTACTTGCTTTAATTGCGAGTCGGCCTGTGGTTTGTTGGCCTATGTCGATAAAGAGACCAACGAGGTTCTAAAGGTAGAAGGCAACCCGGCCCATCCTGGTTCGCGTGGGCGCAACTGCGCGAAAGGCCCGGCAACTATCAATCAGATAAATGATCCCGAGCGGATTCTTTATCCACTCAAGCGGGTCGGCCCGCGCGGCAGTAACCAATTCGAGCGGGTTTCTTGGGATGAGGCCCTAGATGAGGTCGCTGGCCGAATCCGCAAGGCGATTATCGAAGAGCGACGCGACGAAGTCATCTACCACGTCGGTCGCCCGGGTGAGGATGGCTTTGCCGAGCGAGTACTGCTTGCTTGGGGAGTCGATGGCCATAACAGTCATACCAATGTGTGTTCAGCCGGTGCGCGACTTGGCTACAGCCTGTGGGGCGGTTACGACCGACCATCGCCAGACTATGCAAATGCCAAGGTAATCCTGCTGATTTCAAGCCACCTGGAAGCCGGCCACTATTTCAATCCCCATGCCCAGCGCATCATGGAGGCCAAGACTCGCGGCGATGCCACGTTGGTGGTGGTAGACCCACGGTTGTCTAACACGGCGGCGCATGCCGATATGTGGATGTCACCATGGCCCGGCAGTGAGGCGGCGATGCTATTGGCTATCGCGTCTTATTTGCTGCGCACTGACAAAGTTGCCTGGGACTATCTAAACCGCTGGGTGAACTGGCGCGACTACCTGCGCAATATGCACCCGGACGTTGACCCGGAGGACTTCGAGGCTTTTAAGGCCCGCCTAACGGCTGACTATCAGAAATACACATTTGACTACGCCGCGCAGGAGTGCAAAATCCCGGCCGCGCAGATCGCGGAACTGGCGGAGATTGTGTCGAAGTCCGATGGTCGGCTAGCGGCGCATGTTTGGCGTGCTGCGACCGCGGGCAACCTTGGCGGCTGGATGGTCTCGCGCGCACTATTCTTCCTAACAGTCTTGACCGGAAGTGTCGGCACCAAGGGCGGTACCAGCCCCAACGGCTGGAACAAGATCATCCCGCACGGCCCCGATATGCCCGGCGGCCATGACCTGTGGAACAAGATGCTCTGGCCGGCGGAGTTTCCGCTGTCGACCAATGAGATGTCGATCCTGTTGCCGCACTTCCTGCAAGATGGGCGCGGCAAACTAGAGGTCTACTTCTCCCGTGTTTACAACCCAATCTGGACGAACCCGGACGGTTTCTCGTGGATCGAGGCACTGACCGATGAAGATAAGGTCGGTTGTCATGTGGCCCTAACGCCCACTTGGTCAGAGACTGCGTCATTTGCCGACTATGTGCTGCCGATGGGCCATAGCACTGAGCGCCATGACACCCAATCCTATGAGCAGTACGGTGGCAAGTGGCTGGGCTTTAGGCAACCGGTCCGGCGGGTGGCCATGGAGAAGATGGGTGCGAAGTTCACCGACACCCGCGATGTTAACCCCGGTGAAGTATGGGAAGAGAACGAATTCTGGTTCGAGCTCTCCTGGCGCATCGACCCCGATGGCTCACTTGGTATCCGCAAGTTCTTTGAGGCACCGGGTCGTCCGGGTGAAAAAATCACGGTCGATGAGTATTACTCCTGGATCTTTGAGAACACGGTGCCCGGGTTGCCGGAGAAGGCAGCGTCAATGGGCTTAACGCCCCTGGAGTTCATGCGCAAGTACGGCGCCTATGAAGTTGCAAGTGATCTGTATCGGCAAGATGAGCGCAAACTTAGTGCGGCCGAGCGCGACGGTGCCACCGCGGATGCACAAGGTGTGCTCCGCAAGCCCACAACGATGGAGTCAACGCCGCCACTGGTCGGTGAGGCCGGCTCGGTCGGTGTCGTCCTTGATGATGGCAGCGAAGTCGCGGGCTGGCTGACGCCATCGCGTCGCCTCGAGTTGTTCTCGTCAACAATGGTCGATTTCGGATGGCCCGAGTATGCGACTCCTGGCTACATCGAGTCACATGTTTCCGCGGCGCAGATCGATCCGAGCCACGGTGAGATGGTGTTGATTCCGACTTTCCGGCTACCGACACTGATTCATACACGGTCTGGCAATGCGAAGTATCTCAACGAGATTTCCAATAAGCATCCGATGTGGATGAACAGTATTGATGCGGAGCGCATTGGCCTCAAGACCGACGACATGGTTCGAGTGACAACCGAGATCGGCCACTTCGTTGCACGAATCTGGTCAACCGAGGCGATTCGCCCCGGCGTTGTCGCGCTATCACACCACATGGGCCGCTGGCGCACCGCGGAGAACGCGGGGAGCAGGTGGGTGATGGGCCTGGTAGATATCGGCCGAATGGACGATGGCCGCTGGCGCCTGCGCTATAAGGAGCATGTCAAGCCATTCGAAAGCGACGACCCGGATTCAATGCGGATCAATTGGGATGACCCGGGGGTCCACCAGAACCTAGCGTTCCCGGTGCATCCGGATCCGTGGTCGGGGATGCAGTGCTGGCACCAGAAAGTCGTGATCGAGAAAGCGCATCCCGAGGATCAATATGGTGATGTCGTCGTTGACACCAAGCGGTCGCGCGAGGTCTATCAAGAGTGGCTCGCCAAGACCCGGCCCGGGCCGAGTGCTTCGGGGATGCGCCGACCGGAGTTCATGATGCGGCCGGTGAAACCGATACGTCGCGCATTCCATGCGAATCCGGATAGTTAGTTGCTCCGCGAGCACTCAAGGGGTTGACTAGCAGATAAGGCGATGAATTTATGCTGGCATTAGCCGGGGCCTTGGCCATCTTCATTGGTCTAGCGGTGGGCATTTTGGGTGGCGGCGGCTCAATCCTGACCACCCCGTTGCTGGTCTACGTAATGGGGTTCGACACCAAGGACGCCATCGCCGCAAGCCTGTTTGTGGTCGCCGTGACATCCGCATTCGGTCTAATCGGCCATGCACGGGGGCACCGAGTGCGCTGGCGTACCGGGCTGATTTTTGGTGGGGCCGGGATGGTGGGTGCGTTTATCGGTGGCCAAATTGGTGTGCACTTACCAAGTGCGCTGCTGATGGCGGCCTTTGCGGTAATGATGGGGGTCACCGCGATCGCCATGATCCGGGTTCGCAAGAAAATCAAGGCCAAGGACCACACGGGATTGCCGCTCTTTAGGATCTTGCTGGATGGCGCCGTGGTGGGTTTTGTTACCGGCCTAGTGGGGGCCGGTGGTGGCTTTTTGGTGGTGCCGGCCCTGGCGATACTCGGTGGGATGCCGATGCCGATGGCGGTTGGCACCTCACTGCTAGTCGTGATGATGAAGTCCGTTGCGGGGTTCTTGGGCTACGCGGTGAAGTTCGGTGACGGTGGCTTGGTTAGCTGGAATCCCGCAATTCATATTAATTGGCTCGTCACGCTTGTTATCACCGCCGGGGCCGTTGCCGGCGCCTTGGTCGGCAGCAGTTTTGTGGGCCGGGTTCATCCGGATCGACTCCGCAAGGCATTCGGCTGGTTTGTCTTGGCGATGGCATTCTTCATTCTGGCTCAGCAACTCGGTGCGGGGGTGCTGTCCTTTGCTTCAGTATCGGTCGTGAACCGCCTAGAGGTGCTCGCTGGTGGGGTGCTGGTCGTAGCTTTGATCGTGGTCCTGGTTCGGTGGCCGGTTAAGCAGCCACTTGCTGACTTTGACGACCCGGGCGCTGTTTCCGATCTTTCGGGCAAGAGCGATCGTGGCTGACCGGGTTCACGCTGTGTTGGCGGTCCGCACGTAGGCCACGGTAGCTGCAATCTCTGGTGCAAGGAACCTATCGGGCCCGGGCCCTGGGACGCTCTTACGTAGCTCGGCGATCACTCGGGCGGTTCGTGGTGCTGGCTCAAGTGGTGCTCGCAACTCAATGGCGCGGGCTGCTGTCATGATCTCTATTGCGATGATGGCGGTGAGATTTTCAACGGCGGTGCGTAGTTTGCGCGCCGCATGCCAGCCCATTGACACGTGGTCCTCCTGCATTCCCGAGCTCGGGATGGAGTCAACACTCGCCGGCACCGCGAGTCTTTTGTTCTCCGACACCAACCCGGCTTGGGTGTATTGCACGATCATTAAGCCAGAGTCAACACCGGGGTCGTCGGCCAAGAATGGTGGCAGGCCGTGGGAGCGGTTCTTATCGAGCATGCGGTCGGTGCGCCGTTCGGAGATAGATCCAAGATCGGCAACCGCGATTGCTAAGAAGTCCAGGACATAGCCAATCGGAGCACCGTGGAAGTTCCCGTTGCTTGAGACGGTGCCATCGCCCAGAACGACGGGGTTATCAATCTGGGCCTGCAGTTCGCGTTCGGCGACGGTGCGGGCATGCGTGATGGTGTCGCGCACGGCACCGGTCACCTGAGGCGCGCATCTAAGTGAGTAGGCGTCCTGGACGCGGTCATCATTTTCCAGATGGGAGGCCACGATGCCCGAGCCCGCGAGTGCCGCATACATTCGGGCCGCACTAAGTGCTTGACCCGGGTGCGGGCGCAACGGAAAATGCAGTTCTGGGCGAAATACTGCATCGGTCCCCAGCAGGCCTTCAACGCTCATCGCAGCGGCGAGGTCGGCCATATCGCACAGGTGTTCAAGGTCTGCGATAGCCATGATGAGCATGCCGAGCATGCCATCGGTGCCATTGATAAGTGCTAGGCCTTCCTTCTCGTGGAGCTCGAGTGGTTCGATGCCGGCTTCGGCGAGTAACTCAGTTACGGGGCGCTCTACGCCAGTTGCGTCGGTGGCCTCGCCTTCACCCATCAAGACGAGGGCACAGTGGGCAAGGGGGGCGAGATCACCGCTGCAGCCGAGTGATCCGTACTCGTATACGACCGGCGTAATGCCGGCATTAAGTAGGGCGGCCATGGTTTGGGCCACAAGGGGCCGCGCACCGGTGCGACCTGATGCGAGAGTTTTGAGGCGCAACGTCATGGTGGCGCGCACGACTTCGCGCTCAACTGGGGCCCCCGTGCCGGCCGCATGCGATCGGATGAGTGAACGCTGTAATTGGGTGCGTAGTTCCGCAGGAATATGTCGTTGTGCGAGGGCGCCGAAGCCGGTTGATACCCCGTAGACCGGGGTGCTCGCCTCGGCTAAGGCTTCGATTTGCTTTCGGCTTTGGGCCATCGCCGCCAGTGCATCCGCAGCGATGGTGATGCTGGCCTGCCCCCTGGCAACGGCGATCACCTCATCCATGGTGAGGCCGCTGTTGCCGATCGAGACCGTATTCATGATGCGACTCTATGCGCTCTGCCGCCGACCCAGACCTGATGTGTCAGGTCCACCCCCGGCCGGTAGGCCAGGTGCACGTGCGAGGGGGCATTGAGGGCGAGAATATCGGCCCGCGCACCCACGGTGAGCCTGCCAACATCGGTTCGGCGCAGGGCCCGGGCGCCACCTAAGGTCGCTGACCACACTGCTTCATCCGGTGTTAGGTGCATATCGCGAACCGCGACCGCGATGCAAAATGGCATCGAGGTGGTGTAGCTAGACCCCGGGTTGCAATCAGTTGCGATGGCCACTGTCGCCCCGGCATCAAGTAGGCGCCTGGCATCGGGGTAGGGGGAGCGGGTGGCGAACTCGGCTCCCGGTAGGAGGGTGGCAACGGTATTACTACCAGCGAGCAACTCAATGTCGGTGTCGGTGAGGTGGGTGCAATGGTCGGCCGAGGCGGCATTCATCTCGACGGCGACTTGAATCCCAGGGCCCGCCTGTAATTGGTTGGCGTGCACGCGAGCCATTAACCCCTGATCTATGCCGGCTCGAAGAATCGCCCGGGCTTGGTCACCGTCGAAGGCGCCGCGGTCACAGAAGACATCTATCCACTTGGCGTGCGGAGCGCAAGCGGTGAGCATTTCGTGAGTTACCAAATCGACGTAGCCGGCCGGGTCGTCGGCGAACTCGGCTGGCACCACGTGCGCACCGAGGTAGGTCGTCTCGGGCGTAATTGTGCTCGCGATAGCCAGGGCGCGACTTTCGTCGGCGACCGTGAGGCCGTACCCGGACTTGGTCTCAAAGGTGGTGATGCCCGTTGAATAGAGCTCATTGACTAACCGCGTGAGATTTTCTTGTAATTGCGCATCAGATGCGGCGCGTGTCATTGCAACCGTGCTTCTGATGCCCCCTGCGTGGTAGGGACTACCGGCCATCCGAGCGGCGAACTCGGCGGAGCGGTCACCGGCGAACATCAGGTGGGCATGACTATCGACGAAACCAGGGAGCACTGCGCGGCCCGCCAGATCAATTCGTTGGTCGGCGATCGGTGCCTCGGTGGCGGGCCCCACCCACGTGATTTGTTCGCCTTCGAAAATCAAGGCTGCATTTTCGATGACACCGAGGGTGCCGTTACCCAAGGTCGCATCATTGGTGACAAGGGTGCCGATATTTACCAGTGCGGTAGCCGCCACGCTGTTTACTCTGAGTCCGGCTCGGTGTCGAGCATTGGAATATGCACGTGACGTTCGTGGGCGACGTCGACCGCGAGGTCATACCCCGCATCAACGTGGCGGATAACTCCCATGCCAGGGTCGTTGGACAGCACGCGTGCGAGCTTTTGGGCGGCGAGAGGGGTGCCATCGGCGACACTGACCTGTCCGGCGTGGATCGACCTTCCGATACCAACCCCGCCGCCGTGGTGAATAGAAACCCACGAGGCGCCCGATGAAATATTGACCATGGCATTTAGCAGAGGCCAATCAGCGATCGCATCGGATCCGTCAAGCATTGACTCGGTTTCGCGGTAAGGAGATGCCACCGACCCGCAATCAAGATGGTCGCGGCCGATAACAATCGGTGCGGAAACTTCACCGCTGGCAACGAGGTCATTGAAGGCCAAGCCGGCTTTATCGCGCTCGCCGTAACCGAGCCAGCAGATTCGGGCGGGTAGACCTTGGAAGGCGACGCGTTCTTGGGCCATGGTGATCCAACGGCGCAGGTGGTCGTTATCGGGGAACAGATCGAGTACGGCTCGGTCAGTGCGATGAATATCCTTCGGATCCCCAGAGAGCGCAACCCAGCGAAATGGGCCTTTGCCTTCGCAGAACAATGGCCGGATGTAGGCCGGGATGAAACCGGGGAAAGCGAAGGCGCGCTTGTACCCGCCTTTGCGGGCTTCATCGCGAATCGAATTTCCGTAGTCAAAGACTTCCGCGCCCTTATCCATGAAGCCAACCATCGCTTCTACATGCTTTGCCATTGAGGCCTGGGCGCGCTCGGTGAATTCGTCCGGCTTCTTGTCGGCATACTCATGGGCGTCGGCAAAATCAATATCCTCAGGAATATAGAACAGTGGGTCATGTGCTGACGTCTGGTCGGTGACAATGTCAATCGGAACATCGCGGCGCAGCAACTCAGGCAAGATGGTGGCCGCATTACCGACCAGGCCAATCGATAGCGCCTTGCGCTGCGCCTTCGCCGCTAATGCACGGTCAATCGCGTCATCGAGGTTGACGGCTATCTCGTCGAGGTAGCGGGTCTCGACTCGGCGCCGAAGGCGGGTGCCGTCGATATCGATGACTAGGCAGACACCTTCATTCATCGTGACAGCGAGGGGCTGGGCGCCGCCCATGCCACCGCAGCCGGCGGTAACTGTGAGGGTGCCCGCGAGGGTGCCCCCGAATCTTTTCTCAGCCACGGCAGCAAATGTCTCGTACGTGCCCTGCAAAATACCTTGGGTGCCGATGTAGATCCACGAACCAGCGGTCATCTGCCCATACATCGTGAGGCCAAGATGCTCGAGTCGGCGAAATTCCGGCCAGTTGGCCCAGTCGCCGACGAGGTTTGAGTTCGCGATCAGAACTCGCGGTGCCCATTCGTGGGTTTGCATCACGCCGACCGGCTTACCTGATTGCACGAGCATGGTCTCATCGGCTTTTAGATTTGTCAGTGTGCGTACCAATGCATCGAAGCTGGCCCAGTTTCGGGCCGCCTTGCCGGTACCGCCGTAGACAACGAGCTCATCGGGGTGCTCTGCGACATCGGGGTCGAGGTTGTTGTGCAGCATTCGCAGGGCGGCCTCTTGCTGCCAGCCGCGGGCGGTCAAGGTGGTGCCGGTTGCGGCGCGCACCGGGCGGGGGCCGCTGACAAATGATGGGTTCATAGGGCAATTGGACTCCGGTCGGTGCCCGCGCGCGCTATCTTGGCCCGGGCAGTGTCTGAAATACGAGATTTTGGAGTCAGGTGGCCGGGAACGCACCAGCAGCAACCCGGGCCATGGGGGCACTTCGGGCACTGGCCCAGGCCCCCGGCCCGATGACAGCGGGGGCGCTCGGGGCGGCACTTGGGCTGCCGCGCTCCTCGACCTATCACCTACTTGCGGCTATGGAGCAAGAAGGCTTCGTGGTGCATTTCCCGGAGGAGCGCCGGTGGGGCCTTGGGGTGACCGCATTTGAAATCGGGGCCGCCTACCTGCGCCACGAGCCATTGGAGCGTTTGGCTCGACCATTATTGGCGCGGCTGGTTGCGGAGGCCGGGAGCACCACCCCATTGGCCGCACATCTTGGTGTCCTGCATGGCCGGGAAACCCTTTACCTGTTAAAGGAATCAACTAAACGCCCGATCACCATCGTGGCTGAAGTTGGGGTTCGGTTACCAGCTTCATTGACGGCGTCGGGGCGGGCCGTGCTGGCGTACCTGCCGGCAGCCCAGGTGCGCGCCCTGTTCCCGAACCAAAGCGCCTTCGTCGATCGCACCGGGGTCGGCCCGATGTCATTACCGCAGTTACGCCGCCTCCTTCAGGAGGAACGGGCCCTTGGCTATGCGCAGGAGCGGGGGATGGTGACCGCCGGGTTCTCCTCGGTAGCCGTGGCCGTACGCGACCACAATCATCGTCCGGTCGCGTCGATTGGGGTCACGTTCCCCGATAAAGTCGCTTCCCGCGCGCAACACTCTAGGCTTGCGGCTGCCGCCATTCGAGCGGCCGTCGAACTCTCGCGGCGAATGGGAATGAAGGAAGGCGCGGTATGAAGGCGAAGTGGGCATGAGCTCGACGACGCTTCCGAATGATCCGCGCTGGCCGCGGGCCGGCCACCTTTTTTCGTCGGCCGATGAAAGCGCTGCGGATCTAACCTTGATCGGGGTGCCAGCGTGGCGTACCTCGATCAGCGCGACGGGTGCCCACGCAACGCCAGCAGCCGTTCGTGCGGCGCTTCTTCGCTACTCCACCTATTCGGCGGAACACGGGGTTGACCTCGCAACTATGCGGTTGGTAGACGCCGGAGATATCGAGGAGCCGGACGGGCCGGCCGGCGAAAAGCGGGTGATGACCCGCCTTGCGCATGCGCAGCCAAATCTTGGTTTCCTGATCGCACTCGGCGGCGATAACTCCATCACCTATTCGGTGGCCCTCGGGGTGTGGGGTGAAAAGATTTCACAGGCGGGCTTGATAACCCTTGATGCACATCATGATTTGCGCGATGGCGAAACCAACGGCTCGCCAGTTCGCCGGTTGATTGAAGCTGGGCTAGCGGGGGCCCGGGTGGTGCAGATCGGGATTGCCGACTACTCGAACTCGCCGGAGTACGCGGCGCGCGCACGCGATTTGGGCATCACGGTCATCACTCGCGCATCCCTTCGCACTAGGTCGATGGCTGATGTAATTTCGACGGCGCTGGCCATTGCCGGGGCTGGCGGCGGCCCGATCCACGTCGATCTAGATGTTGATGTCTGTGATCGTTCCGTGGTACCGGCCTGCCCGGCCGCCGCGCCGGGTGGGATCAGCGCCGACGAATTGCGACAGGCAGCGTTCTTGGTAGCGGCCGACCCTCGCGTGTCGTCCCTTGATATCACCGAGGTTGATGCCACGATCGATGCACCAGATGCGCGCACCGTGCGTCTGGCAGCGTTATTGGTGCTGGAAGCCGCTGCCGGAGTATGCGTACGCACGAGTTAGGAGTCTTGCGAGCATGAAGAAGCAAAATCTTTGGGTGGTGTCCGGTGGCGTGATCGTCATGCTGGTTGGCATTGTCTGGTTCTTCCAAGGGCTCGGCGCGCTCAAGGGTAGCCCGATGACCGGTGAAATCTTCTGGACCTACATGGGCGGTGTCGTCATCATTCTTGGTCTTGCAGTGCTGTTGCGAGGATTAAAAGGCACCAAGCGGACTAACTCAAGGTAATTGGCCCGACCTCGAGCCTAGTTTCGATTACTTTCCCATCGACGAGCTCAACGCGGTAGGCGGCTGGCCCGGTTCCTGCAGCCCCGGTTCCTGCAGCCCCGGGAGTATCGGCGATAACCGCAACAGGCTCGGTACCCTCGTACAAAATCGCGATGCCGTCATCGGTTGCGTATGAAGTGGGCAGCGTTTTTGCCTTGACCAGTTCATGTAAAAGGGGGCGGCGGCCGGCTTCGGAGTCGTAGTGCACGCCGTTGCCATATGGGAGCAGGCCAAGGCCATTCGTGACGACTTGCAGTTGCGAGCCAAATGAGTCAGTGGGCCCGCCCGCGTGCCAGCAAATTGAGCCTGCGCTGACCCCCGCCAAGATGGTTCCGCGGTGCCAGGCTGCGCGCATCGCATCGTCGACTCCGTGCAGCTGCCAAAGGGCGAGTAGATTCGCGACGCTGCCCCCGCCGACCCAAACCACATCTGCTCTGGCGATCGCTTCGCCAACGACGCGGTTCGGCTGGGGGAAGAGTGCAAGGTGGTCAACATCGCAATTGACCTCGGCGAGCGCTGAGTACATGCCTGCTAGATATTCGGGGCTATCCCCGCTGGCGGTAAGAACCAGACAAACACGTGGTCGATCCTTACCACTTAGGCGCAGCGCTTCCAGCATGATGCCACCAGGGCGAAGCACCCCCCAAAGCCCGGGGGTGGTGACGAACCCGCCGCTGCTAGCCAATATCCGATTAGGGGTCAATTTAAGATGTCCTTTGCTGCGCTGGTGTCCGTAGAGTGTTGCATAGACAGGTGTGGTGGGCCCAGGTTGCAAAGGCACCGGATTGGGGTTGGCGGTGTTTGAGCGGCTGGGCGCGGCAGTTTATCGCCGGCGTCGACTGGTTTTCATTGCGGCTTTGATTGGCATCGTCTTTCTTGCGGTCTTCGGTTTTCGGGTGCTACCGAAACTAGATAGCGGTGGATTTAATGATCCCGGATCCGATTCCGCGGCGGTGACTCAAATCCTCCAAACCGAATTCGACTCGCCCGATGCCGATCTTGTTGTTGCCCTCAAGGGGGCGGTGCCAGCGGATGATCCAAGTTTCGCAGCCATGGGCAAGTCGCTAACCACCAAGCTTGCTGCGATCGGTGGCGTTAAGCGAGTTACTTCCTACTGGCTGACACCCAGCCCGAGTCTGACCAGTTCGGACGGTAATGGGGCCGTCTTGCTGGTTACCTACGAACCAAGTAGCACAGTCGCTGCGAGCGACATCACCGATGAGGTGAAGCAAGTCGTTGCAGCCGTTGACCTTGGTGCGACCCAGGTTTACCTCGGTGGATCATCGGTGGTCAGCCAGGCGATCACCGGGCAGATCAGTTCTGACTTGGCAAGGTCGGAGGCCATCGCCATTCCGCTGACGACCATTTTGCTGCTGATCGTTTTTGGTAGTTTGGTCGCGGCAGGGATGCCATTACTGGTGGGTTTGGCCTCAATTTTCGGTAGTTTCTTCATTCTGTATCTACTCACATACCAAACTGATGTATCAGTTTTCGCACTTAACTTGGTCACCGGTCTGGGTCTTGGCCTAGGTATCGACTATTCGCTACTTGTTGTAAGCCGCTTTCGCGAGGAATTGGCGAGCGGTCGGGAGGTAGGCGCCGCGGTAGCTCGCACCGTTGCCAGCGCGGGCCGAACCGTGGTCTTCTCCGGACTAACGGTGGCCTTGACCTTGGCCGCAATGCTCTTCTTCCCGCAGTTCTTCCTGCGCTCATTCGCCTATGGCGGTATCTCAGTAGTGGCATTCGCGGTGATCGGCGCGGTGATCGTGCTGCCGGCGGTTCTTGGGCTAGTCGGCCCGCGCATAAATTCATTGCGTATTCGAAGGTCGGTTGATAGGCCAAATCGCGGCGCCCGCTGGGCCACCTTGGCCACGGCGATCATGCGCAGGCCTTGGCCGGTCGCGATCGGCAGTATCGCGGTTTTGATGCTCTTGGCTTGGCCCGCACTCGGAGCCAAGTTCGGTCAGATTGATGAGCGGGCGCTGCCACGTGACAACTATTCGGTGCTGGATTCAGCGGCAATCACCGAGGACTTCCCGGGGTTGGGGGGCGCGCCCATTGACGTAATGGTGCCGGCCGATGTCGATGCCGAGGCGATTGCAGATTACGCGGCTGACCTCTCGCTGGTCGCAACCATCGAAGGCGTGGATTCACCCGCTGGCCTGTTCGAGGGTGGAGCGCGGGTCGGTGATCCGACCGGCCGCACCGCCTTGACCTCAGACGGTTATGTCAGATTGATTGCTACATCAACCGAACGGCCGCGCAGCCCAGCAGCTGAAGTAGTGATCGCTGCGTTGCGCGCCGTCCCGGCACCAAGTGCGCAGGTGCTAGTCGGTGGGTTCGCGGCGCAGTACACAGATTCACAGCGGGGGATTTTGCAGGTATTGCCCTGGGCCTTGGGTTGGGTGCTGGTAACAGTGCTGCTACTGCTTTTCATGTTCACCGGCAGTATCTTGCTGCCGATCAAGGCGATAATTCTAAATATTTTGAGTCTGTCGGCCGCCATCGGTGTGATGGTCTGGATTTTCCAAGATGGCCATCTGGCCTGGCTGGTGGGTGACTTCGTCAATACCGGCACGATCGATACGTCAACGGTAGTTTTGACTGCGATAGTTGCGTTCGGGCTGTCGATGGACTACGAGGTGTTCTTGCTTTCCCGGATCAAGGAGGAGTACGACCGTAGCGGCGATAACACCGCATCGGTTGCCCTAGGACTCCAGCGATCTGCTGGCATCATCACCGCTGCCGCAGTTTTATTGGCTGTCAACTTTGCGGCATTCATCCCGGCTTCGGTGACAAATATCAAAATCTTGGGAGTCGGGGTGACCGTGGCGATCCTACTCGATGCCACCATCGTGCGACTGCTGCTGGTGCCGGCATTTATGCGGATTGCCGGCCGCACCAACTGGTGGGCCCCTGCGCCACTGCGCCGGGTGTACGAGCGCTTCGGCTTAGCAGAGCACTGATCGCTAGACTCCATTTGGCGCCTGCTGGCAGATGGACTGACGGCGTGCCCACCGTGTGTTTTAGCCACGGCGAACGGAAGGGCCACCACGTGTCGGCTGAAATAACTAACCCGGTAGTCCCGGTGCCAGCGTTCCCACCCGGTGCCAACCGCATGCATGTCTTCGATTCAGAAATGACCGAATTGATGACTGACTATGTCAAGGAACGCTTAGCCATGGCCGACACCTCCGTAGATGGCCTCGGGGATCGTCGGCAACTTGAAGGTGTCATGGCCGGGCTCATCGGCGACGGCCCCCGGCCGGCCAAGGAAGTACTAGATATCTATGTCGATCATCTTGCCGAGACCGTCTTGTCATCTGATAGTCCGCGGTTTTTCGCTTTTATTCCGGCCGCGCCGACGAAAGCGGCATTGCTCTTTGACATGGTGGTCTCCGCCGCTTCTCTACAAGGCTGCTCCTGGCTGGAGGCCGCCGGTGCCGTCATGGCCGAAAACCAGGCGCTGCGCGTTCTGGCGGATGTCGCTGGTCTGCCCGAGTCGGCGGGTGGAGTTTTCGTGTCAGGTGGCTCTGCCGGAAATCTTTCGGCTTTGGTAGTTGCGCGCGATACCGCGCGGTACCGGAGAATCGAAGCTGGCCTCCCTGAGATGCGTATGCGGGTGGTGGTTAGTGACCAGGCACATTCATCAATTAAAAGCGCCTTGAATATCGTCTCGATGGATGCACTGGTCGTGTCGACTTTGGATGGACGGATGACCGAGGCCAATATTCGCGCGGCACTTGCGGGCAACCCAGACGTCGGCGAAGTCGTGGCCATCGTGGCAACTGCGGGCACCACAAATGCCGGGATCATTGATGATTTGGCCGGAGCTGCACAAGTCGCCAAAGAACATGACTGGTGGTTCCATGTTGACGGTGCCTACGGTGGGGCCGGCATGTTGTCCAGGCAATTGCGCCACCGTTATGACGGCATTGAACTTGCCGACTCAATTGTCATGGATCCGCACAAGTGGTGGTTTGCGCCATTTGACTCCGCTGCGCTGATCTACCGGCAGCCACGGCTAGCAAAGGCAGTGCACACTCAAAATGCGTCCTACCTTGACGTAATTCACGAAGATGATGATGACTTCAACCCGAGTGATCTGGCGTACCACCTGACTCGGCGGGCTCGGGGGATGGCCCTGTGGTTCTCCCTGGCGGTTAACGGCCTTGACGCCTACCGAGATGCCGTCGACTACTCGCTGGCAATGACGAAGTATGCGGTTGAGCTAATTCGAAACTCGGAGCAACTGGAGTTGCTCCGCGAGCCGGACTTATCGGTGGTCCTTTTTCGCCGGTTGGGCTGGACCCACGCTGATTACGAGGCTTGGGGCCACCGGTTGCTGCGCGACCAGACGGCTTTTGTCACCCACAGTGCTTGGCGCGGCGAAACTATCGGGCGTTTGGTGTTCTTACATCCGGGTACCACCACCGCGATGGTGGACGAGGTACTGGCGACGCTTCAGTAGGGCAGCGCCCCATCTTCAGGCTATTGGCTCAACCCCGCCTTACGAAGGCCACGCCAAGTTAGGGGCAGTAGACCGGCGGCTGCGGCGATCTTGATCGCATCGCCGATTAAGAATGGGGTGGCGCCCAAGGCGATGGCGGTGGCCCAGTCCGCGCCGATGGCGAACTTCAGCCAGGTGACACCTACCGCGTAGATCACCAGGTTGCCGACGATCATCAAGCCAGCGGATCGGACCGCCGTGCGAGTGGCACCGCGCTCGGCGATTCGGCCGACGACCAGGGCGGCGATAATGAAGCCCACGATGTAGCCGAAACTTGGGGCGGTGAAGCCCGAAGAGCCCTGAGCAAACCACGGCACGCCGGCCATCCCGACGAGGGCGTAGACCAACATGGCTAGGGCGCCGCGCAGTGAGCCCAGCGCCGCGGCCGAAAGCAGCACCGCGAAGGTCTGCAGGGTGAGCGGTACGGGGGTAAAGGGCAGCGGGATGGCGATTTGGGCGCTCAGCCCGACGAATACGGCGGCGCCACCAATCAGGGCAAGCTGGCGGACCCAGGTACGGGGTACAACGTCCGCTAGGACCCTGAGTTGGACCAGTGGTTGGACTCCTGGTTGGGGGGCGGCGAGAGCCATGGTGCCTCCGAGAACTATAGGTGCGCGAGCCGTTCGCGGTAGAAGAACCTTATCGGGTTACCCTTTGGGGGTGTGCCGGGTCGGCAACTAGATTCGGGTGGCTTGGTTCGAGGCGCTGGGGAAGGCGAACTCGAAACCAAGGAGGCACGATGACCGTTCACGTCACGGTGAGTAACGGCGGCGCGGCAACTGGGCTGCCGGAGGCAGGGGGCTCGGCGCATGGCGTCATCTTCATTCATTCCTGTGCCCGGGCGGTAAGCCCGCACCTGGAGTGGGCCTTGGCACGGGTATTCGGCAAGCCCGTTGCCGTTGACTGGGCCGATCAGCCCATTGAGCCAGGTGCGGTGCGCTGTGAAATTCTCTGGTCCGGCCCGGTCGGCAGCGGGGCCAAGATTGCCAGCGCACTTCTAGCCTTTTCGCAGGTGCGCCATGAGGTCACCGAGGATCCATCACCTGGGCGCAGTGGCGAACGGTTTGCCGCCACCCCGAACCTAGGTTTGTTCCGGGCTGACATCGGGGGCAATGGCGATGTCATGGTCTCGGAGAATCGACTACGCAGCGCTTTGGCCCAGGCCGATGTCGCCGGGGGCTTGGCCGATGAGGTAGCACGCTTAATCGGCGGGCCTTGGGATGAGGAGTTGGAGCCATTTCGGTGCGCCCACGAAGGGTCGACCGTTCGGGTCTTGCACGCGGTGGTGTGACCGTCGTCACGATTGCTTTGGAGTTAATAATTCGCGAACAAAACTGGTGACTTTAGTCCCGG
This sequence comes from uncultured Actinomycetes bacterium, assembly GCA_903960135.1. Classification (GTDB taxonomy): domain Bacteria; phylum Actinomycetota; class Actinomycetes; order S36-B12; family S36-B12. The sequence goes on along the minus strand of CAJBZP010000011.1, from coordinate 10,602 downwards.
CCAGCATGGACTCATGCCGGTCACGAATTGGATTCCCATTGGCCATGATTGGAGGCGTAATCAGACTCGCTGCGCGGGTGAGCCGCGCATACAAAAGTAAGGGCGCTCATCATGGGGGCACTAGATCTCGCCAGATGGCAATTCGGTATCACCACCGTCTATCACTTCCTCTTCGTGCCGCTGACCTTGGGGACAGTCTGGTTCGTTGTTGGGTTTCAGACGGCCTGGTACCGCACCCGCAATCCCAAGTACTTAAAGCTCACGAAGTTCTTCGGGAAGCTATTCCTGATCAACTTCGCGATGGGCGTAGTCACCGGAATCGTGCAGGAGTTCCAGTTCGGCATGAACTGGTCGGAGTACTCGCGCTTTGTCGGTGACGTCTTCGGCGCACCGCTGGCGATGGAGGCGCTACTCGCGTTCTTCCTTGAGTCCACCTTCTTGGGCCTGTGGATATTCGGCTGGGACCGACTTCCGAAAAAGTTGCACTTAGCGACAATTTGGGCCGCGGCCACCGGCACATTGATCTCTGCTTTCTTCATTCTCGCGGCAAATGCGTGGATGCAGCATCCGGTTGGCTATGAAATCAACCCAGAGACCGGCCGTGCGGTACTCAACGACATCAGTGCGGTGCTCTTCCAGAACACCTCGTTAATCGCTTTCGCGCACACGATTTCTTCTTCGTTCATGGTGGCTGGCGCTGGCGTGGCAGCGGTTGGCGCGTACTTCTTGATGAAGGGTCGTCAGGTTGAGGTCTTTAGGGCTGCGGCCAAGGCCGGGGCCTGGGTGGTGCTCGTGGCGGCGGTGGTTGTTTCCATCACCGGTGACATGGATGCCAAGATCATGGTGCAGCAGCAACCGATGAAGATGGCCGCGGCTGAAGGCTTGTATGAAACCTCGTCAAGTGCACCATTTTCGGTTTTGTCCGTCGGCAACTTGTCGGGTAGCGAAGCCACCCACCTGATTGAGGTGCCAGGCTTGCTTTCGTTCATGGCAACCGGGTCATTTGACGGCACGGTTGAGGGTATTAACAACATTCAGGCGCAGTACGAGCAGCAATACGGCCCGGGAAACTACGCACCATATGTCCCGGTCAGCTACTGGGGCTTCCGGCTGATGATCGGCCTGGGCATGCTCGCTGCGCTCTACGCGCTCTGGGCACTGTGGCGCTTCCGCGGTGGACGCACGCCTAAGGGCAAGGCGTTCTCGGTGGTTAGCTCCTTGATCGTCCTAGCGCCACTGGCCGGTATTTCAGCCGGCTGGATCTTCACCGAAATGGGCCGGCAGCCGTGGATCGTCTTCGGTGCCCAAAAGACCGCAGACGCGGTGTCACCGCTGGTGAGCCCACTTGAGGTCTGGATATCGCTAATCGGGTTCACCTTGGTTTATGCCGCACTTGCGGTAGTCGAGGTGATCTTGCTCCTTCGTTACATCAAGGCCGGAGCTCCCGAGGACGTCGACGAAGACCCCTTCGATGACGCCAAGAAAGATGCCGACAAGCAGCTGTACTTCGCATACTGAGGATAAGGAAGCATCATGGATCTCGTAACTTTCTGGTTCATCCTCGTCGCAGTGCTATGGATCGGCTACTTCGTCCTCGATGGTTTTGACCTCGGTGTCGGAATGCTGCTCCCGGTAATCGGCACGGACGATCTACGCCGCCGGGTAATGATCAACACCATCGGCCCGGTCTGGGATGGCAACGAAGTCTGGCTCCTCACCGCTGGTGGAGCCACCTTCGCGGCCTTCCCGCTCTGGTACGCCACGATGTTCAGTGGCTACTACCTTGCACTGTTCCTGGTCTTGCTAGCCCTAATTCTGCGCGGCGTGGCCTTTGAATACCGGGGCAAGCACGACACCGCCCGCTGGCAGAAGAACTGGGACCGGGCGATCGTCGTGGGTTCCGCTTTGCCTGCACTGCTCTTCGGGGTGGCCTTCGGCAACATCGTCGGTGGCTCCAAGATTGCACCCCTTGCGGGCAGTGCAAACCCACTTGATGCTGGCAGTTTCAACTATGTCGGGTCGTTCTTTGACCTGCTGAACCCGTTCGCCTTGGTGGTCGGATTGATGACATTGACAGTCTTCGCTACGCACGGTGCCATCTTCTTATCGCTGAAGACTTCCGGTGAAGTCCGCGAGGCCTCCCGCAAGGTGGCACTGCGGCTGGGCCTAGTGGCCGCGGTGTTCGCGGTAGCTGCGCTGCTGTGGGCCCAGGCCTTCAGCGGTCGGGTGCTGATCACCTTGCCGATCGCGCTCATCGCGGCGGTGCTTTGGCTCAGCGGTTTATTCGCACTGTTGAAGCAGCGTGATGGTTGGGCGTTCTTGTTCAGTGCTGGCACCATTGCGTTGGCCGTGACGGCATTATTTGTCGGGTTGTTCCCGAACGTCATGCCGAGCAGTATCGACGCCGCATACAACCTGACGGTGTACAACGCGTCGAGCCAGTCCTACACGCTGACGGTAATGACATTCGTCGCGGTCATCATGACCCCGATCGTGCTCATCTACCAAGGCTGGACGTACTGGGTCTTCCGCAAGCGAATCAGCACCTCGATGATTCCGGCGTCTGCAATGTCGGGACGCGCGGATGATCGGTTCGCTGCCAACGCTAGCTAGCGAAACAGGCACAATGACACCGTGAAGCCGTTGGATCCGCGCCTACTGCGTTATGCCCGCAGTACGCGCGGATTCATCATTTTGACGGTCGTGCTCGGGGTATTCACCGCGATTTTGATAATCACTCAGGCCCGATTGTTGTCGTCGGTGATTGTAAACGTGACCGCTGACGGCATGGGCTGGGCGGAGATTGCCCCGGCTGTTTTGGTGTTAACCGGGGTTTTTGCCCTGCGCGCCCTCTTGGCTTGGGCGGCCGAGGTAGCGGCATTTAGGTCCTCAGCCAAAGCCAAGCAAGAGTTGCGTGAAGCAACACTGGCTCATGTTCTAGAACTTGGCCCACTTGGCCCGGCCGGTTCGGATCCCGGCGAAGTCGCCACCTTGATCACCCGCGGGGTTGACGCCCTCGATGGTTATTACGCGCGCTACTTGCCGCAGTTGGTGCTTGCGGTGATCGTGCCCATTGCAATTTTGGTGACGATGATTGGCCAAGATCTGCTCTCCACGTTGATAGTCGCGATAACTATCCCGCTGATCCCGTTATTCATGGTCCTAATCGGTTTGTATACGCGCTCGAGCGTGGATCGCCAATGGCAGACGCTGGCACAGTTGTCGGGGCATTTCTTGGATCTCATCGCCGGCCTGCCAACGTTGAAAATCTTTGGCCGGTCCAAGGCGCAGGCGGAAGCCATCCGAGCTATCGGTGATCGCTATCGAAGTACGACGATGGGGGTGCTGCGCGTTTCCTTTCTTTCGTCCTTAGCCCTTGAGTTACTGGCGACCTTGTCGGTTGCACTGGTTGCCGTTTCGGTTGGGCTGCGACTTGCCGAGCAGCAGATGAGCTATTCGGTCGCATTGTTCATCCTGATCTTGGCCCCCGAGGCCTATTTGCCCTTACGGCTAGTTGGCCAGCATTTTCACGCAGCGGCCGAAGGGTTGGGGGCGGCCGACCGCATGTTCACCCTCTTGGAGACTCCTGCGCCGATCGCGGGCACTAGAACCGATATCCCCGCCGGCCTGGCGCTGGAGGTGGCAGACCTCCAGATCCGATACCCCGAGCGAGCTAGCGATGCGCTTGCGCCAACGACTTTTATCGCCCAGCCAGGCACCGTCACCGCCCTGGTGGGGCGGTCGGGGGGCGGGAAGACCTCGCTACTTGCGGCCTTGATGGGTTTCCTGGCACCGACGGCCGGACAGGTGCGCCTAACCAATGCGCTTGCTGGTGGCTGTGAGCCGATCAACCTTGCAGAACTGGATCAGGCCGCGTGGCGGGCGCGGATTGGTTGGGTCCCGCAGCGAGCGCACCTGATCGGCGCCGGTTCGGATCCGACCGTGACAATCGCTGGCGCGGTGCGTCTGGGTCAATCGAGTGCCAGCGATGAACAGATTTGGTCGGCACTGACCGAAGCCGGGGTGGCCGCTGAAATTCGGGAGTTGCCGGGTCAACTCGAAACGCCGATCCATGCCGACTTCGGGGGCCTCTCGGTTGGTCAATTGCAGCGCATCGCCTTGGCCCGGGCGTTGGTGCGCTCGCCCCAATTCCTGTTCCTGGATGAACCAACGGCAGCACTTGATGGGATGAGCGAAGTCGCGGTGGTGCGCGCCGTTCAGGCGGCCGCGCAGCGCGGCTGTGTGGTGATCATCGTTGCGCACCGCCCGGCGCTGATCTTGATCGCAGATCAAATAGTGCGCATCGGCGCTGATGGGGTCAAGATCACGCTGGCGACCGCTTCGAACGGCGCACCGAATACCACGGCGATAACGGGGGCCGGCTGGTGAGCCCGATCAAGCGCCTTTGGCAGGCGATGGCGGCCCAGCGTAAGGAGTTGGCCTTGGCCGGCCTACTCGGGGGCTTGGCTTCCTTGTGCGCGGTAGCCCTGCTTGGGACCGCTGCATGGCTAATCGCCCAAGCTTCGGAGTACCCGCCGGTTCTCACCTTGACCGTAGCCGCGGTACTTGTGCGAACCTTCGCTTTGGGACGTGCCTTCTTGCGCTATGCGGAGCGACTGGTGGGCCATGACGCTGCTTTTCGAGGATTAACCGAATTAAGGGTTCGAGTCTATGAGCGCCTTGAACGGCTGGCGCCGGTCGGGCTTGGACGATTCACCAAGGGTGACCTGCTAAATCGCTTGGTACTAGATGTGGATGCAGCGCTGGATCTACCGCTGCGGATTGTGTTGCCGTGGGCACAAGCGACCTTCGTTTCGGTAGTAACGGTTGCCTTCCTGGCATGGTTGCTGCCGGGGGTAGGACTCCTGCTAGGTGTGGTTGTCGTGCTTGCGCTGATCGTGGCCCCGCTGATCATTGGTCGCACCACTCGGCGGGCTGAGCGCCTGCTGGCACCGCGCAAGGCGGAACTCGCCAGTGTTGTAGTTACCGCCCTGCATGGATGCGCTGATTTAAGCGCCAATGGGCGCATTATCGATACGACGACCCGAGCACACGCCATTGATGACTCCGTCACCGAACTATCGCGACGCGAGTCATTTGCACTGGGCATCGGTGGTGGCACTGCCACGGTGCTCCAAGGTCTGGCCGTTTGCGCAACGCTCGTGATCGCTATCCCGGCGGTCGTGAGCGGCCGCATCGAACCAGTTTGGCTTGCCGTGGTTGCTTTGTTGCCACTTGCCCTCATCGATGTGCTGGCGACGTTGCCCGGATCGGCGCTAGCTTTCCAGCGATTAAAGGGCTCGGCCGATCGCATCGCGGGGGTAATGGACTCACCGGATCCGGTGGTTGATCCCGTGAATCCCGCAAGACTTGGCACGCAGCCATCGGATATTTCACTAAGTGACCTGTCGGCAAGTTGGAGCACGGTGCAGGTTCTTAGTGGCATCAGCTTTGACCTAGTAGCCGGGCGCCGGTTAGCAGTCGTGGGGCCAAGCGGCTCCGGTAAATCCACCCTTGCGGCCTGCTTGATGGGCTTCTTGTCGTATCAGGGCTCTGCTCGTCTCGGGGATATTGAAATTCGCGACGTCGGCGGCGACGACCTTCGCGAACATATCAGCGTTCTTTCGCAGCAGGCTCATATTTTCGATACGACAATTGCTGAAAATATCCGACTGGGCCGCGAGATTGAGGAACAGGCGATATGGCTAGCACTGGAGCAGGCCCAACTTGCCGATTGGGTTCGAGGGCTGCCGAAGAAATTACAGACCCAGGTTGGAACCTTCGGAATGTCGATCTCCGGGGGTGAGGCGCAGCGTCTGGCATTAGCGCGCTTCCTGGTTCAGCCGCGGCCGATCGTAGTTCTTGATGAACCAACGGAGCACTTGGACAGCGAAACTGCTCAAGACCTTGAGCGGACCATGTTCGATGCCTTGGCCGGCTTCACGACGATAGTGATAACCCACCGGCTAAGCAGCCTGCACTTGGCGGACAATGTCATCGTCCTGCGAAATGGTCGGGTTCACGAACGTGGCACGGTGACGGAATTAACTGCCGGCGGTGGCTGGTTTGCGGAGCAGTTGGCCAGTGAGCAGGAGGATCTTGCGGTCCACGCCCTCATTTCGCAGCTGCCAATTGGTCGTGGCGCGCCGGCACCCCACCAACCCCTTGTTGGGTGGTGAGTTGTTGCACTCAACGGGGCTAAGGCCAACGGGGCTCAACTCAAAGCGGGATATTGCCGTGCAGGCCGCGTACCCCGGGGGTGTCAAGGATGATTTTCGCAACCGCCCGTCGAGTAAGGCTTGGTTCGACGACTTCATCGACCACCTTCAGCTCCAGTGCTTTAGTAATGCCACCGGAGATAACTTCATGCTCGGCGGCAAGTTCGAGTTCAACTTGGGCGCGGGCATCTTCGGGCACATCGGCAAGTCGGCGGCGGTGCAGTACGCGAATTGCGGCAACCGAACCCATCACCGCAACTTCGGCACTTGGCCAGGCGAATACCCGGGTGGCGCCAAGGGAGGATGAATTCATCGCAACGAAAGCACCGCCATATGCCTTGCGGGTTACTACGGTGACCCTGGGCACCACGCACTCCGCGAATGCGTGAAGTAGTTTCGCACCGCGACGAACAACCCCTTCCCATTCTTGGCCTAGGCCAGGCAGGTAGCCGGGAACGTCGACGAGCACAATAAGTGGCACAGCGAAGGCATCGCACATGCGCACGAAACGTGCGGCTTTTTCCGCACTTGATGAGTCCAAGCACCCACCAAGACGCATCGGGTTATTCGCCACGACTCCAACGGTGCGCCCACCAAGGCGCCCGAGGCCAACGGCGATATTCGGGGCCCACCGGGCATGCAACTCCTCGAAGCTGCCGGCATCGACGAAGCCTTCGATAAGTGGATGGACGTCATAGGCCCGACGCGCCGACTCGGGCAGGAGCGCGCCAAGGTCAACATCTTCGATGGCATCGAGGTTGAGTGAACCCTGATGACCAAGGAGTGCGGCCAAGGTGCGCGCGTGATCGAGGGCATCTTGTTCACTGTCGGCAACAATGTGTACGACACCACTTCGGCGGCCATGGGGCTCTGGGCCGCCGAGGCTTTCCATGTCAACGTCCTCGCCGGTAACCGAGCGAACTACCTCAGGACCGGTAACGAAAATACGCCCCGCGGGCGCCAAGATCACAATGTCGGTCAAGGCCGGCCCATAGGCCGCGCCACCTGCTGCTGGGCCAAGGACCACGGAGATTTGCGGGACTTTGCCCGAGGCTCTGGTCATTGCTGCGAACACCCGGCCGACGCCATCAAGGCTCGCTACGCCCTCGCGCAGGCGTGCACCACCGGAGTGCCAGATGCCGATGATGGGCGCCGAATCAGCAAATGCACGGTCGTATGCGGTGACGATCGCACGGCAGCCATCGCTGCCCATCGCCCCACCCTGCACGGTTGGGTCGGTGATGAAGGCGACGACATTGGCGCCATTTGCCCGGCCAACAGCTGCTAGTACCCCCCGGTCATCCTCGGGGGTGATTGTGACGAACTGGCCATCGTCAAAGAAGTTGGCCAGCCGGGCCCTGGGTGCGCGTGGATCAATGGCAACGGCGGCTTCGGTCATGTCAGGCACTCCGGAAAACTAGGGCCACATCATGGCCACCGAAACCAAATGAATTATTCAGCGCTGCGATATCGCCTGCGGGTAGCGGCCGCGGCACACCGGCCACGATGTCGAGATTGATTTGCGGATCTAGATTATGCAGATTGGCTGTCGGCGGCACGAGCCGATCGCGCAGCGCGAGCACCGTGAAGATGGATTCAACGGCCCCGGCACCACCGAGTAGATGTCCCGTCATGGATTTAGTTCCGGTGACCGCAACATTTTCGGTATGCGAACCAAGAGCACCCACGATCGCGGTGCTTTCGGCGATATCACCTTGGGGGGTCGACGTGGCATGAGCGTTAACGTGCACGATGTCACTGGCGCTAAGGCCGGCATCACTAAGTGCTTCGGCGATCGCCCGGGCGGCCCCGCGGCCCTCGGGATCCGGCTGGGCGATGTGGTGACCATCCGAAGTGAGCCCGGAGCCGCCATAGACTCCGTAGATCTTCGCTCCGCGCGCGGCAGCGAACTCTGCCGACTCAAGAACCATGATGCCCGCACCTTCACCCATCACGAAGCCGTCGCGATCAATGTCATAAGGGCGGGAGGCGGCCGCTGGATCGTCATTGCGGGTCGACAGTGCTCGCATAGCGGCGAAGCCGGCCATGGTGATGGGATGGATAACGGCTTCGGTACCGCCCGCCACCACGACATCGGCCCGGCCCTGTTGGATCATCCGCGCCGCATAGGAAACGGCTTCGGCCCCAGAGGCGCAGGCGCTTACCGGGGTATGCACTCCGGCCCGCGCCCCGATTTCTAGGCCCACGTGGGCCGCCGAGCCATTGGGCATGATCATCGTGACCATATGCGGTGAAATTCGTGATGCGCCGCGTTCAAGCAGGACGTCGTAGGAGTTGATCAGGGAGATCAGGCCACCCATGCCGGTTGCCACTACCGCGCCGAGGCGGTCGGGGTCGATCTCGGGTGCACCAGCATCCGCCCAGGCTTCGCGCGCGGCAACAATCGCGGCCTGCTGCGAGCGATCAAGTTTTCGGGCTTCATGCGGGGCCAGGCAACTTGCCGGGTCGATGGCCATAATGCCGGCGATTTTCGATGGTTGATCGTGGGTCCAAGGCTCGTCAATTAGGACAATGCCCGGTTTGCCGGCAAGGATCGCGCGCCAGGTGGTCTCAACATCGCCGCCAACAGGGGTGGTCATCCCGAGGCCGGTGATGACTACTTGACGGGTCATGGTTGGTCTCCTCGCTTAGGTATAGGTATAGGTACAGGTACAGGTAATAGGTACAGGTGCCGGGCTCTGCTAATCGGCGCGCCGCGGGGCGGCAGCTGGCTACCCCGCGGCACCGCGACTAGGAGTTGCTTGAAATGAAGTTGACAGCGTCGCCGACGGTCTTGAGGTTCTTAACCTCGCTGTCGGGAATTTTCACGCCCCACTTGTCTTCGGCAGCGATGACAACCTCGACCATTGAGAGTGAATCGATATCAAGGTCATCAATGAATGACTTGTCGAGTTGAACATCGGCAACCGGGACTCCGGCTACTTCGTTCACGATGGCGGCAAGGCCCTCGAGGATTTGCTGGCTCATGTAGTTCCCTTCATGTTGGTGGTGCCTTCTTGTTAACTGGGTGTTATCTGGGTGCTATTCGGCAGGTAAAACTAGGGGAGGAGGACAACCTGCGCTGCGTAGGCTAAGCCAGCGCCAAACCCGATCAATAGTGCTGCGCCGCCGCTTGGGATCTCACCGGCGGTCAGCATTCTATCCATCGCTAGGGGTATTGAAGCCGCCGATGTATTGCCGGTGTAGGCGATATCGCGGGCAATAGGCAAGTTGGCGGGCAGCTTCAGGGCCTTGGCCAGGGCGTCGGTGATGCGCATATTCGCTTGGTGCGGGATAAAGGCAGCAAGATCTGTAAGTTCGACACCGGCGGCGGCAAGTGCCCGCATCGCCACCTTGGGCATTTCGCTGACGGCCCAGCGAAAGACCTGCTGGCCTTGCATTGCCAATGCGGGGAACATCTCGCCACCGTTATTTCGGTAGTCGATTAAGGATTGGGTCATTGTTATTGCATCTTTTTGCGCACCGTCGGATCCCCAGATGGTCGGGCCGATGGCCGGGTGATCCGATGGCCCGATAACGACGGCACCGGCGCCGTCGGCAAAAATGAATGCGCTACCGCGATCACTTGGGTTCACCCAGTCGGATAGTTTCTCCACCCCGATGACGATGACGTATTTGGCTGTGCCGCCACAAATCAGATCATTGGCAATCCCGACGCCGTAGCAAAAGCCGGCGCAGGCCGCGGCAATATCCAATGCGCCGGCGTTGATCGCGCCGATGCGGTAGGCGATCTCGGCCGCCGCCGCCGGTGTCGGATAGGGGTGGGTGACGTTGGCGGTGAGGATCATGCCGATCTCACTTGGCGCGACCCCGGATCTACTTAATGCGAGGGCGGCGGCTGCGGTTCCCATATCGACAACTGATTCATCAGGGGCGGCATAGCGACGTTCGATAATGCCCGAACGCTCACGGATCCACTCATCGGAGGAGTCAATGTGCTCGCAGATTTCGGCGTTCGTGACAATTCGTTCGGGTCGGTAACTGCCGACGGCCATGATTTTTGCGTACTTGGCCCCGGTGGTCGGGGTGATCACCGCGGTCATCCGGTGGCCTCTTGAGCAACCGGATGCAAGCGGACCAACGGTTGGCCCGGTGAGACCGGATCACCGTCATGGACCAACCACTCAACGACCACCCCACCATGGGGGGCCAGAACATCGGTGCGATCGCGCAAGGTGTCAACGAGTCCGATAACTGCGCCGGGAGCCAGCGCATCACCGACCGGGGTGTGCAGTAATTGCTTGAACGTACCTTTGACGGGGGCGATGAGTAGGCGCCAGGTCGGCTGGGCACTGATCGCGGAAACCGTGCCATGCTCAGCGATTATCGCCCAGGCGGCATCAAGGTCGTCGGGAGTTTTCAC
>CAJBZP010000010.1 GCA_903960135.1 uncultured Actinomycetes bacterium | reverse complement strand
TAGCCGAGGCTTTCGAGCCGACCTTGTCCTACTTCAAATGCCCACCTAAGTCCCTTCCTGTCGGGGTGCAGTGCGCGAAGCTCACGGTGCCCTTGGATTGGCAGAACCCAAGTGATGGTCGGACGACCACGATTGATGTGCGGGTGAAGCGCTCTAAGGAGGGCAAGGGTGGGTTGACGTTTAACCCGGGTGGTCCGGGTGGGTCGGGGGTTGAGGCCTTTCCGGGTGTCTACTCACTGCTCCCGGATGACGTGGTCGCCAAGTTCGATTTCGTGGGATGGGATCCGCGTGGCGTGGGCGGTAGCGGGCTGAAGCTCGCCGGCCCAGCTCAGCCTTTCGTGGGACTGGGTCTAGTACCGGGTGGGTCTGGTGGGGCCGAGATTTCCGGGACCAAGCCGGGTTCACCTGCTGCAAAGGCTGGCCTGGTCAAGGGCGACATCATCACCAAGGTCAGTGATCGCGTAATGAGTAACGGCGCCGATGTGGTCGCGGAAGTCCGCGAGTCTGTGCCGGGTGATTCGCTGGTGGTGGAATTCCTTCGTGGTGGCGCTAGTCGCGAGGTAACCGTCATTGTCGGCTCCGTAGATTCCGGTTGCCAATACGGCACCGTGGCTCCGGCTTATCCACCCGCGACCGGCCCGGTGGATTGGCAGGTTTACTGGCAGCAGGCCGCAGATCAGATTGCGGCTATCAACACCGCATGTTTGGCGGCTAACCCTGATTCGGCCCCATATCTGGGCACCTGGCAGGTTATTCGCGACCTCGACGCGTTGCGCGCTGCGCTGGGCTACTCGACGTGGAACTACTGGGGCATGAGCTATGGCACCCGGATCGGGCACGCCTACGCGCGCACCTTCCCCAATAGGTTGCGAGCGGTGGTCATGGATGGCAGCTTGCCGTCGGCCGAGACAACATATGGGCTTGCTACGTCGTTTCCAGCGAACGCGTGGGTGTCCCTGCAACTGTTCCCGGCTTTGGCGGCCCCAGCGGCGGCCCGCAAAATGACGGTGATCGAGGAGTATCTAAATGGCAAGGTGGTGGCCTTTCCCGATGGCACCGAGTTGACCCGGTGGGATTGGGCGGAGCAATTTCGCTCACTCCTGGGCTCGCAGAGCCAGTACCCGACCGCGGTGGCATTCGTCAACAACCTCTATGCGGGTATCACCGCGGCGACGCCGGCTGAGCGCGCGAAGGGGCTCGAGGTAGCCGCAATGATTTCTGAATCACAGCGCGCGCTCCTTGAGGAGCAAGCCTTGGAAATGGCGGCTATTTTTGTGTTCGTCAACTGCTCCGACCTGCACGATCGTGTAACACCGTCGGAGCTCGCCGCCGCCTCAGAATCTATCGAGCGAAACTACGGTACGGCTCGGCCCTATTCCATGGGGTTAAATGCCGCGTGCTTTGGGCTCCCCCCGGGTGACTTATCGCCGGCTATCCCCAGTGGCTCCAGCATGATCGCGCTGAAGACACCTCCGGTGTTCGTGTTGTCCTCCGGTGACACAGCCACCCCATGGGTGTGGGGGCGCAACCTGGCGAACACTTTCGCCGGGTCAAGCACGATCACCTACGAAAGCACCCAGCATGTCGATTATCTGTTCACCCCATCGGAATGTGTTAACGAAGCGGTGACCGATTACTTGATCACGCTCAAAGCGCCACCCAGACATCGCCAATGCACGTATACACCCGGTGGGCCAGTCGCGCTGCGCTAGCGGGCAGGTTCGCCCGAAGCAATGAGTGCCCCATCAGCAGGGCTTGGCTAACGTCAATCACCTATATATAGGTGATTGCGGGCCATCCCTGATACCTCGTTGCCTTAAATTGGCGAGTCATCGGCCCCGGCCGGGGGAGTAGGCCTTACCGTGCTTAAGTGATCACCCGCCCCGTTGCCCTTGCGGCAGCCACGCTGCTTCTCATCCCGATCATGGCCGCCCCTCCGGCCCAAGCGAGTAGTCAGGAAAGTTTCACGACCCCAGGTTTAACCTCGTGGACGGTGCCCGGCGGCATCACCGAACTTACGGTCACGGCGCTAGGTGGCGGTGGCGGGGGCGGGGGCAATAGCGCCGGCGGGGCTGGGTGCCAAGTGGTTTCGACATTTGCGGTGACCCCGGGGCAATCAATTCGGCTCTTCATCGGTGGCGGTGGTGTTGGTAGCGCCGGTGGTGGCGGCGGCGGGGGCTCAACCAGTGTCGACTTACAACGCCTCTGGAATGTCATCGCCGGTGGTGGCGGCGGTGGCGGTGGTGGCACAGCCGGGGGCGTTGGTGGCACCTGCGGTAGTAGTGGCAGCACCGGCGGCGGTATCGGGGTAGGTGGCACTGGTGGTGGCGGTGGCACCGGTGGTTCAGTTGGTGGCGGCTCTGGGCTTGCAGGTGCTGGCGGCTCTGGTGCCCAAGGTGGTGTCACAACGTGCGGCGGCGCTGGCGGTTTAGGAGATGCGAGTTCATTTGGCGCCGGCGGTAGCGGCACCGGTGGTGGCGGTGGCGGTGGGTATGGCGGTGGCGGTGCTGGCGTTTATGGCGGTGGCGGTGCTGATAGTGACGGCGGTGGTGGTGGCGGTGGCAGCGACGGGCCAACCGGCAGAACTTTCACCTCCGGCAGCAACGGCGGTGCAGCCACCACTGCAGGTGGTAGCGGACGAATTCTCATTTCTTATAGCGCAGCCGATTCAGCGCCGACGCCCCCGTCTTGGTACCAGTCAGTTGGCCGAGATGCCGTTGCATCATGTGATGCGGGCTGGAGTCCGAGTTGGGCCCAGTGGCCCAACAGCAACACCGGCGGGTTCGTCTGCAATAAAGAGATCTATATGACGCCATCGGGCACCTGGTCGAGCAGGTCGCATGCCGCAACCACCTTTATGCCATGGCGCATAACGCCAAAGCCGGTGGTGATCAGCCCGCGTTGCTAGCAAAAGTCAGCAGCGCTGGTTAGGCATTCGCACCGCGGGCTGAACTATTTCCCCGCCTCGGCATGGCATAATTTGCCTTAGATTTGAACCACTTCAACAACCGACGTTAGGGCAGACATGAGCGAGAGCGATCAGACACCAGCAACCCCGCCCCCCGGATCCATGCCGCCAGGATCACCACCTTCAATACCGACACCCTCAGCATCGACACCCTCAGCACCGATGCCCCCGGGTATGGGAATGCAAACAGCCAGCGGAAATAGGAACGGGCTCGGCGTCGCGGCTTTGGTTCTTGGCATCGTCGGCCTCGTCGGTGGATTTATCATCCCGTTCTCCGGCCTTGGATCCATCCTGGCCATCATCTTCGGGGCCATCGGACTCAAGCGGGTCAAGCGCGGTGAGGCAAACAACAGGGGCATGGCGCT
>CAJBZP010000009.1 GCA_903960135.1 uncultured Actinomycetes bacterium | reverse complement strand
CGCGAGGGTCGCAGTGAACTTACGACGGTGGTCTTAACCGATAGTGATGTTCGTGATCTTGTCGAGCGCATGCTTCGAGCCTCTGGGCGCCGACTTGACCTAAGTAATCCATTTGTTGATGCGATGTTGCCAGATGGAAGCCGCCTTCATGTTGTGATCCCGGATATCACCCGTGCCCACTGGGCAATAAACGTTAGACGATTTGTCGTTGCGGCACGTCATGTGCACGACTTGGTGGCCAAAGGTACTTTGAATATGCAAGCCGCTGATTTCCTGGAAGCAGCAGTTATCAGTGGACTCAACATTTTGGTAGCCGGGGGCACGCAAGCTGGCAAAACAACTTTCCTCAACGCACTTTTAGGTTGCCTACCAAGCAGCGAAAGAATCGTGTCCTGCGAAGAAGTATTCGAAATTAGATTATCTCACCCAGATTGGGTGCCCATGCAAACTCGTGATGCCAGCCTAGAAGGCACCGGTGAGGTGCCGCTGCGCCGTTTGGTGCGTGAGGCTCTGCGAATGCGTCCTACCCGGTTGGTAGTTGGGGAGGTTCGGCAAGCCGAGGCATTGGATCTGTTGGTTGCCATGAATAGCGGGATGCCATCGATGGCGACCTTGCACGCCAATAGCGGTCGTGAGGCGATAACCAAGTTATGCACCCTGCCGCTGCTGGCGGGCCAAAACATCTCCGGTGATTTCGTCGTGCCAACGGTGGCCGGTTGCGTTGACATCGTCGTCCACTTGGCAACCGATCATGAGGGTGCACGTCGGGTTCGAGAAATCATCGCCTTACCGGGTCGGGTGGAGAACGGGGTTGTCGAGATCGCGGACATCTTCGTTGATCGCGGCACCGGGCTGCAACGGGCAGGCGGCTACCCACCGCATCCGGAGCGCTTTGCGCGCCGCGGCTTCGATCTCACCTCGCTGCTGGAGTCACCGGTTGAACTCACCGCTGCCCGCGGGCGGGCCGCGTAATGGGTGCCGTCCTTGGTCTACTTGTAGGTGCCGGGCTGGTTTTGGTCATGCTCGCGCTGACCGACCGAAGTGAAATCAGGGTGGCCCGGTCCCGTGAAGTTGGTGCACTGACTCGGTTAGTCGAGAGGTCAGGTATTCCGCGACTGACTTCGGCTAATTTGCTTGGCGCTTGCGTGGCGGCCTCGGCACTTGTCGGCGCAGCAACCTTGATAGTTACGGCGGTGCCGATGGTTTCGTTGATGGCGGCTGCGGCCGCCGGGTACTTGCCTTTTCTATTAATCAAGCGCCGGGTGGGTGCGCGAGCGAAAGCCCTGCGCGTTTGCTGGCCCGATGCGGTTGATGCCTTGGTATCTGCGGTGCGCGCGGGGATGTCGCTGCCGGAGGCACTTGTTGACCTTGCTCGGCGCGGGCCGGAGCCGCTTCGGCCCGCATTCGCGGTCTTCGCTGCCGAGCACCGGGCCACCGGATCATTTGCCTTGGCACTGGACACCTTGCAGGACTATCTGGCTGATCCGGTTGCCGATCGAGTCATCGCATCACTGCGAATCGCGCGTGAGGTGGGCGGTACTGATCTGGGCACCGTACTTCGGACCTTGAGCACCCTGCTCCGCGAGGATGCCCGCACCCGCGGGGATATCGAAGCCCGTCAGAGCTGGACGGTGTCGGCCGCTCGCATGGCTGTCGCGGCACCGTGGATCACCCTGGCAATGTTGTGCACCAGACCAGAGGCCGTCGCCGCATACAACTCATGGAGTGGCGCACTGGTAATCGCCCTGGCCGGCGTCCTGTCGTTCGCCGCGTACCGCGTCATGCTGGCAATAGGCCGGTTGCCGATCGAGCCCCGGATGATCACATGAGCAGTAATTCAGTTGGCGCATTTCTCGGACTCCTATTTGCAGTCGGCCTGCTCCTGGTGGTGTCTCGCTTGGGGGCCACCCGCAAATTGAAGATGACCGAACGCATTGCTCCGTATGTAGGGCGCCGCGATACGCGCCAAGACGAGCAGTCTGCGGTGGGCGCGCTGTTGGTGTTATTGAAACCGCGGCTGCTCAGCGGTCGCGGTGACCTAGCGCTCGCGCGTCGACTAGGTAGGGCTGGGCGCGGTGATGAGGTAGATCGCTATCGATTCGATCAAGTCATTTACGCCGCTGGCGGTGTCATCGCCGGGGGCGCGTTGGGTCTGGCTTTGATCGCAAGGGGTGCACCAGCAATAGGTGTGGTGCTACTCGCCGCATTGGGTGCGGTTGGTGGTGTGCTTGTTGCCGATCGGCGGTTGGCTAAGCAGGGCAAAGCCAGGCAACGGCGAATCGGGCAGCAACTCCCAACAGTCGCTGAGCTACTTGCCTTTGCGGTGGCCGCCGGGGAGTCACCGGTTGTTGCCCTGGAGCGGGTCGCGAACACCGCTGCTGGCGATCTGGCTGATGAGATCCGGGTCTCGATCGCGGATTTGCACGCAGGGATGACCCTGGACCAGGCCCTGCGCGGGGTTGCTGATCGCACCGGAAGCCCTGACGTCGAACGCTTTGTTGACGGCCTGATCGTCTCACTTGAGCGAGGTACCCCACTCGCTGAGGTCCTGCGTGCTCAGGCCGCCGACGCGCGCGCCGCCGACCGGCGCACGCTGATGGAGATTGCCGGACGCAAGGACGTCGCGATGTTGATCCCCGTTGTCTTCTTCATCTTGCCAACCGTCGTCTTGATTGCGCTCTTTCCGGGCATCAGAAGTTTGCAACTAGTTGTGCCCTGATCCCTTGCCCACCCGAACGTCATTGCACCACCTAACAAAAGGAGTAGGTAATGTCCATCACCACCCGCATCTACAGCGCATTGATTGCGCGCCTGCAGACAATTGCCGACGATCGTGGCGATGTCCCCGGTTGGGTACTCGTCTCGGTTATGACAGCAGGGCTTGTCACCGCAATTTGGCTCGTTGCTGACGATCAGTTGACTTCGGTTCTGAATCGAGCACTCTCGTCCGTGTCAACCCCGTGAGTCTTGCAAGATGTTAGATGCAAGCCTCGTGAAGCAGATTCGGGTGCGCCTGCGAATGGAGCAACGCGGAAACGCGACCGTCGAGTTTGCGCTGGTGGCGCCGATCCTGCTCGCGGTGGCACTGGCCGTCTTGCAACTTGCGCTCGTATTGCATGTGCGGGCAACTCTGACAGCGGCGGCTGCTGAAGGCGCGAGGGCCGCGGCGCTGGCCGGATCTGATCTAGGGGCCGGTGAGCGCCGCACATGGGCGATCTTGCAGGAGAACATCGCGGCGGACGTCGTCGATGACATCACGGTGCAACGCGAGTGGCACGGGGGAGCACTCGTGATCTCCGTCGAAATAGCCGCGGCATTACCGCTGCTAGGGCTTTATGGCCCAACGCAGATGTTCGTGACCGGGCATGCATTGCAGGAGCACGCGTGAACCTAATGAGCAGGCGCCTACGTGATTTTCGATCGTCCGAGGACGGTAACGCCGTTATCGAGTTTCTCATCATCGGAGTGCTGGTGCTTATCCCAATGGCCTATTTGGTCTTATGTGTTATGCGCGTGCAGGCGGCTGCATTTGCTTCGACCCAGGCCGTGCGTGAAGCCGGACGGGCTTTCAATTCGGCCGATTCGGTGAGTCAGGGTCAAACTTCGGCTCGGACAGCCGCCAGATTGGCTTTTTCAGATCAAGGATTTGACCTGCCGGAGTCGGCCCTTCGGATTAGTTGCCCCGAGTCCGCATGCCTGGCTCCGGGCAGTGTTGCTGAAGTGTCGCTCAATTGGCAGGTAGCGCTCCCGTGGATTCCTGCCGGCCTAACAAGTGACGTGTCGGTGCCGATCGAGGTGCAGCATCGGGTGCCGGTCGATGAGTACCGGATACCCGGATGAAATTCCGGGGCCAGGTTGCTTCGGTCGCAGACGAACGGGGCAGCGTGCTACTCCTCGGTGTAGGTTTCGTCATCGTTTGTTTATTGGCAATTGCCGTGGTAACCGATGCCTCGGCCGCCTTCTTGCAGCGCCGCAGTTTGATGTCGTTGGCAGACGCCGCCGCGATTGCTGGTGCCCAGGCGATTGACCAGGACGCCTATTACGCCGATGGTGCCAGTGTCGGAACCCGGCTGAATCCGGGATTGGTCCGGGCCGCGGCCCTTCGGCACCTCGCGCGCACAAGTGCGTCGACGGCAATTCCGGGGCTTCATGTTGATGGGATCAGTTCTGATGGTGTCCGCGTAGTTGTTGCCCTTAGCTCCCCGTTGCGGTTACCGTTTTTCGGCTCGATCTTTGCGGAGATGGCTCAGGTCCAGGTGGCCGCGCGGTTGGATTATCGACCGAGCCCGTGAGCCAGAACGAACCATAGGCCAGAATTAACCATAGGCCAGAATTAACCATAGGCCAGAGCGGACCATAGAGTATTGGCTTGTGACCCCACTAGAAGCCCAAGAGCGCATGGCCGCGCTGGCCACCACACTGTTGAGCATCGAGACGGTCCTGAACCTGCCCGCCATGCGGGCGGCGATTGTGGAATTAGAGGCCGAGGCTTCGGCTCCGGATCTTTGGGATGACCAAGAGCGGGCCCAGCAGGTGACTTCGCGGCTGTCATTCGTCCAAGGCGAAGTGCGTCGGGTTGAGACGCTGCGCCGCCGTTTTGACGACCTACCGATCCTTTATGAACTTGCCGATGCCGAAGACGATGCGGGAGCACTCGCGGAGGCCGACAAGGAGCTTGAGTCCATGCAGGCGGCGATCGATGAGCTTGAGGTGCGCACCCTGCTATCGGGGGAGTACGACTCCCGTGAGGCGCTGATCACCATCCGTGCCGAGGCCGGTGGGGTTGATGCGGCCGACTGGGCCGAGATGCTGCTGCGAATGTATTCGAGATATTGCGAGCGCCATAACTGGACCCTTGAGGTTTATGAGACTTCATACGCCGAGGAAGCCGGGATCAAGTCGGCCACCTTCGCGGTTAAGGCGCCGTACGCTTACGGCACCCTCTCGGTTGAGCAGGGCACGCACCGACTAGTTCGAATCTCACCCTTTGACAACCAGGGCCGCCGGCAAACCTCATTCGCCGGGGTTGAGGTCATCCCGGTTATTGCCCAAGCCGAGAGTATTGACATCCCAGAAGATGACCTACGGGTTGATGTTTACCGGTCAAGTGGTCCGGGCGGCCAAGGAGTCAACACCACAGACTCGGCGGTTCGGATCACGCACATTCCAACCGGCGTGGTGGTGTCATGTCAAAATGAACGTTCGCAACTGCAAAACCGAGCCACCGCGATGGCGGTTCTGCAAGCGAAATTACTTGAGCGCCGTCGGCAAGAAGATAGAGCCAAGATGGACGCTCTAAAAGGTGACTCCACCGGCTCGTGGGGCAATCAAATGCGCTCATATGTGCTACACCCCTACCAAATGGTCAAGGATCTGCGCACCGAAGAGGAAACCGGCAATACTGCATCTGTACTCGATGGCGAGATAGATGCCTTTATTGAAGCCGGAATTCGGTGGCGAAAGCAGCAGTCTGCCTGATCTTGGGCGCCTTCGCGTAGACTGCTCGAGTGATCCTGTTCGACCGAGTTACCAAGCTCTATGCCAATCAAGAGCGCCCTGCCTTGGACGAGGTTTCCCTTGAGATCGAAAAGGGCGAGTTCGTGTTCCTGGTAGGCCCATCAGGTTCTGGTAAGTCCACTTTCTTGCGGTTAGTGCTCCGTGAGGAACGACCAACAAAAGGTCAAGTTTGGGTTGCCGGCAAAGAGTTGAATCGTCTTTCGAACTGGAAGATCCCCGCACTTCGGCGGCAGATCGGTACGGTATTTCAAGATTTCCGGTTACTGCCCAACAAATCTGTTGCGGAGAATGTGGCATTCGCACTCGAGGTTATTGGCAAGCCAGCATCCCATATTCGAAAAGTGGTGCCCGAAGTCCTAGAGGTCGTTGGACTGGAGGGCAAGGAGGAGCGCCGCCCCGATGAGTTGTCCGGCGGTGAGCAGCAACGCGTTGCTATCGCTAGGGCTTTCGTCAATCGCCCCATCTTGCTGATCGCCGATGAGCCCACCGGAAACCTTGACCCGGGAACCTCCGTCGGCATCATGAAGCTGCTGGATCGCATCAATCAACTCGGCACCACCGTGGTTATGTCCACGCACGATCAGGCGATTGTTGATCAGATGCGCCGACGCGTAATTGAACTTGAAGGTGGTCATGTGGTGCGAGATCAGTCACGCGGCGTCTACGGATACGCCCGTTAAGTCGTCACTGCCCAAACTAGAGATAAGGAGGAAACAGCGTGCGCGCTAACTTTGTTGCCAGCGAAGTAAGCAGCGGCATTCGTCGGAACTTGACCATGACGATGGCCGTGATCATCACCGTCGCTGTTTCGCTCGGCCTGTTCGGCGCCAGCATGTTGGTGCGAGCACAGGTTTCAACTATGAAGGACTTCTGGTACGACAAAGTCGAGGTATCGATTTTCTTGTGTGGCAAGGGCAGCGATACGCCCTCGTGCGCTGGTGGCCCCGTGACCGGCGCTCAGCGCGATCAGATCAAGGCAGACCTTGAGTCCTTGAAGCCGCTCGTCGACAGTGTCTACTACGAGTCGCAGGCCGAAGCCTTCGCGCGCTTCCAGGAGCAGTTCAAGAATTCGCCGATTGTCGATAACGTCAAGCCGACGGCGTTACCTGAATCCTTCCGCGTGAAACTCTCTGATCCGACGAAATACGATGTGGTTGCGTCTGCATTTGCTGGGCGGCCCGGTATCGAGCAGGTCAATGATCAGCGCAAGATCCTAGATAAGTTCTTTCAACTGCTCGGTGGCCTGCAGCTAATTGCCCTACTGATTGCTCTGTCGATGCTCGTTGTCACCGTGCTGCTTATCGTTAATACGATGCGGGTCGCGGCTTTCAGTCGGCGCCGGGAGACCAGCATCATGCGGTTGGTCGGGGCCTCAAACTTCTATATCCAACTGCCATTCTTGTTAGAGGCAGCGGTAGCCGCGGGTATCGGGGCAATCTTGGCGGTGGTCGGGTTGGTTTTCGTCAAGATCATCGTCATCGACCAGGTGCTCGCGCCATCCTTCCAGTTCACCGCGTTCGTCGGTTGGGACGCGGTCCTGGCGATCGCGCCACTGATGATTTTGGTGGGCGTGGGGCTGGCGGCTATCGCGGCCTTCTTCACCCTGCGCAAATATCTTCGGGTCTAAGTACCGCGAACCCCGTGTTACGCGTGGGGAATATCTGACATAACGGGTACTCTGGGTGGGTGCTTCCCCGCCGCCGGCGGGCGGTTTTGGTTGCCGCCCTCGCCATCTCATTGCTGCTACCGGTAACGGGGCTGCCGGCTACGGGGCTGCCCGCCAGTGCCGCGCTACTGGCCCCCGGTTACCTGGTGGGCACCGCTGATATCAGCGGCGAGGTGGAACAGGCCGGGGAGGCCGTTGACGCGGCGAATGCCAAAGTGGCCAAAGCACTAAGGACCTTGATCTCGGCACGCGGCGAACTACCTGGCGCCCGCAAGGCGAAAGTGGCCGCGGAGCGGGCGGCCGTTTTAGCCCTCGCCGAAGCCAAGAGCGCGGCGAACGCGGCTCGGATGGCGAATATCGCGGTGATCACCTCGCAGGTCCAGCAACAACGGGTGCGCGCGGAACTGCAGTTGGTGTCGGATCAAATTGATGACGTTGTGCGCATGGTTTATCAGCAGGGCCCACTAGGTGAAGTCGAAATCATCCTGGACGCAAATGATCCAGGTGACTTTGTTTCGCGACTAGCGTCGGTCGATGCGATTTCCGTGTCCCAGACCACCGCTCAAAGCGACTTAATCAAGGCGCGCGCCGATCTGGTTATGAAAGGTGTCCGACACGAGGCCTTGAAAGCCCGCGCCCTAGAAGCACGGTCCGCCGCAGATGCCCAATTGGTGTTGGCCCAACAGGCGAGTGGGCTGGCAACGTCGGCCCAAGCCCGGATTGTGCAATTGGTAGCAGAACGCAAGGCATCCTTGGTGATCGCGAAGCAGAACAAGGCTGCCGTAGCTAAAAGATTTGCGCGATTAAAAGCCAAGCAAGCGCTGATGCGTCGGCAGGCTGCGGCAGCTGCGCGCCGGGAGGCCGCTCGACTTGCTGCCCAAGGTGACAACTCGCCGACCGGTGAGCTGCGTTGGCCAATAGATGGCGGCGAGGTGAGCGCGAATGTTGGCCCGCGCGTGCACCCGGTCTATCACTACGACTCTTGCCATACCGGCACCGACATCAGAGGTGCCACCGGCACGCCAATCCGCGCAGCGGCACCGGGAACCGTAGCGATAATTTCCAATGGCGGCCCTTATGGGTTGGCCACACTGGTGGCGCATGCCGATGGCCTGACCACTTTCTACGCCCACCAGTTAAGTGTCAGCGTCAGCCAAGGCCAGCACGTTGCTGCCGGTGAAGTGATCGGAGCGGTTGGCACCACCGGGTGGGTGACCGGCCCCCATCTGCACTTTGAAGTCCGAATCGGTGGTACCGCCTATGATCCGATGGGTTGGTTCGGGGGCGCTAAGAACCCGGTTTCTTGCCAGTAACCGCCCGGCGCGCCGCGCGCGGTCTAGGTGACTGAAGGAGGTTTGGGCAATGGCACGTGAGACCGGGCGCAAAGTCATAGCCCAAAACCGCAAGGCGCGGCACGACTATTCAATTGAGGATGTCTTTGAGGCTGGGCTGGTGCTCACCGGCACCGAAGTTAAGTCACTGCGTGAGGGTCGGGCGACCTTGACCGACGGGTACGCGATTGTCGAGGATGGCGAAATGTGGCTCCGCGGTGTCCACATCCCCGTTTATGACCTTGGCACCTGGACCAACCACGAGCCCCGGCGTTCTCGGAAGCTCCTCCTACGTCGCGAGGAGATTCGTCGGATTTCGAACAAGACCAAGGAGTCGGGCCTGACTTTGATCCCGCTGGCAATGTATTTCAAGGACGGCTATGCCAAGGTTGAGATAGCACTTGCGCGCGGCCGCAAGAGCTACGACAAACGCCATGCGATAGCAGAGCGTGAGTCAAAGCGCGAGACTGATCGAGCAACCGGGCGACGAAGCAAAGGCAACGATTAAGTACGGGTGTCGCCCTCGTTCTCTTCCCCGAGTCGGGTGATTCGTTGGGCATGCCCGACAAGCCCACCGAGCATGACCATGGCGGCGGTGTCATCAGCGGCCTGCAGGGCTTGATGAACGCTGGTTTCACTAGCCGCGGTTTCATTTGCTGGGTCGGCAATGGTTGCTGCCGCGGCGGCGAACACCCGCGCCAACGGTGAAAGTTCATGTGATTTACCGGCGGTGGGACGTTCAGTGATCAAGTGGTTCAAGTCGGAGGCGATTGATAGGACTCGAGCTGCCATCACTTGGGTCGAGCGAAGTTGTCGCTCCAGTTCGCGCACATCGAATTCGTGGATGGCCGGCGACCATCGGCGGTGATCGCGGACGTCCTCGACTTCTACCGCAACCCGCATCGTTTCGTCGCGCAGGTGCACGGCCTTGTCGAACCAGGCCCGAGTCACTTCGGAAGTAAGGGTTATCTGCACGCCCTGCGCGACGTCGTTAAGTAGCTCAGCAAGCCCGTTTTGAATGATCGATAGCTCGACTTCAGCGCGGCCTACCGGCTTGCCTCTGCTGGTGAAGTAGGAGGCAACTAGCGCGCAGGCGCCACCGACCATGACCCCGAGGAAGCGCTCGAGGGCACCCTCGGGGCTCATCTGAGCACCTATAACCAAGATGACGGTGACGGCAACCGCCATCGCCGCATATGGCGCCGACCTTGGATCGGCGACCTGCAGTAACCGAATGATGCCGAAACTGGCGAGCACCAATATCGCGATGGTGGCGGGCCCAAAACCGATAACCGAGATCGCACCGAACGCAACCGCAGAGCCGGCCACAACGCCGATCACCTGGAACAGGGCTTCTTTGGCAGCGTGGTGAAAAGTGGCCCGGGTTGCTACGACGGCGGT
>CAJBZP010000008.1 GCA_903960135.1 uncultured Actinomycetes bacterium | reverse complement strand
TCTTGCAGATTTCGTCAAGATTCTCAAAGAGTGCCAATTTCACGGGTAGCTCTTCGACCACCGCTTCGACAACTAGATCAACTTTGGCAAGATC
Organism: uncultured Actinomycetes bacterium; assembly: GCA_903960135.1. Taxonomy (GTDB): domain Bacteria; phylum Actinomycetota; class Actinomycetes; order S36-B12; family S36-B12. The sequence continues at coordinate 15,784 of CAJBZP010000008.1, read as the reverse complement.
ATCGAGTTTCGTCGACCCGGTCAGGTGGGCTAGCGCGGCATCGCGCCCGGCTGCGTCCAACTTGCCGCGTTGCACTGCCTTCTCAAGTGACTTTTCAATCGCTGCCCTAACAGCACTTACCTTATCCGCCGAACGGGCGACGTAGATGACATCCAGACCCGCCTTGGCGAACACTTCAGCAATGCCGGTTGCCATCGTGCCACTGCCAACTACCCCAACGGAGCCAATCCCCCGGGTTGCGCCAGCGTTTCCCGCTGTGTTGGGCGTGTGTGAATCGACAACCACCGCCGGTGAGTGCGGTGCCTCGTAGGTATAGAAGCCACGACCAGACTTACGCCCACGCAACCCAGCGGTGACCATCTGCTTGAGAATCGGCGACGGCGCATGCAGCCGATCACGACCTTCTTTGTACATCGTGTCGAGGATTTCATAGGCGGTGTCGAGACCGATCAGATCAAGGAGTGCGAGCGGGCCCATCGGCAGGCCGCAGCCAAGACGCATCGAGGCATCGATGTCCTCGCGGGTGGCGTATTTCTGCTCATACATGGTTACGGCATGATTTAGATACCCGAAGAGCAGTGCGTTTGCAATGAAGCCTGCCTTGTCGCCAACTACTACCGGTTCCTTGCCCAGCCCCCGGGCGAATTCGGCGACCGCATCGACAACCTCAGGGGATGAAACTACGGTGCGGACAATCTCAACGAAGGCCTGCACCGGTGCCGGGTTAAAGAAATGCAACCCCACCACCTGGGAAGGACGCCCGGTCGCAACTGAGATCTCGGTGACCGAAAGTGAGGAGGTATTGCTTGCCAAAATAGTGTGGGCCGGGGTGATCTCATCAAGGGCGGCAAATAATGCGCTCTTGATCTCCATACTCTCCGGTACGGCTTCAACAACTAAATCAACATCGGCTAGGTCAGCCAAGCTAGTGGTGAAAGTTATCCGCCCTAGGAGTGCGGCGCGCTCCTCCTCGGACAACTTGCCCTTGGCAACCGCCCGGCTAGTGGACCCTTCGACGTTCTTAACCCCGCGCGCAAGATCTGCCTCCGAGGTCTCAACGGCCCAGACGCGCGACCCGCTGCGGGCGATAACCTCGGTGATACCCGCCCCCATGGTGCCAAGTCCGATGACTCCGACTTTGGTGATCGAATTGACAGTGGTTGGGCTCGAGGAGTCGCTCATGGGTGGATTGTGTCAGTTGGTCAGAACAGTCGAAGACTTGGATCTGCGGTGCCCAAAAGCCCCTCGTAATCCAAGACCACGCATCTGATCCCGCGGTCCTCCGCCAGCGTCCGGGCCTGCGGTTTGATCTCTTGGGCGGCAAATACCCCATGCACCGGCGCCAGCAGGGGGTCACGGTTCAACAGGGCCAAATACCGGGTCAACTGCTCGACCCCGTCAATATCTCCGCGTCGCTTGATCTCGACCGCCACCGTGACCCCAGTCCCGTCTCGACAGAGCAGATCCACGGGCCCGATGGCCGTGGGGTACTCCCGGCGGATCAAGGTCCAATCGGGGCCGAGCACACCCACGTGGGTTGCCAGCAGGGCCTGAAGTTGGGCCTCAACCCCGTCCTTTTGCAAACCCGGATCGACGCCGAGATCATGCTCGGTGTCCAGGTAGATTTCGTGGACGGTGATCTGCAATTGCTCACCGGCCTTGTTCTCGACCACCCAGATGCTGTCGGTATTTCCCGCACCCACCCCCGGTTCAATCCGGGTGGTGCACGGCGGACTCATCCAGTTCAGCGGCTTATAAGAACCACCATCGGAATGAATCAGAACCGAACCATCGCCCTTGACCATGATCACCCGATCCGCCGCCGGCAGGTAGGCCCGCAATCGACCGACATAGTTGACGGTGCAGCGGGCAATAACTATCCGCACGGACTAGGTAGCGGCAACAGTGACTTTGCCGCACGGACCGTGTCAACAATATTTCGCATGATGACGGTTGCGTCGTAGTCCTTGGGAGTAAATACCGCGGCCACTCCTTGCTCCCGCAGCCAGGTGGCATCAGCATCCGGAATGATGCCACCGACCACTACCGGGACATCAAATAGGCCGCGGGCACGAAGCCCTTCAACAACTGCCGGCACCAAGGCGCGATGGGAGCCGGAGAGAATGGATAAGCCCACGACATCAACGTCTTCGGCCACCGCCGCCGCAACGATCTGCTCCGGGGTCAACCTGATGCCCTGGTAAATGACTTCGAACCCCGCATCCCGGGCCCGGACAGCGATTTGCTCAGCACCATTTGAGTGCCCGTCCAAGCCTGGCTTGCCCACCAGCAAGCGAAGTGGCGATCCGCATTCGGCCGAGGTCATTGCCACCGCGCGGCGCACCTCATCCAAATCGATGCTGGATGCACCGACCACGCCACCGATACCTGTTGGGGCCCGGTATTCACCAAAAACTTCGCGCAGGGTGGAAGTCCACTCGCCGGTGGTAACCCCGGCCCGGACACACTCGATCGTCGCCGCCATTAAGTTCGCTTCCGTTTTAGCCTGGTCCTGAAGCGTAGCTAGCGCCGTCATTACCTTCACTTCGTCACGCCCGGCTCGCCACAGTTGCAGGTCTGCGATTGCCTGAGCCTCAACCTCGGGATCTACGACGAGCACCGCGGCATCAAGATCGGCAAGCAACGGGTTGGCTTCGCTTTCCTGGAAGGCATTAACACCAACAACGATCTGGGCGCCAGATTCAATGCGCGCACGACGCTCGGAGTGAGCCTGCACCATTTGCTGCTTCATGTAACCGCTCTGGACCGCCGCGACCGCGCCGCCCAGATCGAGCACGTAGTCCAACTCAGTGGTGGCGTTGGCAATCATCTCGTCGACTAGCCCTTCAACGACTACCGATCCGGTGAATAGGTCCCCGTACTCCAGAAGATCACTCTCAAATGCCAGAACCTGTTGAATGCGTAATGACCACTGCTGATCCCACGGCCGGGGCAAGCCCAGAGCCTCATTCCACGTCGGTAATTGAATGGCCCGGGCCCGAGCATCTTTCGACAACGTGACGGCCAGCATCTCAAGAACTATTCGCTGCACGTTGTTCTCCGGTTGCGCCTCGGTCAGGCCGAGGGAATTAACCTGCACCCCGTACCTGAACCTGCGCTGCTCCGGATCTTGAACGCCGTACCTGGTCAAGGTAATGCGATCCCACATCCTTGCGAAAGCCCGCATCTTGCACATTTCCTCGACAAAGCGAACCCCAGCATTAACAAAGAAAGACATGCGCGCAACAACATCGCCGAAGTCAGCGGGAGCCACCTGCCCGCTGTCGCGGACCGCATCAAGCACTGCAATGGCAGTGCTCATTGCGTAGGCGATCTCCTGCACGGGAGTGGCGCCAGCCTCTTGAAGGTGATAGCTGCAGATGTTTATTGGATTCCATCTCGGAATGTGCTGCACCGTGTAGGTGACCATGTCGGTGATCAAGCGCAGTGAGGGCTCGGGCGGAAAGATGTAGGTGCCGCGCGAGAGATACTCCTTGATGATGTCGTTTTGGGTAGTACCCTGCAATAAATTTTCTGATACGCCAGCATCTTCAGCGGCCACCACATACAAGGCCAGCATCCACATTGCGGTGGCGTTGATCGTCATCGAGGTATTCATCTTGTCCAGCGGGATTGCCTCGAGCAGTGCCCGCATATTGCCTAGGTGGGCAATCGGCACCCCAACCTTGCCAACCTCACCCAAGGCCATGGGCGAATCGGGGTCGTAACCGGTTTGGGTCGGTAGATCAAAGGCGACGGACAGCCCGGTCTGCCCCTTGGCGAGGTTGCGCCGGTACAGGGCATTGGACTCGCTCGGGGAGGAGTGGCCGGCATAGGTCCGGATCAGCCACGGCTTGTCCTTGGGTCGAGTTGGATCCATGGCTTCGGGCACCTACTAAGGGTAGCGAGACCCCGCCGTGGGTTCGAGATGCGGGAACTTCGCACCTGCCCGAGACTTAGGCCGTGCCCGCTTGGAACGCCTACTCCTTTGCTTTTGGCCCAATATTTGCCCTACTGGGCCTGGTATTGCTCATTTTCATCCTGCGCTGGGCATTTGGTCGTGGCAACTCGGTGGTTGCGGCCGCGCCCCGGCCCGGGAACCCGGCCGACTACGGGATCTTGGTGGCCGTCGCCACACCGAGTACCTATATCGAAGGTGAAATGTGGCGCCGGGAGTTGGTGGCGGCCGGCCTGCGCGCGAACCTCGCCCAAACCAGCGACGGGCCCAGGCTGATGGTCTGGCCAGAAGACGTGGCGGACGCAAAACGCGAATTGGCCCGCATTAAGTAAATAGCGACTCGGCTTCGATTCGCTCAACTTGCGCACCCAAGGCGGTTAAGGCTGGAATGAACTCGGCATAGCCGCGGTCAATATGCGAGACCCCATAAATGGTGGTGCACCCGGTTGCGACCAAACCGGCAAGCACCAAACCCGCACCCGCGCGAATATCGGTAGCCTCGACCGGCGCACCGGATAACTGCAAGCGGCCGCGGACGAGCGCATGGTGGCCGTCGGTGCGAACATCGGCTCCGAGTCTGGCGAGTTCTTGCACAAAGCGAAAGCGGGCTTCAAATAGATTCTCGGTTACCAAAGCCGCACCGCTGGCAATTGAGTTCAAGGCGATGAACTGTGGTTGCAGGTCCGTAGGAAATCCCGGGTAGGGCAAGGTGACGACGTCTACTGCGAGCGGCCGGCTCGCCATTATTACTCTGAAGCCATCCTCGAAGGTGCTGATCTGGGCCCCCGCACTATGTAGTTTGTCGAGGGCAACTTGCAGATGCTCCGGATTCGAATTCAATACCGTGATGTCGCCTAATGTCATTGCCGCGGCTACCGCCCAAGTGCCGGCCACAATTCGATCACTCACCGTTCGGTGCACTACTGGCTCAAGATGACTAACGCCTTCGATTGTCAAAGTTGAGGTGCCAACCCCATCGATCAAGGCACCCATGTCGATCAGCATCTGGCAGATATCGACGATCTCTGGCTCGCGGGCGACATTGTCGATTACCGTGACCCCACTAGCCGTGACCGCTGCCATCACCAAAGTCTCGGTGGCGCCCACGCTCGGGAAATCAAGCCAAATTGAGCCGCCCGTTAGCCGCTGGTCAGACGTAGCGATCAGGTAACCGTGCTCATTGGTGACTTCGGCCCCCAGCTTCCGCAAACCTGCGATGTGCATGTCCAGCCCTCGTGAGCCAATATTGTCGCCGCCGGGCAGCGCCACGTCGGCCGCACCGCACCTGGCCAGTAGCGGACCGAGCACGCAGATGGATGCCCGCATCCGGCGCACGAGGTCGTAATCGGCACGGTGGGCGAGGACTTCTGGGACCGTGATGCGCACCAATCGACCGGGGCTGTCGTGTTCGACCTCACAACCGAGCCGGCGGAGCAATTCAGCCATGATCTCGACGTCCAAGATGTCGGGGACCTCGGTCAAGGTGGTGGTGCCTTGGGCCAACAGCGCGGCCGCCATCAGCTTCAGGACACAGTTTTTGGCACCGGTAACCCGGACGGAGCCGTGGAGGCGCTGGCCGCCCACGATGCTCAAAACCTCCACCTACTCATCGTACGCATCGCCACCAGCGCACGAGCGCCAGCGCCGAAGGTGTCATAGGGTCTGATCAAGCAAAGGAGCCCCCATGGTTAATCTGACCAAAATCTATACGCGTACCGGTGATGACGGCACAACCTCACTCGGCGACATGAGTCGCACCGGCAAGAACGACCCACGCCTAAAGGCCTATGCCGATGTCGATGAGGCAAATTGCACCATCGGTGTGGTCCTGGCCGCTACTGAGGTTTCGGCCGAGGTTCGCGCGCTGCTCCTGCGCATTCAAAATGACCTTTTTGACGTCGGCGCTGACCTATGCACCCCAGTGGTCGACAACCCGGTGCACGAGCCACTTCGTGTTACCTCGGGCTATATCGAATACCTAGAGCAGGCCTGCGACCAATACAACGATCAACTCGAGCCCTTGCGTTCATTCATCCTGCCCGGTGGCACCAGCGCTGCCGCGCAATTGCATGTGGCTCGCACCGTGACGCGCCGCGCCGAGAGATCGATCTGGGCCGCCCTGGACACCTACCACGGGGGCATGAACGCCCTCACCGCAACCTATGTGAACCGACTAAGTGATCTGCTCTTCATCCTCGCCCGCTTTGCAAACAAGCAAGCCGGCGGCGATGTCCTGTGGCAACCAGGAGCTAATCGCTGAGGGGAAGGGCTTTCAAACGAGTTGACCAAGGGCGCGCAGCCGCGCCCGGCCGCGAGCGGCGGTACGCAAATCGTCCGAGGATGCATCGGCACGTGCCGAGTCTGCATTGATCTCCGACTCAAATTCGGCCGACTCCGCGAGAATGGTCACCCCAGCCTCGGTTACCGACAGGTAGCCACCATCAACCGCGATTCGCAGGTCTTCCTCGCCCTCGCGCTCCACCCGTACCATCGCATCGTCAACCAGCCTGGCCACCAGCGGAATATGGCGGGGTAGGATTCCGATTTCGCCGGAGGTGGTGCGGGTGAAGAGAAAAGTCGCCTTCCCGGACCAGATTTTGCGTTCAACAGCGACGATAGTTACATCCAACTCTGCCATCTCACCGCACCCTTCGACTCAGCCAAGTTCGCATCACAAGGTGACGCCGTAGCTAGCGGCCTTCTTTGCTAGGTCGTCCAGACCGCCGATCAAGAAGAAGGCTTGCTCCGGCACATGGTCGAAATCGCCTTTGCAGAGCTTGCCGAAGGCCTCAATATTCTCCTTGAGTGGCACCGTGGAACCAGGCTGACCGGTGAACTGCTCAGCCGCCATCATGTTCTGGCTGAGGAACCGCTCGATGCGTCGCGCCCTGTTGACCAGCTGCTTGTCCTCCTCGGACAGTTCATCGATACCGAGAATCGCGATGATGTCCTGCAGATCCTTGTACCGCTGCAGGATCCTGATTACCTCCTGGGCAACGCGGTAGTGCTCCTCACCCACGATGGCCGGGTCCAAAATCGTCGAACTAGATGCCAATGGGTCCACCGCCGGGAAGATGCCCTTGGAGAACACCTTGCGCGATAGCTCCGTGGTGGCGTCAAGGTGGGCGAAGGTGGTGGCCGGTGCCGGGTCCGTGTAGTCATCAGCGGGAACATAAACGGCCTGCATTGAGGTGATGGACCGACCACGAACCGAGGTGATTCGCTCCTGCAACTGGCCCATTTCATCGGCCAAAGTCGGCTGGTAGCCCACCGCCGAGGGCATCCGGCCCAACAGGGTCGAGACCTCGGACCCCGCTTGGGTGAACCTGAAGATATTGTCGATGAAGAGAAGCACATCCTGCTTTTGCACGTCACGGAAATACTCGGCCATGGTCAGGGCCGAAAGCGCAACCCGCATACGAGTGCCCGGCGGTTCGTCCATCTGGCCAAAGACGAGGGCGGTGTCCTTGAGGACATTCGCATCGCGCAACTCCACCCAGAGGTCGTTACCTTCACGGGTGCGCTCCCCCACCCCGGCGAACACCGATGTGCCACCGAAGTTACGTGCAATGCGGTTGATCATCTCCTGGATCAGCACTGTCTTGCCAACGCCCGCGCCACCGAACAGGGCGATTTTACCGCCACGCACATATGGTGTCAGCAGGTCGACGACCTTTAGGCCGGTCTCGAGCATCTCGGTTCGCGGTTCAAGTTCATCGAAGGAGGGCGGTGGACGGTGGATCGGCCACCTCTCGAAATCCGCTCCGTAGCCGGGTTCGTCCAGGCATTGCCCCAGTGCGTTCCAGACGTATCCCTTGACTCCGTCACCCACCGGAACCGTGATGGGGCCACCGGTATCGGTCACTTCTGCACCACGCACCAAACCGTCGGTGGGCTGCATCGAAATCGTGCGCACGAGGCTGTCGCCGAGGTGCTGTGCAACCTCTAGGGTGACAGTCTTGGCCATCGCACCGTAACTGATCTCCACGCGCAGTGCGTTGAACAGTTCCGGTACGCAGCCCCGAGGAAACTCCACGTCAACAACGGGACCAGTAATGCGAACCACGCGCCCAGCCGTGTCGTAGGTGCCGTTGGGGGTACTGCCGGTCTCTTGGGTGACGGTCATTGTCCTCTTCGCTTCCTTCGTGATCTATCGGACGGCATCAGCCAGGGCGTTCGCCCCGCCGACGATTTCGCTTATTTCCTGGGTAATTTGGGCTTGACGCTCACGGTTGGACATCAAAGTGAGCACCTTAATTAGATCATCCGCGTTATCCGTGGCCGCCTTCATTGCGCGGCGACGGGACGCTGACTCAGATGCGGCGGATTCGAGCAGTGCCGAGAAAATTCGGGTAGCAACGTATCGCGGCAGGAGCGACTCGAAGAGGGTGTTTGCATCGGGTTCGAAGGAGAACAAGGTTGCCGGACCGTGATCCCCCTCGACGTACTCCACCTCCATGGGTGCAATCCGCCGGGCATCTGCGGTCTGTGACAACATGGATCGAAACTCCGTAAAGACGATATGCAACTCATCGACCCCTAGGATGCCGTCAGCGCCCGGGTAGTCGCCATCGTCGTCGGCCCCGGCAACAAAGGCCGCTACCAATGAGTCGGCAACCTCCTGTGCGTTCTCATAGGTTGGCCGCTCCGAAATCCCGACCCACGAATGCGTTATGGCCCAATTGCGAAAACTAAAATAGCCCAGTGCTTTACGCCCGATCACATAGATGACTGGGGTTTTACCCTCCGAGCGAAGGAGCGCTATCAACTCCTCAGCAAGACGGAGGACATTCGCGTTGTATCCGCCGCAGAGACCACGATCTGAAGTCACCACGAGCACTCCGGCTCGTTTCGGGTTCACCCTGGGCACGAGCAGTGGATGGTCAAGAGCCGCCTCGGCCGCAAGATTTGACAGCATATTGGTAATCTCAATTGAGTACGGGCGCGCAGCCTGCACTCGTGCCTGCGCCTTAGCAATTCGCGATGTCGCAATGAGCTCTTGGGCTTTGGTGATCTTTTTGATTGACTCCGCTGAGCGAATTCGCCCGCGGAGTTCGCGTAACGTGGCTGCCATTACTTCTTCTTCGGAGCCGGCTTGCGTACCTGGACTGACTCCTTCTCCACCTCGTCCTCCGCCAGTGCCTCAACATGGGCATTGGGGATAACGGAACTTCCATCAGTGGTCGCAAAACCTTTTTTGAAGTCAGCCACAGCAGCAACGAGTTGTTCCTCGGTGCCTTCGGTGAGCTTCAGGGTCTCCTTGATGTCGTTGAAGATCCCCGCCCGCGACGCCTTCAAATGCTCAATGAACTCAGATTCAAAGCGGGTGACATCTGCCACCGGGACCGAGTCAAGGTGCCCTCTGGTTCCGAGCCAGATCGCCACCACCTGATCCTGCACGGCCATTGGGCTGAACTGCCCTTGCTTAAGCAGCTCCACCAGTCGTGAACCACGCTCGAGTTGAGCCTTGGAAACCGCGTCAAGGTCTGACGCGAAGGCCGCGAAAGCCTCCAACTCTCGATACTGGGAAAGGTCGAGCCGGAGCGAACCGGCAACTTCCTTCATCGCCTTGATTTGCGCCGCACCGCCCACCCGGGAAACCGAGACGCCGACGTTGATGGCCGGACGAACTCCTTGATTGAAAAGGTCGGTCTCCAAGAAGCACTGACCATCAGTGATGGAGATGACGTTCGTCGGAATATATGCCGAGATGTCATTCGCCTTAGTCTCAATGATCGGCAGGCCGGTCATGGACCCGGCACCGAGTTCATTCGATAGCTTCGCGCAGCGCTCAAGCAAGCGAGAATGCAAGTAGAAGACGTCGCCTGGGTAGGCCTCACGGCCCGGCGGCCGGCGCAGCAGTAAGGAAATGGCGCGGTAAGCCTCGGCATGCTTGGTGAGATCGTCAAAGACGATCAGCACGTGCTTGCCGTCGTACATCCAATGCTGGCCGATGGCCGAACCTGTATATGGGGCGAGGTACTTGAAACCGGCCGGATCCGATGCCGGCGAAGCGACGATTGTCGTGTATTCCATCGCCCCACCTTCTTCAAGGGCCCGGCGCACACTCGCGATGGTTGTGCCTTTCTGACCGACCGCTACATACACACAGCGCACCTGCTTCGTAGGATCCCCGGTCTCCCAGTTCGCGCGCTGATTGAGAATTGTGTCGACGCACACCGCGGTCTTGCCGGTCTTGCGGTCGCCGATGATGAGCTGACGCTGGCCTCGTCCGATCGGGGTCATCGCGTCAATGGCCTTGATGCCCGTCTGCAGTGGCTCGTGGACACCTTGGCGCTGGACCACCGAGGGTGCCTGCAACTCAAGTGGACGGCGGCTTTCGGCGACGATCTCGCCGCGCCCGTCAATAGGCTCGCCCAATGGGTTGACTACCCGTCCAAGGAACCCATCGCCCACCGGAACCGATAGCACTTCTTTGGTGCCTTTGACCGACTGGCCCTCCTCGATCTTGGAGAAGTCACCGAGGATCACCGCGCCGATTAGGTGTTCGTCGAGGTTGAGTGCCATCCCCATCACGCCACCGGAGAACTCCAGCAACTCTTGGGCCATGACCGACGGTAGTCCTTCAACGTGGGCGATACCGTCGCCGGCATCGATCACGCTACCGACTTCCTCACGACCGGTGCCGACCTCAAGACTCGATACGTAATTCTCGATCGCGCCCTGAATGTCTTGAGCGGAGATTGTCAACTCTGGCATGTTGCTCGTCTTCCTCTTCGTCCTAGTAGTTGGCTATTAGGCACCGTTAGTTGGGTATTTTCGTCGCGGCTGCCGCCAGCCTAGACGAAAGCGATCCTTCAATTACTTCGTCCCCGACCGTGACAGTCAACCCACCAAGGAGCCTAGGGTCGATTACTTGATGCACTGACACGGGGCTGTGGTAGATGCGCGTGAGTAACTCGGTAAGGCGAATCCGCTGGGCAGCGGTTATGTCAGCCGCCGCGCTAACCTCGGCGACGATCTCGCCGCTGCGGGCGACCGAAAGTTCGGCGAGGTCCAGCACGGCATCATCGGCTCGGGCGCCGTGTAGCAAAGTCACGGTCTGAGTGAGCAATGCCTTGGTGGTGGGATTGACGCCGCTGCCGGCCCCCAAGATCGAATCAAGCAAGGTAACCCGGGCATTGACTGGCTCCTGGTAGTCACTCAATAAGGAAGTCAGCCGCGGCTGGGCTGCGAGCACCCGCCCAAAACGAAATAGCTGGTCCGCTACTTCATCAACCTGATGTTCGCGCTCGGCCTGCTCCAGCAACCCTAACCTGGCTAGGTATTGAACGCAGGCGACGAAATCATTGGTCGCCGACCAGCGCGCTGAAACCGCGGCGCCCAAGATGGCAAGTGCCACCGGGCTAACTTGGTTGGCCAACAACCGGTTCAGCAGTTCCCGCTTGGCTTCATCGCCACCCCCGGCCTCCCCGAGGTGGCGGGCTAAAACCGGCTCCGTCAGCAACAGCGAATACACCGCTGCCAACTCTTCGGCGAACCGCGAAAGCTCATCAACTCCCAGGGGGGCTACCAGCTCATTGAACCTGGCTAACACGGCCGCCTGCGCATCACGGCTCGCCGGACGAAGGTCGGTGCGACCCACCACCGAAACCATAACCCTCGGGGTCATCGATTCCAACTCATCCAGGAACCGGTCAACGGTGCCAGAGAGTTTAACCGGGTCTGCTACATAAGCCTTGACGATCTCGCCCGCCCGGCCAAGGGCCTCCGCACCAAGTTCACCGCGCAGTTCGCGGACGAGTTGGGACCGCAGGAGCAGCACCTGCTGGCCGCCTTGCACGCCGATTCGCTCCGCTTCAACCCCACCTTGAATCCGCAATTGCTCGGCGATTCGAACCGAATCCGATTCAGCCTCATCGATGATGTGACTGGCCTCCAGCCGCCCCTCCTCCACACGCTGAGCCCGAAAGACGTCAGCATCGGCAAGTCGCTTGGCAGCGTTGGCGCTTTCCTCGAGTTCTGCTCGCACCGCGGCTTGCCGCTCGAGCATCATTTTTCGCACGGGTGGGACTACGTACTTCACCATGATCAAAACGATTACGGCAAAGCCGATTAGTTGCCCGATGAACGTTCCCACTATCGACCACCATCCACGCCGATAATCCGGTTTGCCAGCGCAACTGACAAACTTTCGACCGAGGCGTTGAGGGTGGGGGTGAGGCCATCCTTTTGCGCCTCGAGGTTTTCACTGGCCTGCCGTACCTCTTCGGCCACCTTCGCGCCAGCCACCGCGCGCAACTCATCGGCCACTTGGCGACCCTCGGCCCTCGAGCGATCGCGAATCCCACCGGCCTCTGAACGCGCGGAAGTCAGTTCCTGCTTGAACTCCGACTCAGCAGCAGCATCTTGTTCGGCGGCACGCCGGTTATCCAAAGCCGTCTGAGCAGTTAAGCGGACGCGCTCATCGAGGACCTTTTGGACAGGTTGCACCACGAACTTGGCAATCACGCCAAAGACGACAAGGAAAATCGCCAAAATGAAGAAGAAAGTACCGTTCGGGACTAGGAAGTTAGTGGTGCCGGATTCAGCCTCACTCGCCAGAACGGTCGCGCCAGAAATCACTGCTTCACCCATTACGAATCGTTAAGCCCCTGGTGTGGCAAAAACAAAAAGCGCCATGAAAGCAAGGTTGATGAAGTATGCCGCCTCCACCAAGCCGACGGTAATGAAGAATGGGGTGAACAACCGGCCCTGTGCCTCCGGTTGACGGGCAATGCCGGAGATCAGCGCATTGCCGGCGATTCCGTCACCGATTCCCGCACCAATGGCGCCGCCTCCCAAGATGAGGCCACCGCCGATCAGGGCACCGGCGACGATTGTTGGGTCTGCCATTACTCTTCCTCCTTGATTACTTGTCGGTTTGCTGTCACTGCTGGGTTGGAACTAGTGCTTCGACTTTTCGCATTTATAGCCTAGTGGTGTGCGTCTTGGGTCTCGGTTGCCTGGCTGAAGTAAAGAATTGTTAATAGCGCAAAGATGAATGCTTGGATCAGTCCGACGAAGAGGTCGAACGTTTTCCAGATGGCATTTGGAGCCCACATGATGTAGGTGGGGAGTAAGGCGATCAGACCAACCATGATGACACCGGCAAAAATATTGCCAAAGAGCCGCAGCGACAAAGAGATCGGCTTGGCGATCTCCTCAACGAGGTTGATCGGCGCCAGAAATGCAACATGGCCTTTGGTTACCTTGATCGGGTAGCCGATGATGCCACTTCGCCGGAAACCCGCCGCGTGGTAACAAATGAAAACCAAGAGAGCCAAGGCCAGTACGAAGTTGATATCGGATGCCGGTGGTTTTAGTAGCTCCAGCGTCGCACCATCCGCCGACGTGTACTGCAATGGCAGCACCGATATCCAGTTCGCTACCAAAATGAAAACAAACAGGCTCACGACTAGCGGCAGTACGAATGGTGCCAGTGACAGTCCCATTGATGACTGGACCTGGCTTCGCATTTGCACGGTTATTGCTTCCCAGAACAACTGCACACCACTTGGCACACCGGTGGAGGTGACCTTGGCGCGCAAGATGAATGCCAGTACGAGGGTAACCGCGGCAGCGACGAGGGTCGCGTAGATCGTGTCGGTGTTCACGGTCAAGCCAAGCCAAGTGGCCGTAGTGTGATGACCGACCTCGATCGAACTTACGGGCAAAATCGCGTTTACCATCGTCACTACCTCCGACCCTCAGGTTCTGCGCTGGCGGTATCACTTGATGCGCCGGTCTGGTCCGGCTCGCCGGCGGCATCTGGATCACCCTTACGCAGTTTTCGCCAGACCGGGATAACAGTACTCAAAACTAAGACCACCTGAAACAGCGCTATGCCAAATAGCACGCCAAATCCAAAGGGCCGAAATACGAACGCCAGGATAAGTGCGATAACCGTAATAACGAGAAGTCGGGTTGCAGAGTTCAGCGCCATTCCGCGCTTGAGCGGATGATCCTTGGCGGTGATCGTGGCCACCGACCAACTCACCACCTGCGCATTCAGCAGGCCCAAGCCCAAGCCGATCGCAAAGAAAACGCCGAACATGACGGCTCCGGCAAGGGCCGCAAGCACAACCGCCAAGGCGCCTAAGACGATGCAAAATATGGCGAGTCGGGCCGGCCGGAAAATCAAGGAGGGTAAAATAAAGGGCGTCTCATCAACTGGCGCCGACAATGATCCTCCTGCATTTGTGGCGGCCTGAAGTAACACATCGTTGACCGCGGACGAAAAGGTATCACGGGCCAGCAGGTTTAACCTGCCGGGGTATCGGCCCGCGCGCCTAGCCTCGGGTGCCGCTGCGCAGGTGCCGGACCTGCGCCATCGGGGCCGCCGGTGGGCGGCGAACCACATAGATCAATAGGCCGAGCCCCACCACGAATCCGCCAACCGCATAAGGCACCGGCACGAATGCGATGGCCACCGCCGTGCCGGCGACAAGTGCCGTCCATGCGTACATGATCAACACGGCCCGGGCCTGGGAGTGGCCCATCTCAAGGAGTCGGTGATGCAGGTGTTGCTTATCGGGTGCGAAGGGGTTTCGCCCGGCGCGGGTTCTGCGCACCACCGCTAGCAGTAGATCAACTAACGGCACGGCCAGCACGGCAACCGGCAGCAAAACAGGCAGCAGGGTGGGGATAATCGTCGGGCCGGCAAGTGAGCTTGGATCGACCTGTCCGGATAACGTGATCGTGCTTGCCGCCAGCAGCAGGCCCAGCATCATCGAGCCGGTATCCCCCATGAAAATGCGGGCCCGAAAAACATTGTGGGGCAAGAAGCCGATACACATGCCGACGAGCAGTACCGATACCAAGGTGGCCAAGGTCGCGCGCTCAACGCCGAGTACCACCGAGAGCAGGTAGGAGTAGGCGAAGAACGCCCCGGCGGCCACCGCAACAATGCCGGCCGCCAAGCCATCTAGACCGTCGATGAAGTTAATTGCATTAATGCTGATCAAAACGATCATGACCGTAAAAAGCACGCTGGTTAATGGATCGAGCACGAATGTGCCACCGATCGGTAGCCAAATGACCGCAATGCCTTGTGCGGCCATCACCCCTGCCGCCAACACCTGACCGGCCAATTTTATCGGTGCGTCCAGCCCCCATTTGTCGTCGACTATCCCGAGCAACACAATAATCGCGACCCCCGATAGCAGGGCCAGTGGAGCGCTACCGGTTTCAAAAACCGAACCCATCATGGGGAGTTTGCTGGCGAGCAGGAGGCCGGTCAATAGGCCCAGCATCATCGCGATGCCGCCTAAGCGCGGGGTGGACTCAGCGTGCACATCGCGATCTCGCACCTCCGCGATGAAGCCGAAGCGAATCGCAAAGCGCTCGACAAGGGGGGTGGTCAAGTAGGTGACCGCGGCGGCGGCGAGCAAGCAAAGCAGGTATTCGCGCACAGCCCCTCCTTTCGCTCCGACCTCGCTGGACTAAGCCACTGGGTAGGCCGGGTGCCTTGTCACTAAATTAAGGACGTCAGCGGCAACCTCTGCAGCAGCGTCGGGTTCGCGCACCGCTCGACCTATTAATGTCGCAATCTCTTTCATATTGCCCGCCGCCATCCCCTGTGTCGTGACCGCAGGGGTACCAACGCGAATCCCGGACCCAACCGATGGCGGTTGCGGATCGTATGGGATCGAGTTCTTGTTCAAGGTGATGCGGGCTGCATCACAGCGGATTTCGGCTTCGGCCCCGGTGACCCCAAGGGGCTGTAGGTCAATGAGGGCGAGATGGGTATCGGTGCCACCGCTGACCGGGCGCATCCCCTCGCCCGCTAAGCCGTCGCAAAGGGCTTGGGCATTGATTATCACC
>CAJBZP010000007.1 GCA_903960135.1 uncultured Actinomycetes bacterium | reverse complement strand
GCACGGGCAGCCCGCTCGGATCACTCGGCGCCTTTAGGATCAAGAAATGTCAAAGATTCGGCTGTTGTTACTTGATGGCCATTCCCTTGCCTATCGGGCTTTTTACGCTCTGCCCGTCGAGAATTTCGCCACCACAACCGGCCAGCCCACCAATGCGGTCTACGGGTTTACCTCGATGCTGATCAATGTGCTTCGAGATGAACTGCCGACGCACGTGGCGGTCGCTTTTGATGTCTCGAGAAACACTTTTCGTTCTGCGGCGTTCCCCGAATACAAAGCCAACCGGGCCGCGTCGCCGCCAGAGTTCAAAGGTCAGGTTGACTTAATCCAAGAAGTTGTCCGGGCGATGGGGATCCCTGCTGTGCAGTGTGAGGGGTTCGAAGCCGACGACGTGATAGCAACCTTGACCGGGCGGGCTCTGCGCGCCGGCGGTGAGGTTTTTATTGTGACCGGTGACCGTGATGCCTTCGCCTTGGTGGCCCCGGAAGTCACGGTGCTGTACCCGAAAAAGGGGGTTTCGGACCTAGCCCGGATGACCCCGGATGCGGTTCAGGAGCGCTACGGGTTAAGCCCCGCGCAGTACCCGGATTACGCAGCGCTCCGAGGTGATCCAAGTGACAATCTGCCCGGGATTCCAGGTGTTGGTGAGAAGACTGCCGCGAAGTGGATCAACGAGTATGGCTCCCTCGCTGGGTTGATCGATCGAGTTGACGAAGTACCGGGAAAGGCCGGTGCTGCATTGCGCGCGGCGCTACCACAGGTAATCATCAACCGCGACCTAACGACTCTGCGCGCCAATGTGCCAATCGACCTTGAAGTTGCGGCCTGCGAACTGCGACCTTGGAATGCGGCTGCGGTGGAGCAGATCTTCGAGGCCCTGCAATTTCGCACGCTGCGGGACCGACTTTTCGCGGAACGAAAAAAAGCAGCAACGAAAACCGCCGGTGGCGAAACAGGCGCCGGTTCGAGTGCAGCGGTAGCGAGGAGTGCCGCACCGGTGCTCACCGGGGCGCAGGCGGGGCCCTGGCTGGCAGCCCTGAGACCACCATGTGCGGTGGCCTTCGCCGGCCACTGGGGCCGGGGGGAGGGGGTCTTGGCCGCGGTGGGAATTGTTGATTCAGCCGGGACCTCGGCGGTTATCGAAACCGGGGAGCAGGTGGCCGGGGATGCGGTTCTCAACTGGCTGGCCGACCCCACCATCGCCAAATTCGCGCACGACGCCAAAGGCCCGGCATTGGCGGTTGCGTGTGCTGGGTCAACTATCGGCGGATTGACGTTTGACACCGCCCTAGCTGCATATGTTGCTGCGCCCGGACAGCGTTCCTTCGTGCTGGCAGACGTGGCTCAGCGGCTCCTTGGGCGTGAGTTACTTGCCGAGGCCCCAACCGAGCAATTGAGTTTTGATGACGTGCAATCACATGCCGGCCTCGCCGATCAAGCCGTGGTTATCGGTGAGTTGACAGTGGCCTTAACTCAGATGCTCAAGCAAGAAGAAGCGCTCAAAGTTCTAGAGGTAATTGAGTTGCCATTGATAGACGTGCTCGCCCGCATGGAACACGCCGGGATCGCCGTCGATATCGAGGCATTAGCGGAGCTGTCAGCGCAGTTCGGGGCCACAATGCGGGCAGCGGAGGCTCGGGCACATGAACTCGTTGGGCGTCCGTTCAACCTGGGGTCGCCTAAGCAACTCCAAGAGGTGTTATTCACCGAACGTAACCTGCCTAAGACGAAGAAGATCAAGACCGGCTTCACGACCGACGCGGAGGCACTTCAGTCGCTCTATGCGCAGACCAATGACCCGTTGATTGAGCAACTTCTCAATTGGCGGGATCGGTCAAAACTACGGCAGACCGTGGATGGCCTCCTGCCACTTGCCGACGCCAGCAATCGAATCCACACCACTTTTAATCAGACGACGACCGCGACCGGTCGACTTTCGAGTACTGATCCGAATTTGCAGAATATTCCGATCCGGACGGAGGCGGGACGAAAAATTCGGGAGTGCTTCGTGGTGGGTCCGGGGTATGAAGGCCTGCTCACGGCTGACTACAGCCAAATCGAGATGCGCATCATGGCCCATGCCTCCGCAGATGCCGGCCTCATTGACGCTTTCATCAGTGGGGAGGACCTGCACACCACGGTTGCCAGCCGGGTATTCGGGGTGGCGCCAGCATCGGTGGACCCGGAAATGCGACGACGTACCAAGGCGATGTCCTACGGCTTGGCATATGGGCTGTCGGCGTTCGGGTTATCCCAGCAGTTGGGGATCGGTCCACAGGAGGCCGGCGCGCTGATGAACGAGTACTTCACCAGATTTGGTGGGGTGCGCGATTATCTAGCCGCGGTGGTCGAAAGCGCGCGCCAAACTGGCTACACGCAAACGATGTTTGGCCGGCGCCGTTATCTACCGGATCTCAACAGCGATAACCGGCAGCGGCGTGAGATGGCCGAGCGCATGGCCTTGAATGCCCCGATTCAGGGCACCGCCGCGGACATCGTAAAACTGGCGATGCTTGGCGTCGATGCGGCACTTAAGTCTTCGCGGTTGCAGAGCCGAATGCTCCTTCAGGTCCATGATGAACTCGTACTCGAGGTTTACCCCGGCGAACGAGCCCGGGTGGAGAAGTTGGTCCGCGAGGCGATGGCCGGTGCGGCGCAATTGGCGGTCCCGTTGGACGTCTCAATTGGATTTGGCTCGTCCTGGGACGCGGCCGCCCATTAGGAGTGGCCCGGTGGACCGGGGACTCGCCGAGGTGGCGTATCCTTTGCGGGTTACACGCAGGAGCGGGGCCCCAGACCTAGTGGGTCACGCAAGTTCACTGGTTTAGGCCCGGTCGGGTCCGGACTTGGGCACCGGCGGGTATCGCCGCCGGATTGTGTTCCTTGCATCCTTATCCACCGGAGCCTTTTACTCCATGACATCCACCCCAGTAATGACAAGCCCGCAGATCGCAATTAACGACATCGGCTCGGCTGAGGATTTCCTCGCCGCCATCGATCAGACCATCAAATACTTCAATGACGGTGACCTAGTCGAAGGCACGGTCGTCAAAGTTGACCGCGATGAAGTCCTTCTCGACATCGGTTACAAGACCGAAGGTGTCATCCCATCGCGTGAACTCTCCATCAAGCACGACGTTGATCCCGGGCAGGTTGTGTCCGTGGGCGATCACGTTGAGGCCCTCGTCCTGCAGAAGGAAGACAAAGAAGGCCGCCTGATTTTGTCCAAGAAGCGGGCACAGTACGAGCGTGCGTGGGGCACGATCGAGAAGATCAAGGAAGAGGACGGCGTCGTTGAGGGCCAAGTCATTGAGGTCGTAAAGGGCGGATTGATCGTCGATATCGGCCTACGCGGTTTCCTTCCTGCATCGCTGGTCGAGATGCGTCGCGTTCGCGACCTGCTGCCTTATGTCGGCAAGACTCTCGAAGCCAAAATCATTGAACTCGACAAGAATCGCAATAACGTCGTGCTTTCACGGCGGGCTTGGCTGGAACAGACGCAAAGTGAGACCCGCCAGACGTTCTTGACCCAATTGCAGAAGGGCCAGATTAGAAGCGGCGTGATTTCTTCCATCGTTAACTTCGGCGCGTTCGTCGATCTCGGTGGAGTCGACGGCCTAGTGCATGTCTCCGAGCTCTCTTGGAAGCACATTGATCACCCGGGCGAAGTGGTCGAGGTTGGCCAAGAAGTCACCGTAGAGGTACTTGATGTTGATATGGATCGTGAGCGGGTCTCGCTTTCCCTGAAGGCAACTCAAGAGGATCCGTGGCAGCATTTCGCCCGCACGCACACCATCGGTCAGGTTGCACCAGGCAAGGTGACCAAGCTGGTGCCGTTCGGCGCATTCGTGCG
The DNA here is from genome assembly GCA_903960135.1 of uncultured Actinomycetes bacterium. GTDB lineage: Bacteria > Actinomycetota > Actinomycetes > S36-B12 > S36-B12. The sequence goes on along the minus strand of CAJBZP010000007.1, from coordinate 15,770 downwards.
AGTCGAAGAAGGTATCGAAGGCTTGGTGCACATCTCCGAGCTCGCGGAGCGCCACATCGAGATGCCCGAGCAGATCGTTCAGGTTGGCGATGACATTTATGTCAAGGTAATTGACATTGATCTTGAGCGCCGGCGCATCTCGCTTTCGCTCAAGCAAGCCAATGACTCCAGCGACGGTGTTGCGGTCGAGGAGTTTGACCCCTACCTGTATGGCATGGCCCCGGCCTTCAATGAGGCTGGTGCCTATATCGGTCCCGATGGCTTTGATCCAGAGACCGGTGAATGGAAGGTGGGCTTTGAAGGTCAGCGCACCGATTGGGAGAAGGAGTACTCAGACGCACATGCGCGTTGGGAGGCCCACCGCAAGCAGATCGACGAGGCCCGTGTCGCGGATCAGGCGGCTGCTGTTGAATCCGGTGAAGGTCAATCCTCGTATTCGACCGAGTCCAGCGCCGAGGAGGGCGCCTTCGCTTCTGATGAGGCCCTACAGGCACTTCGCGACAAACTGACCGGGGAGTAGTTGGCGGCTACCAGGCCGGCTCGGCGCCCTAGGCTACCTACGTGATGCGCATCGGGCTGACGGGCGGAATTGGATCTGGCAAGTCAACAGTGGCGTTGTTGCTCAAGGAGCACGGCGCCACTGTCATAGACGCAGACGCAATTGCGCGCGAGCTGGTGGAGCCGGGTGAGCCCGCGCTGGTCGCGCTGGTCGCTGAGTTCGGCCCCCGCATCTTGACCGCGGGCGGCACCCTCAGTCGGGGTGAACTGGCGAAGTTGGCCTTTAGCGACCCGGAGGCCACCAAAAGGCTAAATGCCATTATGCATCCGCTGATCCGGGCCGAGTCAGCCAGACGCATTCAGTCAGCACCGTCATCCGCGGTGGTCGTATACGACATGCCACTGCTGGTGGAAACGAATCAGCGCGATCTCGTCGATGTCGTAGTGGTGGTGGATATTCCGGAGTCACTTCAAGTTGAACGCTCCGTAACGATGCGCGGGCTGGATCGTGATGACGTCGAAAGGCGGATGCAGGCGCAAGTATCACGGGATGAACGGTTGGCCGTTGCCGATTACGTGATCGACAACAGCGGCTCACCCGACGAGTTGAAGGCGGCCGTTGCGGGGCTGTGGGCGGATTTACACACTCGCTGATCCTGCGTGAATCGCATGGCCGGGTAGGTTTGGCCCATGACCCGCCCGGTGACAGATCTGCAGCGGCGGGTTGCCCCATTTGAGGTCATTGCCCCGTTCGCACCGTCCGGGGATCAGCCGACGGCTATCGCGGAATTAACCAAGCGCATTTTGGCGGGGGAGCGCGACAATGTGTTGCTGGGTGCCACCGGTACCGGAAAGAGCGCCACCACGGCTTGGCTAGTTGAGCAGCTGCAGCGGCCTGCCTTAGTGATGGCGCCGAACAAGACACTGGCCGCCCAACTGGCAACCGAGTTTCGTGAACTACTCCCAAACAACGCGGTGGAGTATTTCGTGTCCTACTACGACTACTACCAGCCGGAGGCCTATCTACCGCAGAGTGATACCTATATCGAGAAGGACTCCTCGATCAACGACGAGGTGGAGCGCCTGCGACATTCGGCGACGAATAGTTTGCTGACCCGACGCGATGTACTGGTTGTGGCAACGGTATCGGCGATCTACGGTCTGGGAACGCCGCAGGAGTACGTTGATCGGATGGTCCGACTTCGTGTCGGGGACAGTATGGATCGAGACAAGTTACTGCGTGCCTTTGTTGATATTCAGTACACCCGCAATGACATCGCATTCCAGCGGGGCACCTTTCGGGTGCGCGGTGACACCGTTGAGGTTTACCCGGTTTATGAGGAGCAGCCGGTTCGAATTGAAATGTTCGGTGATGAAATTGAACGCCTAATGTCCTTGCACCCGATAACCGGTGAGATTCTCACCGAAGACCAGGAGATCTACGTCTTTCCAGCCACGCACTATGTGGCCGGCCCGGAAAGGATGGACCGGGCGATTGCCGGGATCGAATCCGAGCTGGAGCAGCGGCTGGCCGAATTCGAAGGGCAAGGCAAGCTCCTTGAGGCCCAGCGCCTTCGAATGCGCACCACTTATGACATTGAAATGATGCGGCAGGTGGGCAGTTGCGCGGGTATCGAGAACTACTCGCGCCATATCGATGGGCGCGAACCGGGGAGCCCGCCAAATTGCCTTATTGACTATTTCCCCGACGACTTCTTGATGGTTATCGACGAATCGCATGTGACCGTGCCGCAGATCGGTGCCATGTACGAGGGCGATATGAGCCGTAAGCGCACCCTTGTGGAGCATGGCTTCCGGCTGCCGAGTGCCATGGACAACCGCCCACTTAGATTTACTGAGTTTTCGGAGCGGATCGGTCAAACGGTGTATCTCTCGGCGACGCCCGGGCCGTACGAACTCGGCAAGGCACAAGGGGAGGTAGTGCAGCAGGTAATTCGCCCGACCGGATTAGTTGATCCCGAGGTTGTCGTGAAGCCGACGCAGGGCCAGATCGATGATCTGATGGATGAGATCAGGCAACGGTCGAACCGAAGTGAGCGGGTTCTCGTGACTACCCTCACTAAGCGCATGGCCGAGGACCTAACCGATTACCTACTCGAAAATGGTGTTCGCGTGCAGTACCTGCACTCTGAAGTCGACACCTTGCGCCGGGTTGAGTTACTGCGCGAGCTGCGCCTTGGGGTCTTTGATGTGCTGGTGGGAATCAACCTGCTCCGAGAGGGCCTGGACCTGCCCGAAGTATCGCTGGTAGCCATCCTTGACGCCGATAAGGAGGGGTTCTTGCGCTCGGAGACTTCACTCATCCAAACAATTGGTCGCGCCGCACGAAATGTCTCGGGCCAGGTTCATATGTACGCCGACAAAATCACTCCGTCAATGCGCAAGGCCATTGACGAGACGAATAGGCGTCGCGCGATCCAGGTGGCTTTTAATGCGACGCACGGGGTCGACCCGCAACCATTGCGGAAGAAAATCGCCGACATCACCGATTTATTGGCCCGTGAAGACGCGGACACTGCGGCCCTCATGCAAGACTCTGCCTCGAGTCGGAAGAACTCACGGATTGCTGGAGCCCCAGAATCCGAACTTGTAACTTTAATTGATGAGTTGACAAAGCAAATGCATCAAGCAGCGGCAGACCTGCATTTCGAACTGGCTGCACGGCTGCGCGATGAAGTCTCTGATCTAAAGCGCGAACTGCGCGGAATGCGGGCGGCGACTCAATGAATGTGCCATTTTGGCTGTGGGCGGTAACGGTTATTGGTCTCGTTGGAATTATCACGATTGACCTAATAATCGTTGACCGGCGACCGCATCACTTCAGTTCAACAGACGCGGCCCGATGGGTTATTTTCTACATCGCACTTGCAGTGCTATTCGCCGTCTTCCTAGGCTTCTATTTCGGTTGGACATTCGCGGGCCAGTTCACCGCTGGCTACTTAACCGAGTATTCACTCAGCGTCGATAACCTTTTCGTCTTTCTAATCATCATGACTGCGTTCGCGGTGCCAGATCAACACCAACATCGTGTACTACTCGTTGGCATCGTTATCGCCCTGATCTTGCGCGCGGTGCTAATCCTCGTCGGTGCTGAGCTCATTGCACGGTTTACCGGGGTGTTCTTCCTCTTCGGGGCCTTCTTGTTCTACACCGCCTACAAGGTGTGGACCGATAAAGGTGGTGACCCGGATCCTGAGGGCAATGGCTTCGTTCGTTTCGTGGGCCGGCGGTTCCCGACCACCCCGGATTTCCATGGGACTTCGTTGACCGTGCGTGTCGCCGGGCAGCGGATGCTCACCCCGATGGCGATGGTGATGATCGCCATCGGCACCACGGATCTGCTCTTTGCGCTGGACAGTATTCCGGCGGTTTTTGGGATCACCAGTGAGGCGTACCTGGTATTCGCCGCCAATGCGTTCGCCCTGATGGGACTGCGACAGTTGTTCTTCTTACTGAAGGGGTTTCTCGGGAAACTGCACCACCTGAACAAAGGCCTCGCCGTGATTTTGGCATTTATCGGCGTCAAACTTGTTCTAGAGGCCATTCATGCCACCACCAGCCTTGCGGTTCCCCTGATACCGGTCTGGTTCTCTCTCGTCTTTATCGTTGCGGTGCTGGCCATTACCATCTTCATCAGTCTGCGAACCAAGCCACGGGGCTAATGCGCAACCGCGGTAGATCATTTATGGTTCCTAAATGAGTATTTCCTTGCTTACCTGGGGCGTGACGATCGCCGGGATTTTGCTGCTAGTGGCTCTTGATTTCATCACCGTGAGCCGAAAGCCCCACGATGTGAAGTTCAGGGAAGCCATCATTTGGTCGGTGTTCTATATCGGGTTGGCGATTGCCTTCGGCTGGTGGATCTGGGTCTGGCAAGGCCCTGAATTGGGTACGGAATTCTTTGCCGCCTATTTGGTCGAGAAATCACTTAGTGTCGATAACCTCTTCGTCTTTATTATCATCCTGACTTCATTTGCGGTACCGAGTGTTCTGCATCAACGCGTCCTGCTGTTCGGAGTAGTCCTCGCATTGGTGATGAGAGCGGTGTTTATCGCAATCGGTGCCGCTGCTCTATCCGCGTTTGCCTTCACATTCGTGATTTTTGGGGCGATTCTGATTTGGACGGGGATTCAACTCGCGCGACATCGGAGCGAGGACCCCAATCCGATGGATAGCGTGATTATTCGGGTGGTGCGACGGCGGGTGCCAGTTTCGGAGCTGTATGACGGTACGCGAATGTTTACCCGACTTAATGGTAAGAGATTGGCCACCCCGCTTTTCCTGGTGATGATTTCGATCGGGGCCACTGATCTCCTCTTTGCGCTCGATTCGATTCCGGCAACCTTCGGCGTTACTCAGGAGCCGTATTTGGTGTTTACCGCGAACGCATTTGCCCTCCTCGGGTTGCGCGCTCTGTACTTCCTGCTCAAAGGCTTGCTCGATAAACTCATATACCTTTCAACTGGCCTAGCGGTAATCTTGGTGTTCATCGGCATCAAATTGGCCCTGACCTATTTCCACGAGCAATTCCCCGAGCAAGTACCAAAGATCTCCACAAATGTCAGCCTGATTTTCATCGGCGTAGTGCTGCTACTCGTGGCGGTTGGGTCCTACATCAAGGTTCGACGCGATCCGACGGCTATCGCGCATGCGGGGCGCCTTACCGGCGATCCGGAGGATCAGCCCGAATCACCTTGATTTCCACTTCAGAGATTTCCACTTCGGGTAATTGGAAAGATGAGACGATGGTCATGATGAGCACCGCTTTACGCCACTTGGCCTGGGCCGATGGCCAGCTATTCGCGCAATTGGCGTCGCTGCCACCTAGTGCGCTGGAGGCCAGGCTCGGGCCCAGCGGGCAAAGCGTTGGTGCGTTGGCGGTTCACATTGTCGCCGGGGCTGAGTGGTTTAGATACTGCCTGACGGGGTACCCGTATTCGGAATTGGTGACTCCGGTATTCCCGGCAGACCTGTTGCTCCTTCGTGAGCACTTGCTGGAAATCGATGGGGTGCTACTGGCTGAAGCCGACGAGGTCGATGAATTGGTGTCATTTGCCGATGAAACCGGCCCGCGGTCGGTGCTGAGATCCACGATCTTGGCGCAGGCGGCCTACCACTCAACGGAGCACCGCACCCAGATCGCCTGCGCCTTGGATGCTGCCGGTACCAGGGGATTGTGCCTTGATGACTACGACCTCTGGGCTTTCACTAAGTCGCAGCAGGATTGATTACCAGCCGCGCTCGCGCCAACTAGCCAGCTCAGGTCGCTCCCGGCCGATGGTGGTGTCATAGCCATGGCCGGGGTATACCCAGGTTTCGTCTGGCAGGCGGTCGAAGAGCTTCGAGGTGACATCACCTAAGAGTGCATCGAAGCGGGCGGCATCTTTTTCGGTGTTGCCGACCCCACCGGGAAAGAGGCAATCGCCGGTGAATAGATGCGACGGGCCGTCCGGATCTTGATAAAGCAGTGCAATGGAGCCGGGGGTATGACCCACGAGGTGGATGGCTTGCAGGCTGCAGTCGCCGAATGTCATCAGGTCTTGATCGGCCAACAACACATCGGTCGGAACGGGGATCTGGGGGGCGTCTAACAGGTGCGCAGCGGTCATGGCTCCGGTGGCGGCGACCACCTCGGCAAGGGCCCCCCAGTGGTCATGATGGCTGTGGGTGGTGATGACTAGCTCGACCCCGTCATTACCGATGAGCGTTAGTAGCCGATCGGCCTCACTCGGGGCGTCAATGAGAACCTGCGCCCCTGTTCGCCGACAGCGAAGAACATAAGCGTTGTTGTTGTAGGGCCCCACGGCCAGCTTGCTGACAATGAGCTTAGGCAACTCATGGACGTCGGCGCTGCCGCCAACTTTCACGTTTCCGGTATACATTTACGTCTCCGTCCAATTCGGTGCGGAAACCCGATTCCCGGAGGCTTGCTAGTGCCAGACCAGTTGGTGGTTCGGGGGGCCCGCGAGCACAACCTTAAGGACGTCTCGCTGGAGTTGCCGCGCGACGCCCTGATCGTGTTCACCGGGCTTTCGGGATCAGGCAAGTCCAGCTTGGCATTTGACACTATTTTTGCCGAGGGCCAGCGCCGCTATGTGGAAAGCCTGTCGGCCTATGCCCGCCAGTTTTTGGGCCAGATGGACAAACCGGATGTGGATTTCATCGAGGGGCTTTCGCCAGCGGTATCGATTGACCAAAAGTCCACCTCCCGAAACCCTAGGTCCACGGTTGGGACGATCACCGAGGTTTATGACTACCTGCGCCTGCTTTACGCTCGAATCGGCAAGCCACACTGCCCGGACTGCGGCTCGGTAATTGCCCGGCAGGCACCGCAGCAAATAGTTGACCAGGTACTTGAGTTGACGGCGGACTCAAAGTTTCAGGTCCTTGCACCCGTGGTGCGGGAACGCAAGGGCGAGTACAGCGAGTTATTTCGACAGCTGCAGGCTCAGGGCTATTCGCGGGTCCGAGTGGACGGCGTAGTTGTCGGACTAGATGAGGTACCCAACCTGAAGAAGCAGGAAAAACACAGTATCGATGTGGTCGTTGATCGATTGACGGTTAAGGCGGAGTCCCGCCGGCGCCTTACCGACTCGGTCGAGACAGCCTTGCGCCTTGCCAGTGGGGTGGTGGTACTTGACTTCGTTGATCTGGCGGAAAAGGACCCAAACCGCGAGCGCGTCTTCAGTGAGCACCTTGCGTGCATGAAGTGCCAGATCTCGTTCGAGGAGCTTGAACCGCGGTCCTTCTCGTTCAATTCGCCGTTCGGGGCCTGCCCGGTGTGCACCGGGCTTGGTACCCGGCGCGAAGTTGAACCGGATCTCGTCGTGCCAAATGGCGAGCTAAGCGTGCGCGAGGGCGCCATCGCACCTTGGGCGGGTGGAAATGTCTCAGATTACTTCAAGCGGCTCCTTGAGGCGTTGTGCGAAGAACTGGAGATAGATCTGGATGTGCCGTGGCAGAAACTGCCGGCGCGTGCCAAGAAGGCACTGCTTTATGGCCACGACACCGAAGTGCACGTGAAATATCGAAATAGATACGGCCGGCAGCGCTCGTACTACACGACCTACGAGGGTGTTATTCCATTCATCGAACGTCGTCACTCCGAGTCCGATAGCGACGCCTCCAGAGAGCGCTTCGAGGGATTCATGCGCGAGGTGCCATGCGCCGCGTGCAAAGGGGCAAGGCTGAAACCGCTCTCGTTGGCCGTCACGATCAACGGGCACTCAATAGCCGAGATTGCTGGCCTGCCAATCGGGCGGATGGCCGAGATGCTGGGGGGTTTGAAGCTCTCCAAGCGCGATGCCACGATCGCCACCCGAGTCCTGAAAGAGGTCAATGAGCGCCTGCAATTCCTAATGGACGTCGGTTTGCACTACCTGTCACTTGATCGCCCGGCCGGGACGTTGGCCGGTGGTGAGGCGCAGCGGATCCGGTTGGCCACCCAAATTGGCTCCGGCTTAGTTGGCGTGCTCTATGTGCTGGATGAGCCAAGTATCGGTCTGCACCAACGTGATAACCACCGGTTGATCGAGACTTTGATTCGGCTCCGGGATCTGGGCAATACGTTGATAGTTGTCGAGCATGACGAGGACACCATCCGGACCGCGGATTGGATAGTCGACATCGGCCCCGGTGCTGGTGAGCACGGGGGGCAGATCGTCGTCAGCGGTACTTTGGCAGAGTTACTTGCCGAACCCACTTCGATCACCGGGCAATACCTAGCCGGCACCCGGTCGATTGACGTGCCGATGGTCCGGCGTCCGGTGACCGATCGAGTGATTACGGTGCATGGTGCTGCTGAGCACAACCTGCAAAATGTGACAGTTGACTTCCCGTTGGGCTGCATGATCGCGGTGACCGGAGTGAGCGGTTCGGGCAAGTCAACCCTTGTAAATGACGTGTTATTCAACGTGATGGCGCGCGACCTAAATGGTGCGCGGCTGGTGCCGGGTAAGCACAAGAAAGTTACCGGGCTTGAGCACATTGATAAAGTGGTGCATGTCGATCAAAGTCCCATTGGTCGCACCCCTCGAAGCAACCCGGCAACCTATACCGGCGTATTCGATCACGTTCGGAAGATCTTCGCTGAGACCCCAGAGGCGAAGGTACGCGGTTATTTGCAAGGGCGTTTTAGCTTCAATGTAAAAGGCGGAAGATGCGAGGCTTGCTCTGGCGATGGCACCATCAAGATCGAGATGAACTTTCTTCCCGATGTGTATGTGCCCTGCGAAGTGTGCCTGGGCGCGAGATACAACCGTGAGACTCTAGAAGTGCATTTCAAGGGCAAGACCATCGCTGATGTGCTGAATATGCCGATTGAGGAGGCCCTGGAGTTCTTTGCCGCGGTGCCGCCGATTGCCAGGCACCTGTCAACGCTGGTGGATGTCGGCCTTGGCTACGTCCGAATGGGTCAGTCGGCCCCAACCTTGTCCGGTGGTGAGGCACAACGGGTGAAGTTGGCCGCTGAGTTGCAAAAGCGTTCGACCGGACGCACCATCTACGTTCTCGATGAGCCGACCACTGGCCTCCATTTTGAGGATATTCGTAAACTGCTCGGCGTCCTGCAGTCACTGGTTGACAAAGGCAACACCGTGGTCGTCATCGAACATAATCTCGATGTCATCAAGACCGCGGACTGGGTTGTTGACATGGGGCCGGAAGGCGGCTCGGGCGGGGGTAAAGTCATTGCGACCGGAACACCAGAAGCCGTGGCCGCCACCGTGGGTAGTTTTACGGGGGACTTCCTGCGCGAGCGCCTCAAGCTACCGCCGCCTAAACTTAAGCGATCCAAGGCAAGTTGATGACGATGGAGGGCGCATGAGTAACAAAGGGTTCGCAGTGCAGCGCCGCACGGTGCTGACGGCCGGTGGATTGGTTGTTGCTGGCGGGGCGCTGGCGGCTTGTGGTGACTCCGGATCAAGCACTGCGGCGCCAGCCGCATCCGCTTCGACCGCTGCGACCGCTTCGACCGCTTCGACCGATGGAGCAGTCGCAGCAACCGGAGCGCCCACCGGGGCAATTGCCACCAGTGATATTCCGCTATTCGGGGGGGTAATAGTTCCCGAGCCGCCTATTGTCATCACGCAGCCGAGCGAGGGGACCTTCAAGGCGTTCACGGCGATCTGCCCGCACCAAGGCTGCTTGGTGGGCGAGGTTGCGGAGAATGAAATTGTCTGTCCCTGCCACGGTTCATTGTTTTCCGCGGTTGATGGCTCGGTGATCCAAGGGCCGGCGGAACAGGGGCTGACGGCGGCAAGCATTGCCGTGCAGGGTGACAGCATCGCCTTGCCTTAGGCAGTTTGGGCTAGCGTCAACCCCGTGACATTGCCGCGCCCGCACGATATCCCCACCAACGCGGGGGTCTATCGATTCCGAGATAGCACCGGGCGGGTGATCTATGTCGGCAAGGCGGGCAACTTACGCTCGCGCCTGGGCAGCTATTTCGTCGATCAAGCAACACTGCACCCTAGGACAAGATCCCTTGTTGAGTGCGCTACCAGCGTGGACTGGGTGGTGGTCGGCAATGAAGTTGAAGCACTCACCTTGGAGTTCGCCTGGATCAAGGAGTACGACCCTAGATTCAATGTGCGGTTTCGGGACGACAAGACCTATCCCTACCTCGCTGTCACCGTTGGTGAGGAGTTCCCGCGGGTCTCAGTAGTTCGTGAGGCCAAGCGCAAAGGCACCAGGTATTTCGGGCCCTACGCGCATGCCTGGGCAATTCGCGACACGGTAGACGAAGTTTTGAAAGTGTTTCCGATCAGGTCCTGTCGCGACGGGGTGTATCGCAGGGCCAAGCAAGTCGGAAGGCCTTGCCTGCTCGGCTACATCGGAAAATGCAGTTCTCCATGTGTTGAGAAGATCACCCCTGAGGATTACCGCGTACTGGTAGACAATTTTTGCACATTCATGGCCGGGCAAGGTGAGGCCTTCATCCGTGATCTTGATCGTGCAATGCAAGCCGCCTCCCAATCCCAAAACTATGAGGAGGCCGGTCGCCTGCGCGATCGAGTTGGGGCATTGCGTGCTGCAATGGAGCGAAATGCGGTGGTCTTTGCCGACAACACCGATGCTGACGTGATTTCGATGGTGGAGGAGCAACTGGAGGCCGGAATCCAGATTTTCCACGTGCGAGGTGGCCGAATCCGAGGAGAACGCGGTTTTGTTCTCGAGAAGTCAGAGGAGCTGTCAAGCAGCGGGTATCTAGAAAGAGTCTTGCAGCGAATCTATGACGAGGAGATTGATATCCCGCGCGAGGTGCTGGTATCGACGAAGTTGGAATCAGCCGGCGTCTGGGAATCGTGGCTGTCGCAGAAACGGGGGTCGGCGGTTTCGGTTCGGGTACCGCAGCGTGGTGATAAACGCGCATTGCTGGAGACCGCTTCGATTAATGCCAAGCACACCTTGGCACTTCATAAACTTCGCCGGTCATCGGACATAACTTCGCGCAGTAAAGCCCTGCAAGAACTCAAGGAAGTACTTGGGCTCGCTGACGTCCCCTTGCGCATCGAGTGCATCGATATTTCCACCTTGCAGGGGCAGGACACGGTGGCCTCGCTCGTGGTGTTCGAGGATGCCTTGCCGAAGAAGCGTGAGTATCGAAGTTTCATCATTAAGACAGTGACGGCCGATGACACCGGTGCGGTCGCGGAGGTCGTCACGAGGAGATTTAGGCCCGGAAAGGAGGAGCCGGATCCGGCAGCGGTTGATGAGGCCAAGCGGCGGTTTGCCTACCCGCCAGGGCTGCTGGTGATCGATGGTGGGTGGCCGCAGGTGCGGGCGGCGCAGGATGCGCTGATGGCCGCCGGCATCACCGATGTGCCGGTGATCGGGCTGGCCAAGAGGCTTGAGGAGATCTGGCTGCCCGATGACCGCGATCCAGTGATCCTGCCGCGCACCAGCGAGGCACTGTATCTGCTGCAGCGGGTTCGAGATGAGGCCCACCGCACGGCCATCGGGCTGCATCGGGTGCGAAGAGCCAAGCGAGCTACAGCAAGTGCCCTGGACGAGATTGCCGGGCTTGGGCCAGTACGCGCAAAGACACTACTTCGGCATTTTGGCAGTGTGCGTGCCATCCGCGCGGCGACTCCTGAGGAGTTAAGTACGGTTGGCGGGATCGGCCCGGTCCTTGCTGCAACAATTGCCGCAGCCCTTGGCGGGCAGGTGGGCTCGGGCAACCCGGTGCGCAAGCACGAGAGGAAAGGAAGTCCAGGTGACTGAGACTGACTTCGCCGAATTCGATGTGGTACTTGTCACCGGGATGTCAGGGGCCGGTCGCTCTACCGCTGCGCATGTCCTTGAGGATATTGGCTGGTTCGTTATCGATAACCTGCCACCTTCGATGCTGCAGCAGGCAATTGAATTAGCGCGAGGTAGTGAGGACATCAGCCGGATAGCCGTGGTGGTTGATGTGCGCGGTAAGTCCTTTTTTAGAGACTTGAACCGCACTCTCGAGTCACTTGGGCGTGATGGCATCCCGGTCCGGACCCTCTTTTTGGAGTCCTCTGATGAGTCGTTGGTGCGACGCTTCGAAAGCTCTAGGCGGCCGCATCCATTGCAAGGTGGCCAGCGAATCACTGATGGTCTGGCAGCCGAGCGGATTGCGCTTGGGGATATGCGCGCAATTGCTGATGTGGTCATCGACACCACTGCACTTAATGTTCATGATTTGCGTCGAAAGATCGAGGCTGCATTCGGCCACCAGGATGTGATGAAGCTCCATGCCACGGTGATGTCCTTTGGCTTCAAGTACGGGATACCCGTCGATGCAGATTTAGTTGCCGATGTCCGCTTCCTGCCGAACCCGCACTGGATCCCAGAGTTGAGGCCCCTTAACGGGCTCGATGAAACAGTTGCGAGCGCGGTACTCGCCGCGCCCGCTGCTGAGGTTTTTCTGCAGTTGTATTCGCAGCTAGTGCAGGTGATCGCGCCCGGGTACGTGGACGAGGGCAAGCGATATGTGACCATCGCGATGGGTTGCACCGGCGGCAAGCATCGAAGTGTGGCAATGTCAGAGAATTTCGCTGCGCGGTTGCGAATTGAGGGGATTGAAACTCTTGTCGTGCACCGGGATCTCGGCCGGGAGTGACGAAGCGTGGTGCTCTAGCCTTCGGGGGAGCCGGACCAAATGTAGTGGCCCTTGGCGGTGGTCATGGCCTTGCGGCGACGCTGAAGGCATTGCGCCGTGTCACGGATCAAATCACCGCGGTCGTCGGCGTTGCCGATGATGGTGGATCCAGCGGCCGACTGCGTGAAGAATATGGTGTGCTCCCGCCGGGTGACTTAAGGATGGCACTGGCTGCACTTTGTGGCGATGACACTTGGGGCCGTACGTGGAGCAAGGTGGTGCAGCACCGATTCGGCGGTTCAGGTGACCTAGCCGGTCACTCCCTTGGCAATTTGCTCATCTATGCGTTGTGGGAGCAGACCAAGGACCCGGTCGTCGGATTGGACTGGGTGGGGGCCCTGCTTGAGGCCCAGGGTCGGGTCCTGCCCTGCAGCACGGTGCCCTTGCAGATCATCGCCGATGTGGAAGGACTGGACCCCGCAAATGTCGAGCACGTGTCAATTGTCCGTGGACAAGAGGCGGTAGCGACGACACCGGGCACCATCGTGGGCATTCGCCTCGAGCCAGCCGATGCACCGGTTTGCCTCGCGGCCATTGAGGCTGTTGAGCGCGCCGATGTCATCGTGCTCGGCCCAGGCTCCTGGTACACATCGGTTGTCCCGCATTTACTGTTGCCCGACTTGGCCGCGGCGATTACCAATAGTTCGGCCAAGCGAATTGTGGTTCTGAACCTTGATCCAAGCAGTGATACGGAGATGTCAGGGCTCTCGGTCGACCGCCACCTAATGGTGCTGATGGATTTAGTGCCGGGTCTAGCACTTGATGCGGTGATTGCGGACCCGCGCCATGTTGATGACCTATCGGCATTGACAGCCAGTTGCGCTCGAATCGGCGCAGAGCTGGTGCTGAACACGCTTACCTACCCACGCGGCACGCGCCCTGGCGAACATGATCCAGACCGCCTAGCCGTGGCGATCGGATCGGTAATTTGAGCCGGAGCGTCGGTGCCCGGCGAGGGTACTTGCCACACATGGCAAGATGCGCACCATGGCAATGACTGCGGCGGTAAAGGACGAACTCAGCCGGGTTGAGATCAACAAGGCGAGTTGCCGTAAGGCCGAGGTGGCTACCATTTTGCGATTCGCCGGTGGCCTGCATTTAGTCGCAGGCCACATTGTGATTGAAGCGGATCTGGATACGGGCGCAACGGCACGTCGTCTGAAAAAGGACCTCTTTGACATCTACGGTCATGAGAGCGAAATCGTCGTTGTGCAACCCAGCGGATTGCGCAAGGGATCACGGTATTTGGTGCGAGTGGTTGAAGGTGGGGAGGCACTCGCAAGGCAGACCGGGATCGTTGATGGCAGCGGGCGCCCGGTACGCGGCCTGCCGCCGGTGATCGTCGCTGGCGGGGTGAGCGAATGCGAGGCGGCTTGGCGCGGGGCCTTCCTCGCCCATGGCTCCTTGACCGAGCCCGGCCGGTCATCCTCCTTGGAGATCACCTGCCCGGGCCCAGAGGCCGCTCTGGCACTGGTCGGCGCGGCCAGGAGGCTTGGGATCCCGGCCAAATCGCGCGAGGTGCGCGGGGTTGATCGCGTAGTCATTCGCGATGGAGATGCGATCGGGGCGATGCTGACCCGGTTGGGTGCGCACGAGTCAATGATGGCCTGGGAAGAACGACGTATGCGCCGTGAGGTGCGGGCCACCGCGAACCGCCTGGCGAATTTCGATGACGCGAACTTGCGACGATCGGCTCGGGCGGCGGTGGCCGCCGGTGCTCGGGTGCAACGGGCTTTGGAGATTTTGGGCGCGGACGTGCCAGAGCACCTAGCGGTTGCGGGCCGGTTGCGGCTCGAACATCAACAGGCGAGTTTGGAAGAATTGGGAGCTTTGGCTGACCCCCCAATGACCAAGGATGCGATCGCCGGCCGGATCCGTCGACTTTTGGCTTTGGCCGATAAACGCGCCTCGGATCTGGGGATTCCAGATACCGAATCGGCACTCGGCCAAGATGACGACGACTCCTGAAAACCGGTAGGATTTGCATGATAGCGCTTACAAGATGACATGGTTTTTCAGATGACAAGGTTATTCGGTTCCAAACTACCGGGGAGTTCAAGTGACGATCAAGGTTGGCATTAACGGTTTTGGCCGCATTGGCCGCAATTTCTACCGTGCGCTACGCGCCAGTGGAGCAGATGTGCAAATTGTGGGCATCAACGATCTAACCGATACCAAGACCTTGGCTCATCTACTGAAGTACGACAGCATTTTAGGGCGCATTGGCGTTGAGGTCACCGCCACCGACGGTGCGATCATTGTGGACGGCACCACCATCCCAGTTTTCGCCGAGCGTGACCCATCTGCACTACCTTGGGGAAAGGTGGGTGCTGACATTGTCATCGAGTCAACCGGCTTCTTTACCGATGCGGCGAAGGCCGCAGGCCACATCACCGCCGGCGCAAAGAAAGTAATCATCAGCGCGCCAGCCAAAGGTGAGGACATCACCATTGTGATGGGCGTAAACGAGGACAAGTACAACCCGGCAACGGACAACATAATCTCTAATGCCTCATGCACGACCAACTGCCTGGCGCCGATGGCCAAGGTGCTAGATGATTCATTCGGAATCGAGCGTGGCTTGATGACCACCATTCACGCCTACACCAACGACCAAAGCATCTTGGACTACCCACATAGTGACCTGCGTCGTGCACGGGCGGCTGCGATCAACATGATCCCGACCAGCACCGGTGCCGCTAAGGCGATCAGCCTGGTATTGCCGCAGCTGAAGGGCAAGCTCGATGGTTACGCGATGCGGGTGCCGGTACCGACGGGATCTGCCACCGACTTGACCGTGGAGTTGAAGACCCCGGCAACAAAGGAAGAGATCAATGCTGCGATCAAAGCGGCAGCGGCTGGACCGCTAAAGGGTATTTTGGTCTACACCGAGGACCCGATTGTGTCCAGCGACATCGTTACAGACCCAGCCTCATGTATTTTCGACTCCGGGTTAACCAACGTCAATGGCAACATGGCCAAGGTCGTCGGTTGGTATGACAATGAGTGGGGCTACAGCAACCGCTTGATAGACCTCACCGTGTTCGTCGGCTCAAGCCTCTAGGGCCGCCAGTAATGCGCACCCTCGACGACCTAGAAGTCGACGGGAAAGTCGTCTTGG
>CAJBZP010000006.1 GCA_903960135.1 uncultured Actinomycetes bacterium | reverse complement strand
TGCGGACCTCGTCGGCATCGAAATTGACGGCGAAGAAGAAGGTGTCGACACCGTTTTGGGCTTGATGGCCAAACGCCTAGGCCGCGTGCCGATCCCCGGCGCAGTTGTCGAGGAACTCGGGTGGACGATGACCGCTGAACAAGGTGCGGGCCGGCGCCACCGGATCGGCACTGTGCTGGTTGAGCGCATCGGTGATCCACCGGTCCATGCCTCGCAGAGCGACCAAAGTGAGTAGCGAGTCCGCTGTTGAGGATGCCAAATTGGTGACCTTGGCCAAGGGCGCCGCCGCCCGTATCGGGGCTCGCGCGGGTGCGGGCGTCCGAGATGAGATGGGGCGCAGCTATTCGGGCGCGAACGTGAGTGCCGGATCCTTTGAGCTGTCTGCCCTTGAACTTGCGGTGGCACAAGCCTTGGCGGCCGGTGCTTCGGGGTTGGAGTTGGCGGTGGTAGTTGGAGCTGAGCAAGTTGACCTGGAGTTGCTCCGCGCAGTTGCCGGTGGTGGCTTGCCCGTGCTGGTCTGCTTGGCATCCGGTGAAATCCACGAACGGCTTTCGACTTGATGCATCGAAGCGGATTCGTTTCGATCGTCGGCCGGCCTAATGCGGGTAAATCGACGCTGACCAATGCGCTCGTGGGCCAAAAAGTCGCGATCACCTCGGATCGACCCCAAACCACTAGGCGTGCCATTCGCGGCATTCTCACTCGACCAGATGCCCAGATCATCTTGGTTGATACCCCGGGCCTGCACCGCCCGCGCACCCTACTCGGCGAGCGGTTGAATGAAGAGGTGCGTGAGACTTGGTCCAGTGTTGACGTTATCGGCCTATGCCTGCCGGCGAATGAGGAGATTGGGCCAGGCGACAAGTTCATTGCGAGGCAACTCATTGCCTTGCGCCGCACGCCGATAGTGGTGATCGTCACCAAGGCCGATACCGTCTCGCGCGCCTTGCTGGCCGAGCACCTGCATCAAGTAGGTGAGCTGGCGGCTGAACTTGACGGCAGCTGGTCCTGCATTATTCCGGTGTCAGCCGTTAGCGGTGAGAACATCACGGTGCTTGCCGATGAACTTGCGGCCTTGCTGCCAGCAGGCCCGATGCTCTACCCCGATGGCGAAGTCACCGACGAGCCGACCGAGATCGCCGTTGCCGAACTCATTCGCGAGGCCGCCCTAGCGGGTGTGGTTGACGAGCTACCGCACTCGATCGCGGTAGTAATTGACGAAATGGGACTCCGTGAAGGCCGGCCAGCGGATCGTCCGCTCACCGATATTCGCGCCCTTTTATATGTCGAGCGTGACAGCCAGAAAGCAATTGTCATTGGCAAAGGCGGGGCGCGGTTGAAATACGTCGGAACCACGGCCCGCGCCGGTATCGAGCAACTGCTCGGGACCAAGGTTTTCTTGGAGATTCACGTCAAGGTTGCCAAGGATTGGCAGCGCGACCCCAAGGCACTTCGGCGGCTGGGTTTTTGATCTTCTGGTGCGGCACCCTAGGTCAGCACCAGCGATAAGAGACAATGGGCTGTGCCGCTCTACCGTGATGAAGCCATCGTGCTGCGAACCCAAAAATTGGGGGAAGCCGATCGGATTGTCACTTTGCTGAGCCGGGGCCGCGGTCGGATTCGGTGCGTGGCCCGAGGAGTGCGCAAGACAACGAGTCGAATCGGTGCGCGCCTTGAACCATTTAGTCACGTCGATGTTCAACTTTATGAAGGCAAGTCCCTTGACACGGTCTCGCAGGTCGAAGCCCTGGCGTCATATGGTGCGGTGCTAGCTGGGGATTACCGGCGCTGGACTTCAGGCACAGCGATGCTGGAGACCGCAGAGCGCCTAACTCCAGAAGAGCGTGAGCCGGCTGTGCAGCAGTATGCGCTGCTCGTCTCTGGGCTTCGTTCGTTGACCGCCAATGAACATGACGGTGGATTAATCCTGGACTCTTATCTATTGCGCTCACTCGCTGTCGCCGGGTGGTCCCCGTCATTCGATGGCTGTGCAAGATGTAGTGCGCCTGGCCCGCATCGAGCCTTCTCAGTGCAATCCGGTGGCATGGTGTGCGCTGCCTGCCGGCCACCGGGTGCGGGCGCCCCCGCCCCGGAGACCGTCGTTTTACTCGGTGCGCTCCTAAGCGGTGATTGGCCGGTGGCGGACTCGAGTGACCAACGTCATCGACGTGAGGCCAGCGGCTTGGTCGCTGCCTTCCTGCAGTGGCATCTGGAGCGTGGACTTCGCTCGTTGCCTTTGGTCGATCGCACAATCTCGGTTGATCATGTTTGGATGGGGGCATGACGCGGGCGCCTAAATCTAAGCAACCTAAACCGCATCCCTCCGGAGCCACCGCCCCGAAAATCCCAGCCGACTTGATTCCACGTCACGTGGCAATAGTGATGGATGGCAATGGCCGCTGGGCCAAGGAGCGGGGGTTGCCCCGCACGGCAGGGCATGAGGCCGGTGAAGCGAGCCTATTCGACTGCGTGGAAGGCGCACTTGAACTTGGTGTCGGGTGGCTATCGGCATATGCCTTCTCGACCGAGAACTGGAAGCGCTCACCGGATGAAGTCAAGTTCTTGATGGGCTTTAACCGTGACGTAATTCGTCGCCGCCGCGATGAGATGAACGAACTCGGGGTGCGGGTTCGTTGGTCGGGGCGTCGGCCCAAATTGTGGCGCAGCGTGATTACCGAACTTGAAATAGCCGAGCAGTTAACCGCGAAGAACACCAGGTTGACTTTGACGATGTGCGTTAATTACGGCGGTCGGGCGGAGATCGCCGATGCCGCAACCGCAATCGCCAAAGAGGTAAAGGCCGGGCGACTTGATCCCGACAAAATAAATGAGCGGATGTTTCATCGTTATCTGGATGAACCAGATATGCCTGATGTTGATCTCTTTATGCGATCCTCGGGGGAGCAGCGCACCAGCAACTTTCTGCTCTGGCAGTCGGCTTACGCCGAAATGGTGTTCCTCGATACCTTGTGGCCGGATTTTGACCGCCGGCATTTTTGGCACGCCTGTGAGATCTATGCCGCACGTGATCGCCGATACGGGGGAGCGGTGCCCAATTCGGAGCCGGGTAAGGCTGGATCCAGCTCTTGACCACCGATGAGCACGGACCGACCCAATTTGCCCAGCGCAGTTGGCGACCGGGGCCCTTGGAGTACTTGGCCATTGGCCTAGTGGCCTTGCTCCTTGGGCAAAGTTGGTTGGTAAGCATCTTTGACCAGCCGGCGGTGCAGACCGGAGCCACGATCTTCGTCGCGATCATCGTGCAGGCTCTACCTTTCTTGGTTCTTGGCGTGCTGCTGTCGGCAGCTATTGCGGCGTTCGTCCCACCCTCGGTTTGGCAAAAGGCGCTGCCGAAGAATCAGGTGCTTGCGGTTCCCGTTGCCGGGGCTGCCGGGTTTGTCCTCCCAGGTTGTGAGTGTGCGTCGGTGCCGGTTGCCGGCTCCTTGATGGCTCGGGGTGTAGCACCGGCCGCGGCCCTGGCGTTCTTGCTCTCTGCTCCCGCCATCAACCCCATCGTCTTGGTCTCGACATTTGTCGCTTTCCCCGGTAACCCGCAGATGATGGTGGCACGGTTGATCGCTTCCCTCGCCACCTCAATCATCATGGGCTGGTTGTGGCTGCGATTTGGCAAGGCCGAATGGATCCGAATTCCCCGGCGCGATCACCTTGTTGGGGATTCCAACTGGCACACCTTCAGATTGACCGCAGCACATGACTTTCTACATGCGGGTGGCTTCTTGGTTATCGGTGGTTTGACCGCCGCGGTCATCAACGTGGTGATCCCGCAGGAGTGGTTGGCCAACGTGGCGGCTAACCCGTTGCTTGCCATCGTCGGATTGGCATTACTGGCGGTGATCCTCTCGATTTGCTCGGAGGCCGATGCTTTCGTGGCAGCCAGCCTGACCCAGTTCTCGTTGACCGCGCGCTTGGCATTCTTGGTGGTGGGCCCGATGATCGATCTGAAATTGATTTCAATGCAATCGGGGATTTTCGGGCGAAAGTTCGCTGTGCGCTTTGCCCCCACCACCTTTGTGGTAGCAGTCCTGCTAAGTATTTTAGTTGGGTGGTGGCTACTCACATGACCCGTGAAGTGCAATCGATTATTTTGTTGTTGGTCGGCAGCGCCGTTGTTCGCATTTCGTGGGGCACCACTTACCTCAATTACGTCAAGGAGGTGATGCGCCCTTGGCTGCTGATCTCCGGGGCGATTTTGGTGCTGCTAGGTGTACTCGCACTCATTGATGCGCTACGCCGTCGACCCGCCGGGCACGCCCATGCGCCAGGCATCGCCTGGCTGCTGCTGCTACCCGTCGTCACCATTTTCATTGTGGCGCCGCCGGCCCTTGGTGCATATGCCGCCGCCCGAGACGTGACCAATTCGACGCCGGTCACCACCTCACTTGCTCCGCTGCCGGCAGGTGACCCAGTAGCGATGTACCTATCGGATTACGTGACGCGCGCGGTTTGGGACGAGGGCCGCACCCTGGTTGGCCGTCAGGTTGAGCTAACGGGATTCGTGACCGCAAATCCGGCTGGCGGCTGGTGGCTTACCCGATTGCAATTATTGTGCTGTGCGGCCGATGCCTTCGCCTCCAAGATCGAGCCGGTCAACTTGCCGGCTGAGGCGGTGACGCTGCCGGAGAACACATGGGTAACGGTGCTAGGGGAGTGGGTACCCGGGGGCGGCACGGGGACCGAGAATTCCATTCCCTTGCTTCAGGTGCGCACGATTACCGAAGTTCTGGAACCGGAAAACCCGTACGACTAAGCCAGAGCATCGCATGAGGCGAATCGACGCGAAAGGAAGAAGAAGTGCGGGTTTAATCGCTCTAGATGCGCCCCATGAACTTATAAATGGCGATACCGACCACCGCGATCACCACGACCAAGCGCAGGAGGCGAGAGACGAAGCCAAGAACCGGCCAAGAAAGCACGAGCAGCCACCCGAGGAAGAATGCGACGAGCAGCAGCAAGATGCCGCCGAGCCAGGCCAGATCACCGGTTTGGATCAGTCCGAGGAACAGCGCAAGAGCTGTGAGTATGACCAGCAACCAGCGCGGAACCCGGTGCAACAGCACCAGAATCGGGAAACTCTTGCGCTCCAACGCTTGGCGGCTTGGGCCGGAGGTTGACGGGCTCTTGGTTTTCGGGGCTGGCGCCGACCCGCGGGGCGGTGGCCCACTGGGCCCGCGCACGCCGGTGTTCTTATCTTTCTTGGCCATGAGTCCCTCCGAGTGTGCCCGCGGCCGGCCGTGAAGCACCGGGCGACTAGCGTCAGCAATATGTTTGACCTTAATGCCTTGGCCAATTCACCGGCCCCCGGCCTGATGGTCGTGAGTAGATTTCGCGTCCCGGCCGAGCAGGTGGCGGAATTTGCGGCCACCGCGCGCAACGCCATTGCGGTTTTGGCCGGGTGTGATGGCTTCATCGAGGCCCTGCTCGGTCAATCCACTGATGAACCCGATTTGCTGACGATCACTTCGCGGTGGCTGCACGTGGGTGCCTACCGTCGGGCGCTGTCCTCCTACGAAGTGAAAGTCTCGGTCATCCCATTGCTTTCACTGGCGATTGACGAATCTTCGGCTTATGAGCAAGTGCACCACCGGACTGCGCATTCGGTGCTCGATTCGATGAGTGGGCTGGCCGCCGACGCGGGATCCATCGGGCTTGGGCATGCTTCGGGGCCGCAGATCCCCGCAGTCCCGTCATGAAGTCATTTGAAAACCTGCGCGACGCTGGCGGGAAACTCGCCGCTTTAGTTAAAGCTGAGTACCCGCAGAAACCCGATGTCATCCTCGCGGTCATTCCCAATGGCGTGCCGGTGGCCCTTCCGGTAGGTCGTGGGCTCGGCCTACCGGTCCGTGGCTTGCCGGTCCTGAGAACCGCCGATGGGCCGGTGGTTCTCGAGGTACCTACCGTCGCCGGCTTGCGGGTAATCGTCATTGATGACGGAGTGGAAACCGGAGCGGTAGCCCGAGTGGTCGCCGCTTCGCTAATAAAAGGTGGTCCGGCATCCTTGACCTTGGCAGTGCCGGTTTGCCCCCGGCAGTCGTTGGCGGAGTTGGCCCTGCGCTATGACCAAATAATCGCTATCGACAAGCCTCTGGTGCATAGGTCATTGGCTTGGCATTATTCGGATTTTGACACGATTGACGAAACTTCCGCGCTGCACCTGCTCGCTGGCCAGTAGCCGGTAACCAAGTGGGTTACGGCTCCGGGCGCATTTGGCAATTGACCCCGAAAGACTCGGGTAAATCATGAATGTAGCAGCCACCTAATCCACGGCGAGGCATTGCT
The DNA here is from genome assembly GCA_903960135.1 of uncultured Actinomycetes bacterium. Taxonomy (GTDB): domain Bacteria; phylum Actinomycetota; class Actinomycetes; order S36-B12; family S36-B12. The sequence goes on along the minus strand of CAJBZP010000006.1, from coordinate 17,010 downwards.
CCACCGCAGTGTCGAGGCTTTGCTCCACCGCAGTGTCAAGGGATTAAATTCGTGCACTGGCGTTTGGCCAGCTAACTACCGCCCCAGCGATTATCGGGACGCAGTAACGCGCGTGACGTAGCCATTCGGCTCGCGCGTATTGCTAGCGACGTAGTAGACGGCGTTGGTGCCTATAAAGATCTGGCCCATGGAGGGCTTGTCACCTTTAACGGCCGTACGAGCGATTTCAACGCCTGTCTTAAGGTCAAGCACGACAAGAAACAGGCGACAGGTCTTGCCGGTGCACTGTCGATCGTCGGTATAAAGGTGCCCAGCTTTGTAGTTGATGGCAACGCCGGCGGAAGCTTTGATGGAATCGTTTTCCCATAGTTTTTGGGTCGATTGACCACCGCCGCACGTGAGGTAGCCAGCGACGTGCCCACTGTTCTGGTCGACCATCACTGCTACGCCAGACTTGTATGGATCGGCTGCCATCATGAAGAAGTTCCAGGCTGCCCCATTGCTGCTAAATGCTTGGATGCTCTGCAACTGTGAGGTCGTAGCGGCGCCTTGCGAAAATATGCTCATGGGGGCGGTAGCCGTCAAATCGGTGTTGTTGGCGAACACCACGCCACTACCGAGATAAACGTCTGAACTCGCGGTCGTAACTCCGGAATCCGCTGTTAAGTAGGTTTTGCTCCAAGATTCATCGAGGGTAAAAGAGTTAGCACCAACAATGAATCGCACCGACTGCGTGGTATTGGGGAAGTATAGGTATTCCTGACCGTTCTCCTCGACGATGGCCATGCGCGGGGAAGACACTGCCGTGGTGACCACCTCGGTTTTGGTAGATAAATCGGTTGGATCAATCCGCAGGAGAATTCCCGGTGGCAAGTCACCACCGCCGGTCGAGGCCCAACCCTTCATTATCAAATCGCCGCTCTTAGTCGCAACCATGCCGTTATAGGCAGTCTGCTCATTGGGTTGGCCCGAGGAGTCAGGTGCCAGTGGTAATAACTTTGAAGCGACAATCTGAAATGTCGCCGTGTCGATTTTGTACAGAACGCTACGAGCAACCGTATATAGGAATCCATTTGCGTGGACGAGTGCGCCGCCGGTGTAGTTCGCGGAGGTGCCCAGCGGCAGGCTAAGGATTGTGGTTTTCATCGTCTTCGTGTTGATTCGCGCGATATAAGGGGTCATCGACGTGGCGTACTTCTTACTCAGTGCCCCAAGAAGGTTAATTTTGGAGGCGGGGGCTCCCTGCATGAGTTCCGTATACATGTCGAGCAAGTACGGAGCTCCGCCAACGACGTAGACATTGCTGCCCTTGCCTACGTACCCCCAAACAGGTACCGGTGGCAATTTAGCCACAGAAGTTTGGAGTTTGAGCGGGGTACCCTGTTGCGTAGTTTGGCCTAAGTTTCTGGGCAGGCCCGTGGGCGCTGCATGTGTGCGCCAGGCGTCAGCATGCTCAGACGGCCAACTCGTGTCGGCGTAGGCCAGGCTGCTGGGCGGCTGGAACAACGAAGGCTTGCAGTCAGCACTTGCAGCGGGGCTCGATTTTCCCAAATTACCGGCCGCGGTTTCTATGTTGGGCGATCCGAATGCAACTGTCCCTGCCAGAGCTAGGACTCCCGACAACGTTGCGGTCAACAAAACTCGCGAGGTTCGGAGCCGGGGTTGCATATTCACGTTGTGGCCCTTCATTAGCGGTGCAGACTGCTGAACCGTAACAGGTTCAGGTGGTGCGGGCGGTCCAATTGGTCCGATTGGTAGGCACGCGCCAGAGATCAATCCTCGCGGCTAAGACGGGTCGAACGAATCATCCGGCAACTAAAGACACGGTAGGAGCACGTCATGATGAGTTCAAATATTGTGGCCCCTGTTCGCAATTTGCTTTGCGGGGATGAAAATTAGAACTCACCACTTAACGAAGAAGTTCGGGACTGCCCCACCCCCGCAGACCCACTAACGGTGACAACCCCATTTGACTTGACCGATCCCGGTCGACAAGAAGTTGTGGGCCTTGCCTAGACTTCGGTTGTCCGCCGACAGCCAGCCGGAGTGGAGCGCGCCCCGCGCTCAAGAAGGAGCGCCTTGTGGCCACCGATCGTGTTGAAGCCGTAGTCAATCTGTGCAAACGGCGTGGGTTCATTTTCCAGTCCTCGGAGATTTATGGTGGAACTAGATCGGCTTGGGATTACGGCCCCAATGGCGTAGAACTGAAGGACAATATCCGCCGGCAGTGGTGGCAGCACATGGTGCGCGGCCGTGACGATGTCGTGGGCCTTGATTCCTCGATCATCTTGGCGCCGCAGGTCTGGGAGGCATCGGGCCACGTCAATGCCTTCGTCGACCCGTTGACCGAATGCAAGAAATGCCACAAGCGCTGGCGCGCGGATCAGTTGATCGAGGCCTATCAAGAAAAGCACGGCAAGGATCCGGTAAATGGCCTCGCTGATATCACCTGCACCAATTGCGGAACCAAGGGTGATTTTACCGAGCCACGGGATTTCAACGGCATGTTGCGCACCACCATCGGGGTGGTTGAAGATGCGGGAGCTGTCCACTACCTGCGCCCGGAAACCGCCCAAGGGATTTTCGTGAATTACTTAAATGTGATGACCGCGGCCCGCAAGAAGCCGCCATTTGGGATTGGGCAAACAGGTAAGAGCTTCCGCAATGAGATCACTCCGGGTAATTTCATTTTCCGCACCCGCGAGTTCGAGCAGATGGAGATGGAGTTCTTCGTCGAGCCGGGCACCGATGAGCAGTGGCACGACTACTGGCTGGAGCAGCGTTGGCAGTGGTATGTCGATCTAGGAATTGACCCAGCGAATATGCGTTACTTCGAGCACCCGAAGGAAAAACTCAGCCACTACTCCAAGCGCACGGTCGATATCGAGTATCGATTCCGGTTCGCCGGTTCTGAATGGGCCGAACTCGAGGGCATCGCGAACCGCACCGACTTCGATCTGACAACGCACGGCCAGCACTCGGGTACCGATCTTTCATATTTCGACCAAGAGAAGAACGAACGCTGGGTGCCCTATGTGATCGAGCCAGCGGCCGGGCTATCCCGGGCGGTGTTGGCCTTCCTGCTGGATTCCTACGCCGAGGACGAAGCCCCCAACTCCAAGGGCGGTGTCGATACTCGGACGGTGCTGCGGTTTGATCCGCGGCTGGCACCGGTCAAGGTGGCGGTGCTGCCGTTGTCGCGCAATGCGGATCTGTCGCCTAAGGCCAAGGATCTAGCGGCTGAGCTGCGCAAGCGCTGGAATGTGGATTTTGACGACGCGGGCGCGATCGGTCGGCGCTACCGGCGCCAGGACGAAGTTGGCACACCTTTTTGCATCACCGTGGATTTCGAAACCCTGGCGGACCAAGCGGTCACCATCCGCGAGCGCGACACGATGTCGCAGGAGCGAATTGGCCTAGATGCGGTCACCGAGTGGCTGGCTGCTCGACTGCCGGCCTGTTAAGCAAGGCGGCTTCGCAGAAAAAACACCCGCCCCCTGATGAGTTGTTACAAGAAAACTTGAAGTCTTCTTGCTACAACTCACCAGGAGGCGGGCCAAGCCACACTTATGTGGCTAAAGAGCTGAGCGGTCTAACTAGTTGCCGGCGACGGCGCGCTTTAGCGACTGCCCGGCCGAAACCTTCACGGCACGCTTGGCGGCAATCTGCAGGGTTTCACCGGTCTGCGGATTGCGGCCGGTACGGGCGGCGCGATCTGCGGTCTCGAAAGTCACGAAGCCGGGGATGGTGACTTTCTCGCCCTTAACGAGCTGGTCGGTGATAACTGAACTCAAGCCGGCGAGGATTTGGTCAACTGCGGTTGCGGTCGAGCCGGTTTGTGCGGCAATTGCACTGACGAGTTCGGTGCGATTCATGCATTCCTCCTAATGGAAATGATTGTCAATCAACGTTAGCACAGCGGGTTGCTGGGCCAATGGTTCAACTCTTGGGCGGTTCATATCCCTCAGAGAGTACGCGTGCGGTGTTTTTCGGCAAAAGCAAACTGGTTAATAGGCCCAGGAGGACGAAGAAGCCGGCCACCCAGGAGACTAGTTTGGTGGCCTGGGCGAAGCCCGCTGAGGCCCCTTCGACCAAGACATCGCCACCGGGGGTAGCCGCTAGACCGGGGATCGCCTGGCCGGCCGAACTGGCCACCGCTTGGGAGACCTCTTGGGCTTGGGCGGTGGGTATCCCGCGGGCTTCCAGCTCACTGGATACCGAGCTACCCAAGCCGATGAGCAAGGTGGTGCCCAAGATGGCGGTGCCAATGGCGGCCCCGACCTGCCGGGAGGTTGATTGCACGGCGCTGGCCTGGCCGGAATCGACGACCGGCACCTCAGATAGCACCACCCCGGTCAACTGGGCGGTGGCGAAGCCGACCCCCATTCCGTAGAGGAACAACCACGGTGCCATGCCCCAGCCGGTGATCTCGGGGGAGATAACAAAGCCCAGCCCGAGGATGCCGATGACCTCCAGTGCCATGCCAAGTTGCAGCACCCGAACCGGGCCCACCCGTTGTGAGATCGGCGCGCCGGCGCCGGATGCGACGAAGGAGCCGACGGCAAGTGCCAGCAAGATGACGCCGGTCTCAAGTGCGTTGTAGCCGCGAACCGCCTGCAGGAAGAGCGGCAACGTGAAGAGGAGACCGAACTCCCCGAGGCTGACGACAACCGCTACCCCGTTGCCGGCAGCGAAGGATCGAATGCGGAAGAGCCGAAGGTCAAGGATGACGATCTTGCCGGCTGCGGCGCGCCGAGATTCGATGAAGATCAAAGCCACGAGAGCGATGATGCCGAGCACTCCGGAGATGAAGACAAGTGAGAGGCGGCCTTCGTCCCAGGTGATGGGGCCGGCTTTGAATGCTGCAGTCGAAATCACCCAGCCGTAGCGCTGGCCTTCGATCAGGGCGAAAACCACCCCGAGTAGGCCGAAGGTGGAGAGCAAGGTGCCAGGTATATCGACGCCTTTGCGACCGAGTAGGTCTTTGGTTTCAGGCACGACGAGTAGGACGCCGACAAGGACGATGATGCCGATCGGCACATTGATCAAGAACGCCCAGTGCCAAGATGCGTAGGTTGTTAGCCACCCGCCGACTAGTGGGCCAACGGCCGCCATGCCGCCGATCGTCGCGCCCCAGACCGCGAAGGCAATCGCCCGGGACTTGCCGACGAATACCGCGTTGATTACCGACAAGGAAGCCGGCAAAATCATTGCCGCGCCGACGCCTTGCAGTGCGCGCGCACCGATGAGGCTTATTGACGAATCCGAGATCGCGACCAGCACGCTCGCACCGACGAAGACGATGACACCGATGATGAAGAGCAACTTGCGGCCGAAGCGGTCGGCCAGGCGGCCGGCGAGAATAAGCAGTGAGGCAAAGGTCAACGAGTAGGCGGCGTTGACCCATTCGGCGTCATTGGTCGTGAGGTTTAGATCCTTGATCATGGACGGGATCGCAACATTGACGACGGTTGCGTCCAAGATGATCATGGCCACGCCCAGGGCCAGGAAGGCTAAAGCGAGCCACCGCCGCTTGCCAGTCAACACCTGTTGCTTCGCTGTTTCGGGCGTGGTCATGATCTCCCCAGTGTGGCTTGGTGGCCGGCAGATCGACGAGGTTCGTGAATGCGGCCGTGTTGATGCTAGCGGTCAATGGGACAATCTCCACGTGACCACGACGACGTTCGCCGGCAAGTTATGCGCCGGTGGGCTAGTTATTGACCCACCGGTGGTCTTGGCTCCGATGGCCGGTATCACTAATCGGGCATTTCGCCGCCTGTGCCGGGAGGCGGGCGCTGGCCTTTATGTCTCGGAAATGGTCACCTCCCGGGCCCTGATCGAGCGTAATGCCGAAACCCTCGACATGGTCACTTTCGCGGGCGATGAGAACCCACGGTCGGTGCAGTTGTACGGGGTTGACCCGCGGGTCATGGCGCAGGCCGTCCGCATCATCGTGGACGAGGACCGCGCTGACCATATTGACCTGAACTTCGGCTGCCCCGTCCCTAAAGTCACCCGGAAAGGTGGCGGCAGCGCCCTGCCTTGGAAACAGGATCTTTTTCGCGCAATCGTGCGAGCCGCGGTTCAGGCAGCAGGGCCGGTGCCGGTTTCGGTCAAGATGCGAAAAGGTATTGATGACGAGCACCTGACCTATCTGGCGGCTGGGGCTGCGGCCGCTGAAGAAGGGGTGGCGTGGGTGGCCTTGCACGGGCGCACCGCAGCCCAGATGTATGGCGATACCGCTGATTGGTCGGCGATCGCCCGACTCAAGGAGCACCTCGCGGGCTATGGCACCCCGGTGCTCGGCAATGGGGATATTTGGACCGCCGCCGATGCCCTTGCCATGGTTCGCCAAACCGGTGCCGATGGCGTGGTGGTCGGGCGCGGTTGCCTTGGGCGACCGTGGCTATTTGGTCAGTTGGCGGCCGCTTTTACCGGTGCGAAGATCCCGGCAGATCCGCATTTTGCTGAGGTGCTGCGCACCTTGAGCCGCCATGCGCAGTTGCTCTGTGCCGATTACGGCGAGGCGCGTGGCTGCCGCGACATGCGTAAACATATGGCTTGGTATCTAAAGGGCTTCAGCGTCAAGCAGCAGATCCGCCAGAGCCTAGGCACCGTATCCAGCCTCGCCGAGCTCGACGGACTAATTGGTCAGATCGATGGTGATCAGGAGTTCAACCAGGTGGTGGGTGCCGGCCCACGCGGGCGCACCGCAGGTGGTCGCCGCCCGACTTTGCCCGATGGCTGGCTGGATTCCCGATACTTGGATGAGGCGGCTGCCGAACACCTGCTCGAGGCTGAACTTGGGGTAAGCGGCGGGTGACGAAGTGGTCACACCCGGTGTGGCGGCCGTGCGACTCATGAGACCCGTGTGAATATTGGGGCGTGAGTGCTCCTTCGGTTCCCGCGCGCCCGGGAGCGGCGGCACTAACCCTCGTTACTTCGGTACCGCGCACCCCGCGCGGGTTGATGGCTGCGGCCGGCACCGTGCTGGTGTGCTTGGCCCTGCTGCTGCCAATCGGTGCGGTTTGCCAGATTGTTTTGACCAGCCAACTTGATGACCGGAGCGCGACCTCGGCGATCGTGGTGCTCGACCCGGCGCGGTATTGGGGCGACCCCGCTCCGGTGCTGTCGGCCCGCCTTGAGCATGCCGCAGAGCTTTATGCCGCTGGCACCGCACCGGTCATCGTGGTCACCGGCCCGGCCCGTACCGCGAAAGCCGCCCGCGAGGAGCTCATTGCTAGCGGTGTGCCAGCCGCCGATGTAGTGGCATTCACCACGGGCGCCGACACGGTCGGCGCACTTCAAGTGGTCGCCACCATCATGCGGGATCTGCGATGGGAATCGGCAACTTTGGTTACCGACCCACCGCACGCAGCACGCGCCGAGGCCACCGCGGCCGGCTTTGGGATCGATGCGCATCTGTCGCCGACGAAGTCGGGGCCCGGTACCGCACTGACTTCTGAGTACGTAGGACGCGAGACCGCCGCGCTACTTCGGTTCTACTTGTTAACCCGATGGGATCAACCGCAGATCATCGAGCCGGCCACCCGCTCCTAACAGCACAGGTCGCTGGGTGCGCACTCAGGTGCCTCGCCCCCGCGCGCCAGCGCCCGCGCGATCAGGCGGTGCGCCTGCCGGGTAACTGCCGGCGCGCGATGGCATTTTGGATCCGGTTGATCATGACCAATGGCGTGACGACAGCCTCGTGCCAAGTCCAGCGCACTACCGACCAACCCGCACGTTCGAGGGCTTCTTGCCGGAGTTTCTCGCGGACATGATCTGCTCGGGTCACATATTTCGTGACACCGTCCGCCTCGCCGATGATTCGTAAATCTTCCCAGGTGAAGTCAGCCCAGTAGGTGCGGCCATCGTCGCCAAGGACCGGAACCCCACACTGCGGCATCGATAATTTATGTGTTCGCATCTGCCATCTCGAGATGGATTCGAGGACCGATTCAGCGGCTGGTTCGCCGACACGAAGTTTCGTAGCCAAAGCCTTGAGCCCACGCCTGCCTGCCAAGCCCGCGCAGGTAGTGAGCATGGTGTTGGTTGCGTAATCCCGGTGTACTGGATCCCTGGCGAGCCGTCGAATATTTCGGTTCGGAGTGTTCATTGAAATCAGGCGGCGCAGACCCATATCTATTAGCGCCTGCGCTTCCGGTGGGGGCAGGTTGATACAAAGATCCAAAACGGTGCGCGCGATGTTGGTACACGGGAAGTCGAGGAGTTCATCGAGGTGCGCAAGGGGTGCTGCCCCCGGGAAAATTCGCAACCGGTGAGCATGTCGGCCCTTGCCGGGCTGGGTGAGTTCAACTATCGGGACCTCGCCGAGCACCGGATCAATGACCACCTGGGGGCGCACGCGATCAAAGGGTAAATCATGGATGGCCGCGGCTGACCCGTGGCTGACAATGGCTCGTGGATGTCGAAGTAGCGCAGCTGCCACCGCGAACAAATGCCGCTGATGCCGCTCTGCTGCTTCCCAAACTTGGGCCGATAGCAAAGTTCCAGGTTGCAAGCTCACGAGGCGGCCAGCTGTTAGTGCAGAGCGAAGTTGGCCCGCCGTCAATCCCTGAGCAAGTGCAGCGGCCCGATCAATTGGGTGCGAGTTACCGATGCGGGCGATCACCTGCTCGGTGTTGACGGTTCGACTTGGATCTGGCACGCGCCAACCTTGCAGCAGAACCGTTTGCTGGCGCAAAGTGTTATCCACAGGTTCTCGAGGTGGGGCTCGGGGGCGAGCTCGCGCATCTAAGTCCGGTGAAGGGTAGTTGGGGTGAGTGCGCACGTTTTGGTCGTGTAATCGGCTGAAATCAAGGTTTTCACGACCAAAACGTGCGCACTCAGATGATTTGGGGTGCGGAGGCATCGAAGAGTCGTGCCACTAGTCTCGGAGTTATGGGTCAACCCAGCGGTTACAGCGGCGCAGACCTTGAGCGTGTTGTCGCCGAACCCGTCAAGGAGACCGTCCGCACCGGGTTCGCGCGCGATCGGGCACGGGTACTGCACTCGGTTGGTTTGCGCCGGTTGGCGGCAAAGACCCAGGTCATGGTGTCCGGGGTTTCAGACTTTCCGCGCTCACGCCTTACCCACACCTTGGAGGTAGCGCAGATCGCCCGCGAACTCGGCGACGCGCTCGGGTGTGATCCGGATCTGGTTGAGGTCGCCGGGTTGACACATGACCTAGGGCATCCGCCTTTTGGCCACAATGGGGAAAGTGAGCTGGACCGCCTGTCGTCCCATATCGGTGGCTTCGAAGGCAATGCGCAGACCCTCCGCGTGCTATCCCGACTCGAGGCCAAAATCGAAGACACGCAAGGAGCTAGCGTCGGCCTGAATCTGACTCGCGCGAGCTTGGACGCCTCCTGCAAATATCCGTGGGGCCGGCGCGCTGATACCCAAAAGTTCGGGTTCTACGAAGATGATAAGCCGATTTTTGATTGGGTCCGAGCCGGCGCCCCTGGTACCCGCACTTGCTTGGAAGAGCAGGCCATGGATTGGGCCGATGACGTTGCCTATTCGGTGCACGATGCCGAGGATGCCGTGCATTCTGGGCTCGTCCACTTGGAGCAGTTCACCAGTTCAGAAATCCAGCAGGAGTTAGTGTCCATTGCCCGTGAGCGCTACCACCCCGACCGTGATCCACAGGCGCTTTTAGCGGCCTTGCGTCGACTAACCGGCCTCGAGTACTGGCCCGGTGCCTTCGACGGGTCAATGTCGTCACTACGTGAATTGAAGCGGTTTACGAGTTACCTAATAGGCCGTTTTTGCGTGAGTGCGCAAATCGCCACGCAGATCGAATACGGCACCCAGCCGTTGACTCGGTACGCGGCCAACCTGATCGTGCCCGAAGAGGTACGCGATGAAGTCGCGGTGATGAAGGCGATAGCGGTTAAGTTCGTGATGAACCGTGAGGGGGCGGATTTGGAGTACGCGAGGCAGCGGGCGATCATTGCCGATGTCGTGCATGCCCTCACCCTTGAGGAGGGGCGATCCCTTGAAAGCTGGTTAAGACCCGCCTTCGATACCGCAAATACCGATGCCGAACGGTTTCGAGTCATCATTGATCAAGTCGCCAGCCTTACCGACGTCAGCCTCCTGCACTGGCATGCACGGTTAGTGCGCTGAGGCGCTACGCTTGAGCCGTGCCGGGCCAAGAGGGATCCTATGAGCAGTCAAATCGTATGAGAAGTCAGATCGTATGAGCAGTCAAATCGATCGCCGCCTGACCTTTGTGGTTCTTGAAGATCACGCCTTAGTTCGTGAGGGGCTAGAGCGTGGATTAGTGGATCGATTCCCCCAATTGAACTTTGCCTATTCCGGCGAATCTCTGGTCGATGCGCTCAATGCGATCTCTGGGCAAGACATAGATTGCGCTGTGATCGACCTAGACCTCGGCGACGGCCGTGCAGTCGCGGATGTGGTGTCAAGTTTTTCGTCGTTGCAAATCCCAGTCGTGGTTGTCAGTGCACTGGGTGACCCGGCAGTGATTCAATCCGCGATTTTGGCCGGCGCTTCGGCCTACGTGACAAAACGGTCCGGATTTGAGGAACTCGGAGAGGCGCTAGATGCGATCTTGAATAATCGCGACTGGATGTCACCTGATTTCGCGGGCGCCCTGATCCCGAAGAGTCAATCCGGTGTTCACCTTTCAGCACAGGAACAGCGGGCGCTGGTGCTTTATGCGTCTGGTCTGAAAATGGATTCGGTCGCAAGGAGAATGGACGTAGCACCCAGCACGGTTAAGCAATACATCGACCGAGTAAGAGATAAGTACACAGCCGCTGGCAAGTTAGCGCGCACCAAGACCGACCTTTACCGGGTGGCTCGTGACGAAGGTTTGATGACTTAAACGGCTTGGCTTGACGTTGGCTGGTTCAAAGGCCTGCGGATGTTGATGACAATTGAAACACCTTCGTCATCAGTATCCAGCGCGACGAGTACCTGGCAGTCAGCAAATTGCAATTCAGTCGACGTGAATCCGGTCAATTCGCCGGGCACCCAAATTGGTAATGCCTCATCACCGAATGCAGTGACTAAGAGTTCCTCAGCATCTTCGTCAGTGAAGAGCCGTACCGTGATTTCCTGATTCGGATAGGCCAGAGCTGTCGACTCCAGGGCCGCGCCTATCGCGGATGGGAGCGGGTCACGTCGGCTGCCGGCCGACAAGACCACTGCGTTGACGCTGATCTGGGCTAGGCCGGCCGCGACAACCATCCCTTGCACCGACTCCCACATGCCCGATGCCAGCGCATCGGCGTGCCCCAGATTGACACGAATGCGGCTCTCCTCGGCGCCCGCGCGGGCCCTGCTGGCCTGGGTCAGGGGATCAACCACCCCTGAGGCGATATCGGCGAGAAAAGATTTCGCGGTGGAACTGACGCGACTCCAACTTTCCGAGATTGCCGCCTGCCTCGCAATCTCGGTTTGCTGTTCAGTAGCCCGAGCCCAAAGTTCTTGAGCATCTGCGCGTTTGGCATCGAACTTTTCGAACAAACTGCGTGCCGTGTACATGCCGCCGATGACGTAGGCCACCGTGACAAAAATGGACATGACTGGCACGCCACGGCAATCGTTGGGTAGGCCCCAGATTAGGAAAAGCCCGAGAATGGTCAACGCGGGCAACACAGATATGCGAAGCGGATTAGTGGCTAGCGCAAAAATCGTGAGAACGATGCCACCGGTGATTGCATTTATCAGCCAGTGGACCGCAGATGAGGAACTGCAGCCGGCCAGGCTGACGTAAGTCGCGAGGAGAGCCAATGCTGCGGTCGCGAATGTCGCTACCGCGAGGAAAACACGATGATCGGTACCCCAAAATATTGCGAGCGCGAAATTGAAGGCAAAGAACACTAGGAAGGCAATCAATGGAAGTGTACTTGGGTTGAGGTTTGACGTGAGATCCCAAACGGTCAAAAGGCCAAATATGGATGGGCTAATTATGCAAAGACGCGCAAGCCACGAGCGCGTAACCGCCTCGAGGCTTGGCTCACTTGGCATCTGCAGGACGTGGGCCTCCGTTAACGGGATGCTCAACGTGACCGTCGTGCCACCCGATGCTGGGGAGGTGACCGTGGCACCCCCGCCAAGCGCGGCCATGGATGCCTTGATGGTATTGCGTACCCCAAATTGCTCGAGGCCTTTGGTGCTGATTCCAGATCCGTTATCGTGAATTCTGATTGACAACTCGCCGCCGTTTTGGGTGGTGATGATAGTGGTGGCTGTAGCTCCTGAATGCCGCTCGACATTTCGCAAGGCTTCAACTAATGCATCACGTATAGCTCCAGCAATTTGTGGCGACAGCTCAATATCGTCGCCAAGCAAGACATCGGGCTGTAGGCGTCCAATTCGAGATGCAGTGATTGCGTCAGCGACCAGCATTGAGATGAATTGCGGGGTCTGAACCCGAGATCCAAGTTCCAACTGGTCAAGGTCATGCTGGCATGCGGCCTCAATCGAGCGCCGATCGGCAGCTGGCGGTGCCGAGGCTATCCCATTGAGCGTATTTAGGACGGTTTCATGGATCCGACGATCAACCATGGATTGCGCCGATTGAATCTGCAGTGCTAGATAGCTCTCCAAAACCACTGTTTCGATTTGCTCGCGACTTGCGTCCGTTCGCTTGGCGGCCACAAACCAAGTTCGGCTGAGAATAGATAGCGCCGGCCCGACAACCAGGATGAATAGCGGGCCGATGAATCCATCCAATGGTTCAGATGCCGAGAGTATTACTGACGGTGCAGGGTTAAGTACCACGAGCCAGTTCAAGAGTGCCGTTAGCGCGATTATCGGAATTGCCATCTGGGGGCGAAAGCTGAATGCGGCACCGAATGTCACCGCGAAGGCGATAAACGGTACGGGTAGCCACGGTGCGCTGCTCGTCTGCACCATAAGCAAGGGGGACGCCAGTAGAGCCAAGGTCGCCGCCGTTTGAATGTGCGACCGCTTGAAAATTGCGAAACGTGTTAACCCGAGTATCCAGATTGCTAGTAATACAAGGTAAGTAGCTTTCTCGGCCGCTTCAATCTCAGAAAACCTGAGCGCCAGCAATATTCCGGCCGGCAGGAAGACAATGAAGCCGGCAACTGTTAGGGCGATAACCGACACCTGCGCCAGTGCGGAGCGCAAGGACGATTCAACTTTCAGGGTGCCGTGGGGTGGCGAAGCCTCACGCATGCGTTACCGCCTCGAGCAGCTGATCGATTTCTGCCGGGGTGTTGTATGCGTGTGGGCTGACCCGCACGAGCGCCGCGATGTGGTGTGATTCAAAATCAACCCGTGCATATTCCGGGGTGGATAGGCTGACGTTGATACCTGCCTGCCGAATCTGCGCAACTAACTGTCGCGCGTCAATTCGATCGTGGGTGAATGTCACAATGCCGCTCAGCTGAAGTCCGCGATCGTGCACGGTCACTCCTGGTACGGCACTTAATCCAGCGCGAGCCTGCTGCGCCAAAAGACTAATCCGAGCCGAAATGGCCTCGATACCGCAGGCCAATGCGTAGTCAATGGCTGCGCCGAGGCCCAGGAGGCCGGCATAGGACTTCTCCCAGAACTCGAACTTGCGCGCGCCCGTTGCAACCTCGAAGCCCGATTCATGCCAGGTGGCGGAGTGCAGGTCAAGGGGAAATGGCTCAAGTTCGATTAGTGCGCGATCGCTGGTGAACAAGAAGCCGGTTCCGCGTGGCCCGCGCAGGAATTTACGCCCGGTAGCGCTGATGAAATCGGCTCCGATGGCTCCCGCTGATATTGGCAGTTGCCCGACAGACTGGCAGGCGTCGACCAAATACCAGGCATCGGAATGGTTGGCGCGAAGGGCGGCACCGATAGCTGCGACATCGTTGATCAACCCATTTTGGGATGGGCACTGATTAATAGCTACTGCGGCGACGTCAGCGTCAAGTAGTTTTTCGAACGCCGCGACATCGACGCACCCGTGCTCGTCGTCCGGGATGAACTCAAGGCGCGCACCGCAGCCCTTGGCCACTTGCATTATCGGCAGCACATTCGATGCGTACTCCGATGATGACACCAAGATGCGATCACCGGCTGTAAATGGGCGGGTGTGATGGATGGCGGTGAAACCCCTATCCCAGGCGGCGGTTGCCGATTCGAGCAGGGCGATCTGGTCGGGGCGGCTACCTAGGAGTTGGGCGACCGATTCGTAGACGCGTTCGAGGCGGTCAAGGACATCGGCGTGGGCTTCATAGCCACCGATCATGGCCTCCAAGTGGAGATGGTCGACCACGGTGTCGGTGACTTTGGTGGGTGGGAGTGCGCAGCCGGCGTTATTGAGGTGGTTGACCCGCAGGCACCCCGGCGTCTCGTGTCGCAGCAAATCGATGTCTAGTCCCGTTGCAGCCCCGGTCGCGGTCATGGGCCTATCCAACCGCACTTAGACTCCGGATATGGCCGGAAGGATTCGCGACGACGATGTGGCGTTGGTGCGCGAGCGCGCCAAAATCGACGATATCGTCCGCGAATACGTCACTTTGAAGGCTGCTGGCGGGGGTTCGCTCAAGGGCCTATGCCCGTTCCACGACGAGCGCAGCCCCAGTTTCCATGTCACCCCGAGCCGCGGCATGTGGTACTGCTTCGGCTGCGGGGAGGGCGGCGATGTGCTGGCCTTCGTCCAGAAAATAGACCACCTGAGCTTTGCCGAGGTGGTGGAAAAACTTGCGGTCAAGACCGGGGTGGAACTGCGGTACGTCGAAGGTGGCGCAGCTATCAACAAGCAACAGGGCCAGCGCACCAGACTGATCGAGGCCCACAAGATCGCGGCGGCTTTCTATGTGGAGCAGTTACTGACCCCTGATGCGCAGATTGGCCGCACTTTTTTGACCGAGCGAGGTTTTGCAGCCGAAGCCGCTAAGCATTTTGGGGTTGGGTTCGCACCTAAGTCCTGGGATGCGCTGACCGGTCACCTGCGCGGCAAGGGTTTCACCGACCAAGAGTTAATGGCCGGTGGGCTGGTCAGCCAAGGTAATCGGGGAGTCTACGACCGGTTTCGCGGGCGCCTTGTTTGGCCGATCCGCGATCTTGGCGGGGAGGTAATCGGGTTCGGTGCCAGGAAACTCTTTGACGATGACGAGGGCCCAAAGTATTTAAATACCCCGGAGTCACCTCTATATAAGAAGAGTCAAGTTCTTTACGGCATTGATCTGGCCCGCAAGGACATCTCCAAGAGCCAGCAGGCGGTTATCGTCGAGGGTTATACCGATGTGATGGCCTGTCACCTTGCCGGGGTAACTACCGCGGTTGCAACCTGCGGCACCGCATTTGGGGCAGAGCACATCAAGATCCTGCGGCGCCTGTTGATGGACGACGATCAAATGCGCGGTGAGGTTATCTTCACCTTCGATGGTGACGCCGCTGGGCAAAAGGCCGCGCTGCGGGCTTTCGAGGAGGACCAGCGATTTGTCACCCAGACCTTTGTTGCAATTGAAGGCGCCGGCCTAGACCCATGTGATCTCCGGTTGTCGCAAGGTGACGCTGCCATCAAGGCACTGGTCGAATCGCGCGTACCGTTGTTCCAGTTCGCCATCAAGTCGATCATCGCGGGCTACGACTTGAACAATGCGGAAGGTCGCATCGCTGCGCTCAAGGAGGCAGCGCCGGTTGTCGCGAAGATTCGTGACTCCGCACTTCGCCCCGAATACAGCCGGTTGCTGGCCGGTTGGCTGGGCTTAGATGTCGAAACAGTCACGAAGGCGGTCGGGCAAAGTGGCCGCAGCGCACCAGCGGTGCGCCCAGGACCACCAACAGGTCAGCGTGATCCCGGCCTCGTCGTTGAGCGAGAGGCGCTTAAGTGTGTCCTGCAACAGCCAGCTGCCGTGGTTGATTGGTATGAGAGCGTTGAACCATCGGCCTACACCCACGCAAGTGCCCAAGGGGTGCACGCAGCGATCATGCGAGCTGGCGGTCCGACGGCCGAACTTGCCGGGCTGGCTTGGGTCGACGCGGTGCTCGAAGTGTGCGCTGACGACGAAGACCGCCGCATCGTTCGGGAGCTGTCGGTCGAACCGTTGCCGGCGCAGTCAGGTTATGACGCACATTACGCGGCGAGTGTCATCGCTCGGCTGCTTGAGCTTGATGCCTCACGCCGTGTCGAGGAGGTCAAGGGCAACTTGCAGCGCACCGATCCAGTTGAACAAGCCGGTGAGCATCAGCGGATTTTTGCCGAGTTACTTGCCCTCGAGGAGTACCGGCGGTCACTTAGGCGAGGCACCATGGGTGGCGACTCGATTACCGGTGCCAGATGAGGTTTTCCCGGCCGGCCCGGCCAGCTAAGGGGGCGCTGGTTGAACTCGGTGTCCCCAAGTCCGAGAAAGTGCTGGCCACCGCCACGGAAAGTGGGTCAGCGCAACTGGTCGCTGTTGCGACCAATCGTGCCCTCTATCTGAAGGCAACCGGCGAGCGAATCCGTTGGGACAATGTTGCGAAGGCTGTTTGGGATGAGCCGATGATGAACTTGACTTTGGTAGCCGATGACGGTCAAGGCAACGGTGGGCGGATCATCGAACTTGGTCGCGCAACCGATCTACCGGCGGCGATTCACGACCGGGTCACGGCCAGTGTCATAGTCAGCGAGCGCGCCGATCTCGGTGATGGGGCGGCAGCGATGTTGGTGGCCAGGCGCAATAGCGATAGCGGCCAAATCACGTGGTCGGTGGTGTTTGAAACAGGGCTTGACCCCAAAGATCCCGCGCTAATCACTCGAGCGGCAGCGGAATTAGCCCAATTGCGCGAGTCATTAGGTATTTAGCCACCGCCTCCGAAGAAACCCTTGAAACGCTTCCACCCCTTTTTCACGCCCAACATCGTGTTGCGGCCGAACCTGCGTAACCGACTACCCCAACTGTTGTACTCCTTCTTGGTGACGTCGGCAACAGGGGTAGTTGCGCGGTGAGTCTTGTCGGCCTGAAGTGACGTCGATTCGCTGCCCTTGGCCCGGATGGCCGCCAGATGGTCGATTCGGGGATCAGGCGCAGGGGTTGGCCCCGGCCC
>CAJBZP010000005.1 GCA_903960135.1 uncultured Actinomycetes bacterium | reverse complement strand
CCCCTTGGGTCGATGTCGTCTTCGGCACCCACAACATCGGTGCCTTGCCGTTGCTCCTGGAGCGAGCCCGCAGTCAGGGTGAAGCGCAGCTTGAAATCAAGGAGGCCCTAGAGGTCTTCCCTTCGAGTCTGCCAACCAAACGTGATGCGGCCTATGCGGCCTATGTCTCCATCAGTGTTGGGTGCAACAACACCTGTACGTTTTGTATTGTGCCCGCGCTGCGTGGCCGAGAGAAGGATCGAAGGGCCGGTGACATTCTCGCCGAAATCGGCATGCTGGTCGATCAAGGAGTCTTGGAGATAACACTGCTTGGGCAAAATGTGAACGCCTATGGTGTCGAGTTCGGCGACCGCGAGGCCTTCGGGAAACTATTGCGCGCCTGTGGGCAAATCCCCGGCTTGGAAAGGGTCCGGTTCATCAGTCCCCATCCACGTGATTTCACTGACGATGTAATTGACGCGATGGCCGAGACCGCAAATGTCATGCCGCAGTTGCACATGCCCTTGCAATCTGGATCGGACTCGGTCCTGCAGGCGATGCGCCGGTCATATCGTCAGGATCGTTATCTTGGAATAATTGCGAAGGTCTACAAGGCGATGCCCGAGGCGGCGATTACCACCGACATCATTGTCGGGTTCCCCGGCGAGACCGAGGAGGATTTCCAGCAGACCGTGCACGTAGTGCGCGAGGCGAGATTTGCGGGCGCCTACACCTTTTTATATTCGCAGCGACCGGGCACACCGGCCGCCGAAATGCCTGGGCAAATCCCGCATGAGGTGATGCAGGATCGGTACCTGCGTTTGGTCGAAGTGGCAAATGACATTGCCTGGTCCGAAAACAAGCGGCTTGTTGGGCGGACAGTGGATGTACTGGTGGCCGGTGGCGAAGGGCGTAAGGATCTAAAGACCGAAAGAGCCTCAGGGCGCGCGCCGGATAACCGCTTGGTACACGTGGCGCAGGGATCGGAGTTTGGTGTCCTGCGACCCGGTGACATTGCCACCGCGGAGGTTACCTACGCCGCACCTCATCATCTCGTGGCCGACCGTGTTATCTCAGTACGCCGCACGCGGGCCGGTGATCTGGGTGAGCAGCCGGTGGATAACTCCGTGTTGTTGGGGTTGCCGGCGCTGCGCCCAGTGTGAGTCATAGATGACAGTGCTAGCGATCGTTGGCCCGACTGCCGTCGGCAAGAGCGCACTGGCTGTTGCCGTAGCGAGACGCTGCCGCGGTGAGATCATCAATATCGACTCGATGCAAATCTACATTGGTATGAACATCGGGACGGCGACACCGAGCGTGACCGAGCGGGCGGGGGTTGCGCACCACCTCGTTGATATCTGGCCGCCAGATCACGAGCTGGCTGTCGCGGAATACCAGCAGGTGGCACGGTTGGCTATCGATGATGTGATATCTCGTGGCGCGCAACCGATAGTCGTCGGGGGTTCCGGCTTATATGTAATGGGAGTCTTGGACGATTTGCAGTTCCCGGGTACTGATCCAGTCATTCGTGCGAACTTGGAGGCACAACTCGAAGCCGAGGGCCCCGCGCAGTTGCACGCACGTCTTGTCCTTGTCGACCCGGTGGCAGCGGCGGCGATTTTGCCGACCAATGGGAGACGCATCGTGCGGGCCCTGGAGGTGACCCAATTGACAGGTGAACCTTTCACCGCGACATTGCCGCCACCAATTTCGATTTATCCGACCGTCCGAGTCGGGCTGGAGATCGAGCGGGGAGTACTCGACCAGCGAATTGCCGATCGAGTCGAGCAGATGTGGGAGGCCGGCTTTGTTGACGAGGTGCGCCACCTTGCAGAATCAGGATTAGCAAATTGGCGCACCGCGTCAATGGCGCTGGGGTACTTGCAAGTGCTGTCTTATCTTGGTGGGCATTGCACTGAGTCGGCGGCTAAGCAGGCGACTATTGATGCGACGTCAAAATTTGCCCGCCGCCAGCAGCGCTGGTTTAGACGAGACAAAAGAATAAATTGGCTGAACTACGATGCTTCAGATTCCGTTGAGCGGGTCTTGGCACTCCTTGAGTCTGAAACTTTGACGTAGTATTCGGTCCCGAGCAAGACGGCAGCCAGTGGCCCCGGTATCCGGGTCAGTACGGCGAGGGTGCGTACCGTTCCATCAGCACCCGCTTGGGATGCGTGGGCTCGCAGGGATTGGCGTTTAGCGCCCATGAAGGGGCGAACATCTATCCGGTGGGTGATGTGGGCCCTTGGAGTCCAGGCCTGGTCGAATTCGCCGTTATCCCAGTCACTCGGGGTGAGGTGCAATCTGGCTGCTAGCCGGGCGGCTCGAGCGATGGGCTCACGAGGCAAGGTCGCTTCGAATAACTGTGGCGGGCGCTTGGCGAATACCGCTGCGGCCCGGACCGCCCGGTGCACCTGCAAATGGTCGGGGTGCCCATAGCCCCCGGCAGGGTCGTACCCGATGAGGATTTCGGCCTCCTCCTCATCCAAGATGGTGGCGATCTTCTTCGCTACTTTGAAGCGGTCCAGGTGGGCGAAGCCCTCGGCGTTTTCACCCCGGAGCCCAGAATCCGGATAATTCAGCGGCACGATCCGGTGCACCCCCAGCGCATCAGCGGATGCGGCCAGCTCGGCCTTCCGACGAAGTCCGAGCCCATCGGACATTTGCGAAGTGCTGAGTCCGGCTTCACCATTGGTCGCTACGACCAGCACTACCCGGTGGCCTGCAGCCACGGCTTTGGCCATGGTGCCGGCGGTGAGCAGGGCTTCATCGTCTGGGTGCGCGTGCACGAACACCAAGGTGTGCGGCGGGTGGGGCGTCATGATGGACCCATTGTGCCGTACGGTCCAAGAGTGAGAATTGCGCATGTCAGTGACTGCTACCTGCCCCGCACCGGTGGTATTGAGTCACAGGTTCGTGCCTTGGCCGGCGCCCAGGCCTTGGCCGGGGACCAAGTGCGGGTCATCACCGCCACCCCTGGGTCGCATGGGGTGCCAACTCGGTCGCAGCTGCTTGACGGTGCGTTGATTGATGGAGTTCACGTACACCGGGTAGCGATGCGACTGCCCTTTGAGTTACCAATTCACTTACGCACCAAAGCCCATGTGAGCGAGTTGCTGACTGCGCACGCTGTTGATGTCGTACACGTGCACGCCGGTGTGATCTCCCCATTCGCCTGGGGCGCGATACGAGCCACCCACGAACTGGCGATACCTACCCTGATTACGGTTCACAGTATCTGGGGCCCACTGGCTCGCCCCGCTTTTCGAGCCGCCTATCAGGCCGGCCGGTTATCGCTTTGGAGGATGCAGGTTTCGGCGGTTAGCAGTACTGCTGCCAACCTGATTGCGGACGCATTGCCTGGTCTGGGCGAAGTGCTTGTAGTCCCAAATGGCATCGACCCGGATCAGTGGCAAGTAGCGCGCCACCCACGCGGTGATGCACTAAATGTGGTGACCGTAATGCGATTAGCTCCACGCAAACGTACTATCGCATTGCTTAAAGTCATGGCTTTAGCAAGGCAGAGTGATCGTCGAATTAACCTCACGGTAGTCGGCGACGGTCCGGTTCGCTCGCGGGCGGAGAAGTTCGCTCGAGACCATGGGCTAGCCGGTTTCGTCAGGTTTACCGGCCGCCTTGACGCTGCTGAGATCAAGAAGGTGTTTGCTAGCAGCGATGTCTTTATTCAACCGTCGATCAAAGAGTCTTTTGGCTTGGCGGCATTGGAGGCCAGAAGTGCCGGGTTACCAGTTGTGGCCCGATCCGGTACCGGCACCACGGATTTCATCACCGATGGCGAAGGGGGGCTGATTGCGCCTGATGACGCTGGGTTGGCTGCAGCCCTGGTGCGGCTAGCCGGCGATCGTGACCTGCTTGAGGCACTGACTGCGAGGAACACTTCTACCCCGCCGACTCAGACTTGGCCGGTGGTTCTCGAGCAGGTGCAGGCCGCATACTTAGCGACCATCGCACGTAGTGGCACCTAGACTGAGCTTATGGCCCCGTTGAACGAAGTTAAGTTCATCAAGGGCCATGGCACGGGCAATGACTTTTTGGTTATCCCCGATCTCGATGGTGTACTTGATCTCACCGCCAATCAGGTTCAGCTCCTTTGCGATCGGCACAAGGGGGTAGGTGCTGACGGCATCTTGCGCGTCGTTCGTACCAAGCACATGACGGAGTTCGTAGATCAAAGTGCCGGAGCTGAGTTCTTCATGGATTACCGAAACGCTGATGGCAGCTTGGCCGAGATGTGCGGCAACGGGGCTCGGGTATTCATCCGGTACCTCGATGCCACCGGACTCATCACCGACAGCGAGGTTAATATCGCGACTCGAGGTGGCCTATTTGCGGCGAAGATGAATTCCGATCTAAGCGTCACCATCGATATGGGGCGCGCAACTGCAACGGCGGTGGGTTCGGTTTCGGTACTTGTTGCGGAGCAAGTCTGGCCGGCTAGCGCCCTGACGGTTCCGAATCCACATGCGGTGGTGTTCGTTGACGACCTTGCCGATGCCGGTTCGCTACTTATTGCACCGAAGGTGCGTCCGGCTGATGCATTCCCCAATGGGGTAAACGTGGAGTTCGTCGTGCTGGTGGCCCCCGGTCAGGTAGCCATGCGCGTATTCGAACGTGGGGTGGGTGAAACTCAAAGTTGCGGTACCGGTGCCTGCGCGGTGGCTTGGGCTGCTGCGCGGCGCGCCGGGGAGCCTGTGCTGCCTCAGACCACGACCGTTGGGGTACCCGGGGGCACGGTCTATGTAACCGAGACCGCTGACGGGCATCTGCTATTGACCGGCCCTGCGGATCTTGTCGCCCGCGGCACCGCCTTGTTGCCCTAAGGGCCCTGTGGATGATCATTTGGGGGATCGCATTTCTCATGGCACTCTTAGGCGCACATGAGCCCCAATGACGCCTTCACCCACGACCACTTAGCCCGCGCCCATTTAGCTGACGACCGGGACCTCTCGGTTGATGGGCTTGAACTTGAGGAGCGAAATGCTCTGCGCCGGGTGGCCGGGCTCTCAACTGAGCTCCAGGACGTCACCGAAGTTGAGTACCGGCAAGTCCGTCTAGAGCGCGTGGTACTGGCCGGTGTATGGACTTCGGGTACGGCGCAGGCGGCTGACCGGAGCTTGGCTGAACTGGCGCTATTGGCAAAGACCGCCGGCTCAGAGGTGTTGGCGGGCGTCAGTCAACGCCGCGACACCCCGGACCCGGCCACCTACCTAGGTTCCGGCAAAGCCGCCGAGCTTCGCGAGATCGTAATCGAGCACGAGGCTGACACGGTGATTTGTGATGGGGAGCTGACACCGGGGCAACTGCGAAAACTTGAAGAGATCGTGAAAGTGAAGGTGGTCGATCGCACGTGGTTGATCCTGGACATCTTCGCCCAACACGCGCGCAGCCGGGAAGGCAAGGCCCAGGTGAGCTTGGCGCAGATGCAATACCTACTGCCGAGGCTGCGCGGGTGGGGCGAGTCGTTGTCGCGGCAGGCCGGTGGGCGCGCCGGTGGAGCCACCGGCGGGGTTGGCACTCGCGGGCCAGGTGAAACCAAGATTGAGACCGATCGACGCCGAATTCGAATGCAGATGACCAAGCTTCGGCGCGAGCTCAAAGAGATGGAGAAATCCCGTACTACGCAGCGGGCGGCCCGTCATCGTGCCGGCATCCCAGCGGTTGCTATTGCCGGCTACACGAACTCGGGCAAGTCCAGCATGCTGAATCGGATGACCGATGCCGGTGTGTTAGTCGAGGACGCCCTTTTCGCCACCCTTGATCCAACAGTTCGCAAGGCGCGAACGCCAGGCGGTCGTGATTACACCCTTGCCGACACCGTCGGGTTTGTTAGGCACCTGCCGCATCAACTTATTGAGGCTTTTCGGTCGACACTCGAGGAAGTCAAAGACGCTGATCTGATCTTGCACATTGTCGATGGTTCCGATGAGGCACCGCTTGAGCAGATCAGTGCGGTCCGTGAAGTACTTAATGAAATCGACGCTGGCAACGTGCGCGAACTTATTGTCATTAACAAGGCTGATATTGCCGACCCGGAGCAGGTGGCGCACTTGCTACGCGCCGAGCCCCATGCTTTTGTGGTTTCAGCGATGACGGGCGAAGGCCTTGAGGCACTGCTCTTGGCGATCGAAGGGGATCTACCAAGCTTTCTACGCGCTGTTGATGTGGTTATCCCTTACCAGCGTGGAGATCTCATCTCCAGGGCGCACTCGCAAGGCGAGGTGCTTGCGGTCGAGCATATTGCGGCTGGCACGCATCTGACCGCCCGCGTGCCCGAGCAGTTGGCGGCTGAGATGGTGCAGGCAGAACATGGGTGAGGTATCGGCAATCGACGACGCACTCGACAAAGTGATTGAGTTCATCGGTGGCGACAGCCGATCAGGTCAGCATCTGATGGCCAATGCGGTGGGTGCCTCACTCTCGGGTGCCGGACACCTGATCGTGCAGGCTGGCACCGGCACGGGTAAGTCGATGGGGTACCTGATCCCGGCGGCTCTCTATGCCACCTCGCATCAGCAGGCCATCGTGATCGCGACAGCCACCTTGGCACTGCAAAAGCAGTTGATGGACCACGACCTGCCCCTACTTGCCAACGCACTGGAACCACTACTGCAGCGCCCGGTTACCTACGCGGTACTAAAAGGTCGAAACAACTACGTGTGTCTGCAAAAACTGCATGGCGCGATTCCCGAGGATGAAAGTGCCGCACTATTTAGTGCGCCGAAGAGTGCGCTCGGGGAGCAGGTGGTGGCCGTTCGGGCTTGGGCGGAGCAAACGAGCACCGGTGACCGAGACGAGTACCCGGATGAAATTGACCCGCGGGTTTGGCGCAGTTTGTCGGTGGGTCGCCGCGAGTGCATAGGTGAGACCAAGTGCAGTTTTGGCCAAGAGTGCTTCACCGCCAAGCGGCGCCTGATCGCCCAGGAGGCTGACATCGTCGTGACCAACCATGCGATGCTGGCAATAGATGCCCTTGAAGGCATCCCGGTGCTGCCAGAGCATGCCGGGGTGGTCATCGATGAAGGACATGAGCTAGTTGACCGCGCGACAGCGGCCGTTACCGGTGAGTTATCGGTGGCCATGGTGGAAAAAGCGGGTTCGCGCAGCCGTAAACTCTTGGACCCCAAGAATGTGGAGTTCTTGCAGCGGGCGGCCGATAGCCTTGAGGACGCCCTTCGCAGCACTGCTGCTGGGCTAGTTGGGCCCACCCGGCTAGAGCCACTCGGCCGCGAATTGGTGCTTGCGCTGACGCTAATCCGCGATGCCTGCTCCAGTTCGATGACCGCCCTTAATGCCGACAAGGATAAAGACACCGATGTTTTAGCGGCCAAGCAACAGGCTCGAGGTGCCCTCGAAGAGGTGCACGACGTAGCTGGAAGCCTGCTGACCGCTGGACCCCAAGATGTGGTGTGGCTTGATCCGGGGGAGAGTCGAGCAGCGGTGTTGCGGATGGCGCCACTTTCGGTCGCGGGCCTATTGCGTGAGGCGCTGTTCAGTAAGACACCGGTTGTGATGACAAGTGCGACGTTGACCGTGGGTGGGGCTTTTGATGCATTGGTGCTCTCGCTCGGATTAGCTGACCAAATTGTGACCACGATGGATGTTGGATCTCCATTCGATCATGCAGCGCAGGGGATTTTGTACGTTGCTGCCGATCTTCCGGCGCCCGGGCGCGATGGTGTCGCGATGGAGGCACTCGATGAATTGGCTGAACTTATTGAGGCGGCCGGGGGGCGAACCTTAGCCCTGTTTTCAAGTTGGCGCGGGGTTGAGCGAGCAGCCGACTTTCTGCGGGTTCGCCTCGACACCATTGCCACGCCGCTGTTGGTGCAGCGCAAGGGTGACGCTGTTGGGTCGCTGGTGCAGAAGTTTGCGTCGGACCCGGCGACGGTGTTACTCGGCACGGTTTCGCTTTGGCAAGGAGTCGATGTCCCGGGAGACTCGTGTATTTGCGTGGTTATTGATCGGATACCGTTCCCGCGGCCAGATGACCCGCTAATGTCAGCGCGGCAACGGGCCGTTGACGATGCCGGCGGTTCGGGATTTCGGGCCATTGCCGTGCCGAAAGCCGGTCTGCTGCTGGCCCAGGGGGCGGGGCGCCTTATTCGCGGAATGGACGACAAGGGTGTTGTCGCGGTCCTGGATTCGCGCTTAGCGACGGCCGGATATGCGCGAGCGCTCCGGGAGAGCCTGCCACCGTTTTGGTACACCACCGATCGCGCCAAAGTGGTCGGTGCGCTGGAGCGCTTGCGTGACGAGGCGCCAATGCGAGGTTAGGCGCTCAGGTGCATTGCGGTTGTCGTAACTACAGGCGACGCAATACTGAAACGACCTTGCCCATCACCGTGGCTTCATCACCGAGAATGGGTGCATAAGCGGGGTTGTGGGGCATCAGCCAGACATGACCATCGCGACGTTTGAATGTCTTCACGGTGGCCTCGTCATCGAGCAGTGCTGCCACGATGTCGCCATTTTCAGCGGTGGGTTGCTGCCGAACCACCACCCAATCCCCATCACAGATGGCCGCATCGATCATCGAGTCGCCAACTACTTTTAGGAGGAAGAGTTCGCCTTCACCTACTAGGTCACGTGGCAGCGGGAAGATGGTCTCAACTTCTTGCTCGGCCAAGATCGGGCCACCGGCCGCGATTCGGCCAAGTACGGGCACATAAGCCAAGTCGGATTCTGGGAGCGGGCTTTCAACGAGCCGAAGGCCGGCTGGTGCACTGGGTTCGGCAACCACTAGGGCCCGTGGCCGGTTTGGGTCGCGGCGTAGGTAGCCGAGTTTTTCCAAGGTACCCAGTTGGTGCGCCACGCTGCTCGGGGAGGTCAAGCCGACTCCTACGCCGATTTCGCGGACGCTCGGCGGATAGCCCTGACGTTCGACTGTCTCGCGGATTACCTCAAGGATGGCGCGTTGGCGTGCGGTGAGCCCGGTTTCATCCGGTGGTCCGTCAGGCAGTTCGCTTACACCAGTGGCCACGGGGGGCTCCAATCGTTATATGGGGTGACAGTGGGCAAAATCCGCAGGATTCCGCAGGAATCCTCAGGAATCCTTAGGAATCCTCGGGAATCCGAGGAAACCTGCGAAAACTGCGGAAATCTGCCAATTGTCAGACCCCAGGTTCAAGGTAAGTCAGAACCTAGCGAACATTCCCAAAATATTCAAACATATGTTCGAATGTCGGCTGGACGTGTCGCGATGATCGTGCTATAAATCGTACATGTGTTCGATAGTACACCTGTTCGAAGACGAACGAGAATCTTTGATCTGCAGCAACCAGCTTGGCAGCAACACACCGAAACCGGCCCATCTGGGCCCCGCCGAAAGGACGAACCAATGGCACTCACCGCGCCCTTCCCCGCGCCCCGTACGACTACCCGCATGACCGCACGCAATACCTCTCGCCAAGCCAGCCAGCAGCCCCGAGTTGCGACTACCGGTGCGGGTGCTCGGCAACTCCCCCTTCGCCTGACGACCAGAGGGCGGGTAGTGCTGCTGGCGGCCACGATATTGGCCCTGTTCGCCGTCGTGGTTGCCTTCGGGGGGTTCACCGCTGAAGCGACCGGCGCGGTACCCGGGCCCGGCGCCGGTCCAGTGGCCGCGGTCGTGGTGGTGCAGCCGGGGGAGTCCTTGTGGTCGATTGCGCAGCAGGTGGCTCCGGGGAGTGATCCGCGGGAGACCGTGAGCCGGATCCGCGATCTAAATGGCCTAGCCGATGCGATAGTCACCCCGGGTCAATCCCTAGTGGTTCCGGCAATCAACTAGTTGCCGCAGGACTACCATCGAGTTTCTCAGTGTTCGCAATCTCGACGGAGTCGCAATGTCCGCAGTTGGCCGGTACCGGGTTGAGCGTTTTGTCGGTGGGGCGCGCACTCAGGTTTCCGACGAGGTCGCTGTTGAAGAACCACTTGAGATCCGAGTTGCGGATTGCCCGCCTTGGCTGACCATGCGCACCCCTGGCGATGACATTGACCTGGCACTGGGCTGGCTGGTTAGTGAAGGGGCGATAACCGCCGCCGCTGATGTAGTCAGTGCCCAGGAACGCAGCAGCGGCGATGGCCTTGATCGGGCGAGCTCGGTAACGGTCGCCTTGCGGGCTGGTGTTGAGCCACCGACAGCCAGAGCGTATTCGGCGAGTAGTAGTTGTGGGGTGTGCGGTTCCGACACCAATCTCGATGTCCTAAGTAGGTGCGCCTGGCCCCTTGGCGACGTGACGGCGGCCGTCAATGCGCACACTTTGCTTGGCTTTCCGGCGCAGTTAAGGTCTGCTCAACGTGGATTTGGTCGCACGGGCGGGCTACATGCCGCCGCCCTTTTCGTCGCGAGCACCGGTGAGCGTCTGCACGTGCGTGAGGATGTGGGGCGCCACAATGCGGTGGACAAAGTTGTTGGCTGGGCGCTGCGCGCCGGCCGGCTGCCGGGATCTGACTTAGTACTTCAGGTCAGTAGCCGGGCCTCGTTCGAGTTGGTACAAAAAGCTGCAACCGCCGGCATTCCGATCCTGTCCTCGGTGTCCGCGCCGACCTCGATGGCAATTGAGTTGGCACGTGCAACGAACGTAACCTTGGCCTGTTTTGTCAGGGACACCACGTTCAACGTTTACTCGGCGCCGGCGCGAATTAACCAGGCCCCATGATCGATCAGGGCGCCGCCGATGTCTCGTATGTGATCTTGACGGGTGGGCGCAGCAGTCGGTTCGGCACCGACAAAGCGCAGGCCGAGATCAACAGCGTGTCCCTGATGGATCGGCTTTTGGATACCTTGCCCGTGGTGTCCTCGGTGTCCTCGGTG
>CAJBZP010000004.1 GCA_903960135.1 uncultured Actinomycetes bacterium | reverse complement strand
CTGGACGTTGAGGGGGTCTCATCTAAGCGGGTAAAACGTTGCAGCACCGCTGCACGTTGAGCCACCGGTATCCCCGGGCCAGCATCATCGACTTGCAAGACGGTTTGGCCATCATGCTGGTGCAGGTGGATGTCAACCGGAGAGTCAGCCGGGGTATGCCGAGAGATATTCTGCACCAGATTAGAGACCAATTGGCGCCACGCATCGGGCTCACCGCGAATCAAAGATGTTTCTAGGTCTAAGACGATGCGACGGTTCGGGTTAAGTGCGGTGAGATCCGCGAAGAAATCCTGAACGATTCGTGCGAGGTCAAATACCTGGAAGGCTTGCGGGGCGAGGGCATCCATTTTCTCCAGCACCAAGAGTTGGGTAACCAATCCTTCAAGTCGGTGGCTCTCGGTTGCGATACGAGCAAGGGCGCGGGCCTGCAGGTCAGAGGCGTTGGGGCTTTCATGCTGCAGTAGTTCGACGTATCCGCGAATGACCGTCAGCGGCGTGCGGATCTCATGTGAGGCATTGGATACGAATTTTCGAAGTTGCCCTTCTGAGGCTTCGACGCGAGTGATCGAATCGGTTAATTCGCCGATCATCGTATTTAGTGCCGTTGACAGCTCACCAAGTTCGGTTCCGGGTTGAGCCGTCGGAACCCGGCGGCTGGTATCACCCAGGGCGATCGCCGTCGCAGATTCGACCATCGCATCAACCGGACGAAAGAATCGTCTGACGACCGCCCAGGAGGCGATGGCGCCGATAGCAGTGACTAGGGCAACACCGAGGCCAATCGAGATGGCAAGTTGCTTCAGGTTACTTTCGACGTCTGTCAATGGCGTAGCTGCCACCGCCAGGGCCCGGTTTGGGTCAGGTTGGCGGGCGATCACCCGATAGGTGATCGGCCCGGGGATGGTGATTGCCGATTGCTGGGCCTGCGCAATTTGCGCCGCCGTCAGGGTCGGAAATGGCAGTGGGTCCGAGCTGTAGCCAGCCTGCCGCAGGACGGTTATCGAGCCATCGCGATTCACTCGCCCGATCGCCATCTGAATAAATGCATCGGCCGGCGCAGGGCGCGGCCGATCGGACATCGCCTGAACCCGGGCATCTGCGACTGCATAACGTAGGCCGTTATCGATAGTTTGGTACTGAATACTTGATGCGGTGAAATAGACGAATGCACCAAGAGCGGCAGTGGAAAAAAGAATGAGTAACGCGGTGAGAATCGTAATTCGAGATCTAAGACTCATGGTTACTTCTTAGCCGCGAGTAATTGGTACCCGACACCGCGCACTGTTCTGATGGTCGCCGAACCACCTAGTTTCTTGCGCAGATAAGAGATATAGGTCTCCAGGACCGTGGTTTCGGTACCCGCATCAAACCCCCAGATCTGGCGCAATAGTTGGTCCTTTGTCATCACTCGGTTGGTGTTTTCCATGAGTGTTTGCAGGAGGCGAAACTCGGTGGCGGAAAGATCCAACGCCTGCTCACCGCAACTTGCCTCGTGGGTATCGGCATCGAGTTTCAAGGCCCCAACAGTGATCAGGGCTGATTGTTGTTCACCCAAGGATCTGCGCAAAACCGCGGCAACGCGCAAGGTCAGCTCCTCGATCCCGAAAGGCTTCTTAACGAAATCATCGGCCCCGAGCTTGAACCCAGCATTGGTGTCATCGCGGTCCTGTCGAGCGGTGAGGATGATGACCGGGGTGGTGTCGCCCGCCGCGCGCATTCGTGTCAACACCTCATAGCCGTCCATCTTCGGCATATTGATATCAAGCACGACGAGGGCGACGGGGGATTCGCGAAGCGCATTTAATGCCTGCATGCCATGGGAGGCCGAGCGGGTCTGGTACCCAGCGAGCCGTAGGGCGTCGCAGATCAGGTCATTGACATTGGGCTCGTCGTCAACGACCAAGATGGTTGCGGTCATTGATCCTCCCCGAGTCAAAGTGTTCATCAGTTCGCTGCTGGCAATGCGTGATAACTGTACGGCGGCCGACCCAATAACGGGTCGGCCGCCGGATTGCTCAGTAACTTAACTGGCTGGTTGTGGTGCAGTTTGGGTACCACGCCCACCGGCTGAGCGCTCTGGGTGCGCAGCTTTGATGGCATCGGCCTGTGCCTGAGTGATCGTTCCGTTAGCCACGAGCGCAGCAAGTGGTCCACCACCAGTGCCCGTGGCCGCAGCACCGCGGGCGCTGGCTTCGGGGCGTGCGGGCCGAGCGGCCTTGATGGCATCGGCCTGTGCCTGGGTTAACGTGCCCTCGCTCACCAATCCGCTGAGCACGCTGGCTTCAATGACAGCGCAATCAACCTTCACGCCACTTGCTTCAGCGGCTTCCTTGGCCTCGTGCATCTCGTACCGGAACTCTTCTTTTTGCGCTTCGGTGATGGTGCCCGCCGTCACCAGCGCTGAGAGCGCGGCACCCTTGGGCCCACCGCCACCGTTGCCAGCCGCATTCGCCGTGCCAACACCAGCGCCAATAACGAGAGCGAGAGTACCTACGGCTACTGCTGCGCGGGTACCCCACTTTACATTGCGGTTCATGGAATTCTCCTTTTTTCAGGGTCCCATCGGTGGGGCCCTTGGTCGGTTAAGGCAAGAGTGCCCCGCATATTTGTGCTACTCATTGGGCAAACATGTGGAATTCATGTGAATGAGATAAATCAGCCCTTGGCGGGGGGTAGAACAATGCGCCAGGCCACTACCTGCTCAGGGTCAAAGGTGACGACCGCACCGGAGCGCTTTCGCACGGTGGTCAAGGTCTCAAGGACTCCGACGAGTTCGGTAGGTCCGCTGGGTTCGTGCAACCGCATGGCGACCCGCAGGCCAAGTTGGCCAGCACCTGGATGTGGTGCTTTCGGAGGCGTCGATGGCATGGTGCCCATTGTGGCGGGTGGCACCCGCGTAAACTCCCGCTGTGCCTGAAAAATTCCCGGAAGTTGACTTCGCCGACGTGCTCACGGCGAATGCGGAGTTCAGCAAGTCATTTGCTTTTGCCGGTCAGCCGGGCCGGGCCGAGCGGGGTCTGGCGATCGTGACCTGCATGGATTCGCGAATCAGCCCGCTAGCGGTCGTTGGGATGCAGGCAGGTGATGCGAAGATCCTGCGCAATGCCGGTGCCCGCGTGACCGAGGATGTGCTGCGCACCTTGGTGCTGGCCACCTACCTCTTAGGAGTTGACCGAATCTTGGTCATGCCGCATACCGACTGTCGAATGGCACAGGCCCAGGAGCCGGAAATTCACGCAACAATTGCTGAGCAATACGGGGTCGACACCCGCAGCCTTGAGTTTCGCACCGTGGTGGATCAGCGGGCGGCGCTGATTACGGATGTAACTCGGATCCGGTCATTTCCATTGATCCCGAGTACGGTTGCAGTTGCTGGTGCGATCTATGACGTTCGCACCGGATCCCTTGATCCGGTGGACTGCTAATCCGAGTTGGCTAACCAACCCAGCGCAGGTGGGTTAGGCAGACGTACGACTCCTTAACGCCGATTCCGGGGATTTCCACCGTGGTGCATTCAGGGGTCGAGGGCCGCGCCCACGGCGGGATACTGCCCCAGAACACTTCGACCTGATCGCGGGTTGGTGCATACATTGCGATGACCGTAGGCCGACTGAGCTCAAGTCGGTCAACGTCATCGCGGGTCAAGGTGGCCGTGCCCGTGACATTGTTGTATTTACCCCAAAGCTGCATGGCGGCAACCGCCGACAGCATGCGTTCTGGATCCGTCCAGATGCCAACCGTGTCAGCCGGCGAAGTGTTTTCGATGAGCCACTGCTCGGCTTTGATTTTTTCGCCCATGATTTGCTCGCCACTGAAATCCACATAGGCCGCCCTGAATGGATATTGCCCGTAGATGCCGATCAGCCCGCGGCCGTTTTGGAGCAGTTGCATCCCGACCGCGGTGATGGATAGGGCAACTAGTACTGCAATGGCCGAGGGCAAATTTGCGCTTCGACGGGCGACTACCGCTGCGAAGAGGAAGGCCAGGCAGATGACCATTGCTATCAGGGCGCCTTGGGCGCGCCCAATTACCGCCTCCCACCTGCCACTCCACAGAACTAGCGGGATGGCAGCAAGGGGAATTAACAAGGTGATGGGCGGCAGGCGTCGACGCCTCAGCAGTGCAGCAGCGGCGAGTGCGAATGCGGCAAGTGAGCCGGGCCAGAGTTTTGCGACATAGTGTGGGGCTTCAAGCCAAGGGCCAGGCACGAGTGCGAAGTAGATCGCGGTGAAGGCGATATTGGCGCCGGCGATCACGACCGCGGTGATAGCCCAGTGGTTACCTCGGGTGGTGATGGCCGCGATTAACGAGACGATGAGTGCCGAAACAGGCACGAGTAAGGCGATGTCACTTGTCCAGATCAGTGGGTCGCTGATGAAGCTCGCGTAATCGAGGCGACCATTCCAGTCAAGGTACGTGGTCACCCAGTTTTTACCAGGAAAAAGCAGCAAGCCGAACCCGATGAAGACCAAAAAGGTAATGACGAAACCGACTACCGCTGCAACCAGATCATGGAATATCGTGCGCCAGCGCCCTACCGACGCCCGAAGGGTGCCAACGAGGCGAATACCGACCCAGATCGATAGTGCTAGGAATAAGGCATATGGGTTGAGCATCAGGAGCCAAGCGGCGATAACCCCAGATAACAGTGCGGGGAGCCAGCGCACCCGCGGCGTGCCAAATGCGCACCAGGTGGCGAGTGCGATGAACGTCATGGTGGCGGCAAGGATGGCGCCGGTGAGATAGGGGTTACCTGCATAGCTGAGCAGCATCGTGTTCAAGGCCGCGAAGAGGGCAACAATCGCAGCGAGCCCCCGGGTACTGCTTTGCCTGACCAGCCAATACAAGGATGCGACGAACAAGGTGATTAATAGAAACCGCCAGAGCATGAAGCCATTCCAAGGACCCAATACGGATACCAGTGCACGCACCGGCGCGATGAAGCCGAGTCTGGTCCAGTAGTAGGCCGGTTCGAGGGCCCGATCGGTAACTTCACTGCCGAAGATCGCAAGTGATGCGTAGAACTCGGAGTCGGGTGAGTTGAACCCGGCCCATTGCCGGGATCCGGATAAGAAGGCACTAAAGACCGAGATAGCGGCCACAATGGCAGCATCGAGGGCGAGGGGACGCACTCTTGAGCTAGTAGCAACCGTTGTTGTTGCTTGGCTCACGGCCTTAGCGTAGCCGGGGCTGAGTTCAGGAGCTGGCATCCTCGCTGCCGACCCCGTGGTGCACATGGAAGAGGTTTGTGGGGTCGTACTTCTTCTTGATGCGCAGTAATCGCGGGTAGTTGGTGCCCCAGAACTCCGATTGCCAATTCGGTTCGAAGTAGTTGCCTTCGTTCGAATAGGAGGCACCACCAGGAGTAGCCGCGGCGACAAATTCCATGGCTTTGTTAACACCTTCAAATTGGCTTTGGGCGACGGCCATATCGGGTTCGTGGCCCGGTACGCCGACGTACTTGTACTGCACCCAATCACCCATCGTGACGAATGCGGCGTTATCGAACACCGCCGGATTCAACGAGGTCTCTCGATCGCGCTTTTCAGCTTCGCGATGCTCCCCGGCTAGCGCCTTATTCGTCTGGAGCAGTACCAAACTGGTCCGGGTCGCGTTGAATATCGCATCCGCAAGCACCTGCACCCGATCACCTTGCATTGACACCAAGGGCAGGCCGCGACCTTGGTAGCCACCCCAGTAAGCCCCAACCTCCACCGCATTCCCGGACCACCAGTAATAACCGGCAGGTGCACCTACTCGGTCATCCATGATGACGCCCTCGTTCTTGGTGGGGTCCCATTTGTCGACAAAGGGCTTGCTGCTGAAGTTCGCGTCGACCGTGTATTCCGCTTGCCTAGACCGCAGCTCGTCAAGCAGTGGTGCCCAGACCTCCTTGGCCTTGGAAATTGGCAGGTCCAAAAACGAGGTGCCGAGGTCGATCTTATTTTCGCCTTTGACGAAAGTGACCCCTTCGCCCCAGGCCGGACTATTAAGTGAGGTTTCGATGAGTGTGAGGTATCGGCGGATGAGTTCGCGGTAGCCGGCGTCGGAGTTCGCTGTGATCGAACCAGATAGCCACCCCGCGGTGCTCGGCATTGGATGCGTGAGCAAGGTCATGCGGCTGACGACACCGAAGGTGCCCCCGCCCCCGCCCCGCATCGCCCAGAACAGATCCGCGTACTGGTACTTGTTCGCAACTCGGACTTTGCCGTCGGCGGTAATGACCTCAATTTCAAGCACCCCGGCGGCGCCACTGCCAAATCGTTTGGAATACGAGCCGAAGCCACCGCCGAGAGCGAAGCCACCGCAAGCACCGACGCTGGTGCATCCGCCACCTTGTACGTAGCGGCCAGCTTTGGTCACCGCCTGGTACGCCTCGAGCCAGCGGTTCCCAGCAGATACTGAAACCGCTTGCTCGGCGCGCAGTGAACTAGGCGCACCTGCTGGTCGAAAGCTCTTGTGAATGGTGATCTTTCGCATGTTATGCGTCCACACCAGCAATGAGCGCGGAGCAGATG
The DNA here is from genome assembly GCA_903960135.1 of uncultured Actinomycetes bacterium. GTDB lineage: Bacteria > Actinomycetota > Actinomycetes > S36-B12 > S36-B12. The sequence goes on along the minus strand of CAJBZP010000004.1, from coordinate 1,214 downwards.
ACCGCCCGAAGTAGTCGTGCCCGGTGCCTTTGACGACGATCCTGACCTTGTTTTCGCGGGCGAAGTTAACCGCCGCGACGATATCCTGATTGCTTTCTACGGCTACGGCTTGGGTGCTTGCCGTCGACGTCCACGCCTTGAACATGCCGGTTGACTGCGTGGCGCCTGATTGTTCCTCTAGGTACCACGGGTTCTTCAGTCGGGCCGGGATGATCGCAGACTTAAGTGAACTCCAAGGCGTGACCGGCTGTACTAGCCGTCCACCCACCTGAGCGTTAAGGCGCGCCCACATGGCCTTGCTGGGCCAACTAGTTTTCGGTAGACCGGCAACGGCGGCTCGGCCGGGAAGAGCAGCAGCGCCGATGACTGCTGCCGCGGCGCCAAGGAATGTGCGACGGGTTAACCGGGTGAATTCCATGCGCGGCACTATACATTTAGTTGCACCGAACACGAGCGGTTGTTCAGGTGGCACTCAACTCGAATTAGTTGGCCCAAATCGCGGCGGTGCCTAAGCTGATTTGAGCTTACGCGTTCCTGGACTAGTGATATTGCTGGCGGCAATCCAATTGCTACTGCCACCGTCGCTCACCCTTGGGCCCTTTTGGCTGATTCCGGAAGAGGATGGGCAGTTTTCGAAGTGTCATATTTGAGTCTGCCGGTTATTTGCTATTGGGTGGGATCGAGTTGTTGGCGGTAAATGTGATGAGTTTCGGCTTGGTCTACTGGTGGATTGATGGGGGCGGACCAAAAATCCGCGCAGCAGGCTCGGTTACCACCTGGGATTTCCTCGACTACATTTATCCGGCCTTCACTAATAACATTGTGTTCGGTTGGCGGTATCGCTGGTAACAGTCCTGGTTCCCGTCTCCCGGGCGATTAATCTGATTCCTGACCGATAGCGGTTGCGATCTTGCGGCAAGCTTCACCAAGGGCTTTGAACTCGGATTTGCTGAGCACATCTAGTACGTGGGCGCGCACACCGGTTACATGGGTTGGGGCCGAGTTAACCAGGGCCTGCCAACCGGCCTCGGTCAGAACCGCGAATGAGCCCCGGCGGTCCTCGGCGCATTCCACACGGGCTACTAAACCGGTGGCCTCCAGCCGGCCAACTTGGTGTGAGAGGCGACTGCGGGAAGCCAACGTGGCCTCGGCCAATTCGCTCATACGAAGCCGTTTGCCCTCGCACTCACTGAGGCGGACCAAGATCTCATAGT
>CAJBZP010000003.1 GCA_903960135.1 uncultured Actinomycetes bacterium | reverse complement strand
TATCCGACATTTCGCACGGTACCAATCAGCGCTTCGTCCTCCACGCCAAGCTTCGCTCGAAGGCGACGGACGTGAACGTCAACGGTCCGCGTACCTCCAAAGTAGTCGTAACCCCAAACCTCTTGCAGGAGAAGCGCTCTTGTGAAGACGCGACCAGCGTGTTGAGCGAGGTACTTCAAGAGCTCAAACTCCTTAAAGGTGAGATCCAAAGTGCGACCGCGAAGCTTCGCGGTATAGGTGGCCTCGTCGATCATCAACTCCCCACTACGGATCTCCTCGGGCTCACCCGCGGGTGCGCCCTTGATTTCATGCACGCGCGATACCGCTAGCCGCAGGCGCGCCTCAAGTTCAGCGGGTGAGGTGGTGTCAACGAGGACTTCGTCCATGCCCCAATCCCACTGAATGGCCGAGAGGCCACCTTCGGTGGTAACCAAGAGCACTGGCACATCAACCCCGGTTTGGCGGATCAGCCGGGTTAGACCGCGTACCGCTGGCAGATCGCGTCGACCATCAACGATCAAGGCGTCACAGTCGGGTGCCGAAAGCAAGGCGGTGGGCTCGGCTGGCAGGGTCCGCACATGGTGGGCCAGCAGGCTGAGGGCGGGGAGCACCTCAGAAGATGGCTCCATAGCCCGGGTTAACAGGACCAAGCGCATGTGTCCACTCTACCGTCCGGAAGAATAGGTGGATGTTCGCGGACCAGCAGGTGACTTTGATGACCGCTGATGGGCTGCGTATTAGTGCGGCCCATACGGCGGGGCCGAGCCCCGGCGGTCAACTCGCCTTCGTGGTGGTGCACGGTTTCACCGGTGGCTGGCGGCAGGAGCGGGTCCAGAAAGTCATTGCCGGGCTGCGGGATTTCGGCGGGGTAGTTGCACTCGATCTGCGCGGGCACGGGCGATCCGGCGGCAAGTCCACGCTGGGGATGGATGAAGTCCATGACGTCGCAGCCGCGGTCACCTGGGCCCGGGGTCTTGGCTACCAGCAAGTTGTGTCAGTGGGTTTTTCGATGGGCGGATCGGTGGTGGTGCGCGAAGCCGCACTGCACCGCCAAACGACGGCACAGGTAGATGCGGTAGTCAGTGTTAGCGGCACCGCGTTTTGGTACTACCGGGGCACGCCGGTGATGCGCCTTGTGCATCGCCTTGTCGAGACACCTGCCGGCCGAGCTGCGATGCGAACTCGTGGGGTGCGGATCGGTTCCGACCCGTGGCCAACTCCACCACCGATCCCTCCCGTAGAAGCGGCTGCCGAGTTGGGCGGGATCCCGTTGCTGGTTGTGCACGGCACCGTCGATCGCTACTTTCCGGTTGAGCATGCGCATGCGCTGTATCGCGCAGCGATCGATGGCGGAAGTACGCAATCCGAGGAGTGGATAATTGATGGCTTTGGTCACGCGGAGTCAGCAATCGATCGCCAAACCATCGAGGACATCGGGCGATGGGCGGCCAAGCGATGTGAAGGCGACCCGCGCACGATTCTAGGTGATTGCCAATGACTGGCGTTTCTATTGTGCTTGCGATAGTGATTCTGGCTACCGCATTTGGACTCTGGCACCGCTCTAATAGCGGACGGATGAAAACGGTCGACATTCGCACTGCCGGGACCACGGAACATGGTGATGCGATCCTTGATGCGCAGACCATCGGGGTGGACCTTGGCACCCGCGCCACCCTCGTGCAGTTTTCGTCAGCTTTTTGCCAGCCCTGCCGCGCCACTCGGCAAATCCTGATCGAGGTAAGTGGCATGGTCGACGGTGTTGCGCACGTTGATATAGATGCCGAAGCCAATCTGGATCTGGTGCGCGCCCTCGATATTAGGCGCACGCCAACGGTGCTGGTTCTAGATGAGGTGGGGCGCATACGACGCCGAGCAAGTGGCTTGCCAAGAAAGGTCGATGTGATCGCGGCCTTGGGTCAACTCGACTAGGCTGCAAAATCCTTGCAATTAGCCAGCAGACATAAGTACTGAAGGCCACCTAGCAGCTGCTGAGCGGCAACCTATCTTTGCCACATGACAACCACAACCGAAGTTTGCACGCGCGAGCGTATTGACCCTCGGGGGCCTCGGTTCGGGGGCGCCATCACCACCGTGGTGCTGGCCGTCGCGCTGATCACCATGGGCACCCCGGTTGGCTCGGTACTGCTTACGTGGCAGGTGATCGTCTTTGCTCTAGGCGCCTTTGTGGGGTTATGGGCCCAGCCCTATGGCTGGGTTTTCCGCGCCTTCGTCGCACCGCGGATCTCGGCACCGGTCGAGCTGGAGGCGGCGGCCCCACCGCGATTTGCGCAACTAGTTGGGTTTTGTTTTGTCGCATTCGCACTGGCGGCCATTTTTCTCGGGGGTACCTTGATCGCTACCGTCGCGGTTGCTATTGCGCTGGCGGCGGCCTTTCTCAATGCGGCTTTCAACTTCTGTTTGGGCTGTGAAGTGTTTCTACTAGCTAAGCGCCTGTCATTTTCCGGCTGACTTAGTAGGTGAGGGCCTGGACCCCGGGCTGAATTGCTTCCTCGACGAACACCGCGGCGCCGGCGATGCGGATTCCGGGGATCACGTCGGCAGCCTCAATGCCACGTCGCTGGGCGCACTGGGTGCAAACGGTGACGGTACCGGCAGCCAAAATGCCGGTAAGCAGATCCGATAGCGGCGCCGCATGTTCTAGGACGAAATCGTCTGCGCGCCCTGGTAAGGCGAACCAAGCTGCCTCACCGGTTAGCCAAAGCCCAACCCCGACACCGGAGGCGGCGGCCATCGCGGCAACGGTGAAGCCCTGTGAGCAGCGCTCAGGTGCATCAGCGCCGACCATCACTTTGACCAGTAAGCGACGGGACTCAGATCCACTCATAGGGAGTAGGCTGCCGCATGTGTTCGATGCATTGCTAGCCACCCTCCTAATCGGCGCCACTTTGCTGCTTTCCGGCGGCTGTCTTTATCTGGCTTACCGATTGGTAGATGCACCAATGACAGGCGGCGAGTGAGTTATGGCCGCCACCGCGGTCGGGGTTCTCCCTAAGGAGTTGCTGCCGCTTTCTTGGTTGGTTGGCCAATGGGTTGGCGTTGGCACCGGGCAGTATCCAACGATTGAAGATTTCCGATTCGGGCAAGAAGTCTCATTCGCCTGCGACGGACGACCGTTTATTTCCTACTGGTCACGTAGTTGGTTACTTGACGATGACGGCAACCGTGTTCGTCCACTCGGCACTGAAACTGGATTTTGGCGCCCACGCCCGGACAACCGGCTCGAAATGCAACTCGCCCATCCGACCGGCTACGCCGAAGTTTGGTACGGGCAAATTGAAGTGACCGGGATCGAGGACGCAGTCATCACCGGTGCCCGCGCCGAACTTCGCACGGATGTCGTTGCTCGCACGGAGAGCGCCAAGGAGTACACCCATGGCCAGCGGCTCTATGGTTTAGTCGAAGACAGACTGCTCTGGACTTTCGACATGGCTGCAATGGGTCAGCAGATGACCAATCACCTCGCGGCCACCCTTACCCGCAACGCTCAGGGAGCCGAAACCCGCATCGCTCAGGGAGCCGAAAGTGGCGAGTGAGGATTGGGATAGGCGCCTGCACGAGCACGGTTTTCGTATAACGCCACAGCGCCAGCTGGTGCTTGAGGCCGTCGAGCGGTTGCAACACGGAACCCCGGAGACCATTTTGGTCGAAGTGCAGCGCACCGCTACGGGAGTGAACCTCTCCACGGTCTACCGCACCCTTGAGGTTCTGGAAAGTGTCGGCCTCGTCACCCACGCCCACATCGGGCACGGGGCCCCGACTTATCATGCGGTCGATGAAGAACTCCACATCCATCTGGTCTGTGACCGTTGTTCCTCGGTGGTGAGTGTTCCGGCTGGCGTGGCGGCTACTTTTGTTGAACGCCTGCGCGCGGACCAAGGTTTCACGACTGATATTTCTCATATGGCCATCCACGGGCATTGCTCGAAATGCGAGGGCAAGTCGGGCGAGGATTTAACGGAAGACGAATTGTGACGTCGTTGGACTTGCCGCTTGCGGTGGCCGGGCCAGCCGGATTTGTTGACGAGTCAATCGCGTGGCATTTTGGGGATCCGCACCGCGAACAGCGGTTTCTAGCCGACGGCATGAGTGTCGTGGATATCTCTAATCGCGGGGTGGTCACAGTGACCGGCCCTGACCGGCTCACATGGATGCATACGCTGACAACCCAGCATCTAGAGAACTTGCAGCCGACTGAGTCCGCCTTGGTATTGATTCTGAGCCCGCACGGGCATGTGGAACATGAGCTTCATCTAGTAGACGACGGTGAAACCACCTGGCTCATTGTTGAGCCAGGCACGGCAGATGCCTTGGAAAGATACCTGGTGTCGATGCAGTTTATGTTGCGCGTGTCAATTTCCAATGTCACTTCGAGGTTCGCGGTGGTTTGGGAGCCGGTCGCATCGATTGATGCAAACCACCCGACTTGGTTGGTCCCCGAGCCTTTTGCGAGCAGCGGATTTCGTGGACGCGAGGTGATACTGCCGCGAGAGGAGCTACCCGCGCGACTGACGGGCGCGCCCGAGCGCAGCGGCAGCTGGGCTCTAGAAGCGCTGAGGGTTGCGGCCTCGATGCCGCGGCTTGGGTTTGAAACCGACCACAAGACCTTGCCGCATGAGGTGGGCTGGATCGGCTCGGCGGTCCACCTGCAAAAAGGGTGCTACCGCGGTCAGGAAACCGTGGCTCGCGTGCAAAACCTGGGTAAGCCGCCCAGGCGACTGGTGCTATTGCATCTGGATGGCTCACCGGAGATCCTCCCCGGCCATGGTGCGCGGGTATTTGCGGGCGATGACGAGGTGGGCTGGGTAGGTTCGGCGGCCCGCCACTACGAACTCGGCCCGATCGCGACGGCCATTATCAAACGCAAGGTGCCCGTTGACGCTGTGCTGACAGTAAGAACGGATGAGGGCGATGTGGCAGCGGCCCAGGAAAATACTTTGACGATTTAGGTTTAGATCTGGGCCAGTTGGGAATAACTAGGCCATGACCTCAATTGAGCAACCCCGAATTCATCGGAAAACCGCGATTTCACTCGTTTTGGGCTTAATTCTTACGGCCTTGGCCGCTGGGGTTGGGGTACTTAACGCTCCGAACGCTATGGCCTCGGCCGGCTTGCCGGCACTGCCGCTGTCAACGAGTGGAAGCAAGATCATCGATGCCACGGGAGCCACCGTCACCTTGCAGGGTGTCAACTGGTTTGGCTTCGAGACCGCCAACCATGCTCCCCACGGCTTATGGAGTCGCGACTACAAGGAGATGCTGGCGCAGATCAAAGCCCAGGGCTTCAACACCGTGCGGCTGCCCTTCTCGCTGCAGGCGATGGCTGCATCGACAACCAGTGGCATCGATTACGCAAATGGTCGAAATGCAGCGTTGGCAGGCAAGACCCCACAGCAGGTGATGGACGTAATCATTGACGAGGCCGCAAGGCAAGGCTTGATGATCATCCTTGATAACCACTCGCAGGCAGATGATGGTTTCATGTACGACCTTTGGTACGGACAAAACGGTTTCACCGAAGCGAATTGGATTGGTACCTGGCAGACGCTCGCCAAGCGGTATTCCGATAAACCCAATGTCATCGGGGCTGACTTGAAGAACGAGCCGCACGGTTCGGCCACTTGGGGTACCGGTTTAGCGACTGACTGGCGTCGTGCCGCGGAACTCGCCGGCAATGCTGTGCTTGCGCAGAATCCGAACATGCTTATCCTCGTTGAGGGTATCGAAGGTCAAGTTGCCGGCGGGCAAAAACTTGATCGGCATTGGTGGGGCGGAAACCTCGAGGGGGTACGCGCCAACCCGGTGCGCCTTTCCAAGTCGAATAAACTCGTGTACTCACCACATGAATACGGACCAGGTGTCTTTGCCCAGCCGTGGTTTTCGGATTCGAATCAAGCGTCGATTTTGGCGGACCGTTGGGAAAAGGGCTTTGGCTATCTCGTTGACGCTGGCACGGCGCCGGTCCTTATCGGGGAGTTCGGTGCCAAGAATGTCGGTCTTGATACGACAGAAGGTCGGTGGATTAGGCAGTTTGCTGACTACCTGGGCCGAAAGAACATCAGTTGGACATTTTGGTCGTGGAATCCCAACTCGGGAGATACCGGTGGTGTGCTCCTAGACGATTGGCGGACCATCAACCCTGCCAAGATGGCGTTGCTGCGCTCGTTGATCAACAAAGAGGCAATTGCGTTCGACGGTACCGTTGCGCCGCCGCCGACGCCGACGCCGACGCCAACTCCGACGCCAACTCCGACGCCAACTCCGACGCCGACGCTGGTAATTAATCCGGCACCCACCACCGGGCCGGTGAATCCGGGGATCACCAACGGCGTTATTACCGCAAAGATCGTCACTGACTCTTCGTGGCCGGGTGGTTGGTGCGGAAAGCTGGGCGTGCAAAACGGCACTAGCAACAAGATCATCATCGATAGAATCGAATTTGATCTTGCGATCGGTGGCGCCGTTTCCACCACGTGGAACGGCACTTTTACTCGGGTCGGTAATCACGTCTTGGTGACGCCACCTAGTTGGGCCGGTGCCGCTGCCAACTCCTCCTTCACCGATACCGGGCTATGTGTTACCGGTGCAGCTCCGGTGGCGGTCATGGCCACTACCCGCATTGTCGGCGCCATCACGCCAACTCCAAGTGTTAGCCCGTCGGTTACCCCGACACTGCCGCCTACTGCCCAGCTCCTCACCGTCACGATGTTGAAGGACTCAACTTGGGATGGCGGGTATTGCCGGTCTGTACAGGTGACGAACACCGGTGGTCAGGAGATCAGCGGCTGGACTTTGAGGTTTAGTTTGCCTACTTCGGTGACTGTCACCCAGTATTGGAGTGGCAACTTGGTGCGGTCCGGAACTGCTGTGACGGTAACCCCGGCAACCTGGGCGGCGCAATTAGCACCGGGAGGCAGTGTTACCTCATTTGGTTTCTGTGCATCAAGTGCCAGCAACCTAAATGGAGCGGCCGAGCCAGCCGGAGCCACGGCGCGTTAAGTCGTTACTTGATGGTGCAGCGTCGCTGGTCAAGAGTTCGGTTAACCGTCTACTTCAACGGTGATAGTCACCGGACCGTCATTGACCAGCGACACTTGCATGTCGGCACCAAATCGACCGGTTGCCACTTCGACCCCACGCTCACGCAAGGAGAGAACGACGGCGTCAACTAGTGGTTCTGCCACCGGCCCGGGCGCAGCTTGGTCCCAAGTCGGCCGGCGGCCCTTTTTCGTCTCTGCGTACAAAGTGAATTGGCTGATGATCAGCACCGGGAGCCTAAGTTCAGCCGCGGAGAGCTCGCGGCTGGCGTCATCGGGAATTTCTACCCGGACCGCCTTGGCATGATCGCGCGAAAACAGCCGCATGTCGTAGATCTTGTTTGCTAGTGCCGTTGCCGTCAGCGCCGTGTCGGTATGGGTAACACCGACGAAGACCACGAGCCCGGGACCGCTGAATTCGCCCACGACCACGCCATCAACGCTGACTTTGGCACCTGCTGCACGTTGCACGACTGCCCTCATGAAGCCAAGCGTGCCATGATTCGCGAGTGGCCTCACACCCGACCGATGCAGTGGTACTCGCGGAGGTATCCCGCAGTGGGTTTGTGGAGGGCGTCCACATTGGCCATGCCGTGATTGTGAGCCCGCAGGGCGAGGTCGTCGAATCTTGGGGGGATCCAAATCGAGTTATCTTCCCGCGTTCATCGAATAAGCCGGCGCAGGCAACGGCACTGGTTAACCTCGGGTTGGACCTACCACCGCACCTACTCGCCCTTGCTGCAGCCTCGCACAGTGGTGAACAGATGCATCTTGACGCAGTACGCGAAATCTTGGGGGGAGCCGGGCTCACCGAAGCGGATTTGCAGACCCCACCGGACTTCCCGCTCGACGACGTAGAGCGGGATTCTTGGATCTTGGCTGGCCGAGATGCCGTGCCAATTGCGATGAACTGTTCGGGCAAGCACGCATCCATGTTGGCGACTTGTGTAATTAATGGTTGGCAGATCAAGAACTATCGTGACCCTTCGCACCCACTGCAACTTGAAATCGCCCGCGGGGTCGAGCGGTGCGCGGGGGAGCCGATCAGGGCGATCGGGGTAGATGGCTGTGGTGCGCCGGTACTGGCGATCTCACTTGCCGGGCTGGCTCGGTCGGTCTCCCGGCTGGTCCAAGGTGATGAGCAATCATCTGGTCGTCGGGTGGTGGACGCGATGCGGGCCTGGCCCCAACAGGTAGGTGGCTCGCGCCGTGACGTCACCGAGTTCATGCGCGCGGTACCGGGCCTGGTCGCGAAGGATGGCGCCGAAGGTGTTTATGTTGGCGCTTTCCCTGATGGCCGCGCCTTTGCGGTCAAGATGGAAGACGGTGCCGATCGCGGGCGCACGGTGACGGTGGCTGCCCTGCTGACGCGCATGGGCGCAGACCCGCAGCCCCTGGCGCCCCTGGCCACCTTGCCATTGCTGGGGGGCGGGGCGCCGGTCGGGCAGGTTGCCAGCATTTTGGCCGGGTGACATAGGTCACGCTAGCCACTGCTAGCACCTGCGTTTGCAATTGCAAGCACCCCCGGGGCATACTGGGTGCATGGCAAGAATCGACGTAAGCGGGCTCGGCGGGTTCATCCGCGAGCAGCGCGACCAGGCGCAGATGTCCGTGCGCCAATTGGCCAAGGCGGCGGAGGTTTCCAATCCGTACCTGAGTCAAGTCGAACGCGGCCTTCGTAAACCCAGTGCCGAGATCCTCGGCCGGATCGCTCAAGGTCTGCGGATCTCCGCGGAAACCTTGTACGTAAGGGCGGGCATTCTGGCGGAGCGGGAGGGGGATGAGGTGGTCACCACGGCCATCGCCTCGGACGCCACGCTCACCGAACGGCAGCGAGCGACGCTGCTGCAAATTTACGCGGCATTTCAGTCTGAGAACCAGGCGCAGGCAACACCAAGAGAGGATGAGAAATCATGACAAGCAAGGTAACCACACCAACCAAGAAGGCCGCCGCTGCGGCGAAGGCCACCACCACCAAAGCAGCCGGCAGCGCCAAGGCCACCACGGCGAAGGCGGCGAGCACCGCTAAGGCGAGTTTGCCATTTGAGCTGCCGAAGTTCGAGCTGCCGAAGTTTGAGCTGCCGAAGTTCGAGTTTCCAAAGATCGATCTACCTAAAGTTCAGCTACCCAAAGTGGATCTGTTGAATCTCAATGTCGGTGACATGGTCACCGGCGCGCGCACGCGGGTGGAAACCAGAGCCACGGATGTGCGCAACTCGGTGAATCACGGCGTGACTTTGCTTCGTGAGGTAGTTGGTCTCTAACGCAGTTTGTTTACGCGTCTAACGCGATTCGATTTCGTTTACGGCGGGCCCGTGCCAACAGGTGCGGGTCCGTCCGCGTTTCACCAACCGCCCTCGGCGCGCCGGTTGTAGCGCACCTCGGTATCGCCTAGGTCAAATACGAGCAGCTTTTGCTCGGTGAAGCGCTCGAGGAACCATTGCGAGAGTTCGCGACCCACGCCACTGTTACCGGTGCCACCAAATGGTGCGAGCTGGTCCCAGTAGTTGCTTGTCTCGTTAATGTTCACGGTGCCGTGCTGCAATGCCTCGCCCACCCGCCAAGCGGTCGCCAGATCGCGGGTCCAGAGCGAGGCGATGAGTCCGAGCTTGCTCGAGTTCGCTATGGAAATCGCCTCGGGTATCGAGGAAATCTTGATAATGGGCGCAACCGGCCCGAAAGTCTCCTCACGGGCAATCGTCATCTCGGGTGTGACCCCGGTGAGGATCGTGGCCGGGTAGAACAGACCGTCCTGCGGTCCGTGCTGGGTAACCTCTGCGCCCTGGGCACGTGCGCCCTCGACGTGATCGACCACGCGAGCGAGCGTCGCGGAGTTTCGCAGCGGCCCCATGTCGGTGTCATCTAGGCCGGGGTCGCCGATACGTAGTTGCGCGACCCGCGCCTTCAGCTTCGAAACGAACTCATCGTGGATATCGGCGTGGACCAGGAGCCGTTCACCCGAGGTGCAAACCTGCCCGGCGTAGTAGAAGCAGGCGTTCATCGCGCCCTCGACGGCCGCATCGATATCGGCATCGGCAAGGACAATGACCGGGCCATCACCGCCGAGTTCCAACAGGTGCGGGCGAAGCGCGGCCTTCTCCGCGATGCGCAGACCGGTGGCGGTGGAGCCGGTGAAGAAAATCCCGTCAACGTCGCCATGCTCCACGATCGCAGCACCGACATCACCCATGCCATGCACGACATTGAGAACACCCGGGGGTAGCCCGGCCTCGGTGCAGATTTCGGCGATCATGTTGCAACAGATGGGGGAGAACTCGGATGGCTTCCAGACGGCAGTATTTCCGGCCGCGATGATGTGGGCGAGGGCAATTGACGCGATGTCGGTGGGGAAGTTGTAGGGCGTGATGACACCAACGACACCTAGCGGGCGATGCGTCAGGACGAGCCGCTTGTTGTTTGTCTGCTCCTGAGTTGATGGGAAAGACAGTCCGCGGTGCCGCAGCACCTCCTCGCCAGCCTTCTGCCATGACGGTGCTGCGTACTCGTGTACCTCCTCGCGCGCTTCCGCGACGGTCTTACCGATCTCGATAATGAGGACTTGGGCAACCTCCTCGGCGCGGGCGGCGAAGAGAGCGTGGATTCGGCGCATGATCTTCACCCGCTCGATCAGCGGGGTGGCGGCCCAACCGGGCTGCGCTGCCCGGGCGGCCGTGACTGCTCGTGCAACGTCGGCGACGTCGCAGCGTGCGACGTCTGCGATCAGCGCACCCGACTGCGGGGAGTGCACCGCAAAGGTGCCGCTGGATCCTTCGACCCATGAGCCGTTGATGAGTGCTTTTGTCGGCAGTGTCTGTGCCATGTGATTCCACCCTCGTCGAAGAAACCATTTCGCTGACCTGAATTCGCTTTAGAGAGTAGCCGATGAACCGCGCGAAAGGGTCGTGCAGGAACAGATCGATTGGGGCCTAGTGGCAACGGGACGAGACTTACGCGGCCGGGTCAACCCAGCGCAAGTCTTTGAATCTGCCGAAGCCCCGATCAAATGAGACCCACGTCGCGTTGATTTCCATTGCTGCCGCAGCGAGCCAGACGTCGGTGACGTCATGTGCACGTGGTCGATTGCGGTCGAGTAGATCACGGAAAATAGGCCAGTGCCCCGGCCCCGGGTTGATGATCTGCACGAACGGTGACCGGGTGAGTGCGTCGACCACACCGAGCGCTGAGGTGAGATCAAGTGGCTCCTTGAGTACCCGGCGGCTGGTCACCACCCGGATGAACCCGGAGATCACGGTAGAGAAGAGACCAAGTCCCTCTGGTGCTCTGCGCAGATCTTCAAGTGCGTCCCTGGCCGTTGCGTGGTTTGGCGAGGTCGAAATAACTGAATCAAGGAGTACGTTCACATCAACGCAATGCATGGAAGGCCCCCTTCATGTCAGTGCTCATCAGTGCTCATCAGGGCTCACCAGTGCTCACTAGGGCTCATCAAGAAGCTCGCTGAGTGCGGCGTTGCTGTCTAGGTCAATCCCGGGCTGCAGGCCCCCGCCGCTGAAGAGCGGCAACGGTGGCAGTTCGCGGTCAGCGCCATCAAGGGCTTGCCTTCGCCGCGCGAGCAGCAGGCCGATCGCATCCTCGATCACCGAGCCAACCGAGCAGCCCTGATCAGCAGCAACCTGCCGAATCTCGCGGTAAATGTCATCACGAAGGGTCAGGGTCGTTCTCATGCCTGCATCTTAGCATCACCGAATCGCATCAAGATGCAAACAACCGGTCCTTGGTATGACCAGCCGAATTTGCTATCCAACCGAACCGCTATAACGTTCAGCACATGTTTGGGGCCGTGCAAGACCTCGTAATGCTGGCGCTGTGGGTGATCACCCTTGGGGTAAAGGCATTTGCCTTTATCGACTGCGTTCGTCGTCGCCCTGATGCCTTCCCCGCGGTCGGCCGCCAGACCAAAGTGCTGTGGCTGATCCTCACCGGTCTGGCCGCACTTACCGGCGTATTGCCGCAATTGACACTAACGATCTTTGGCATCGCGGGGATCGTCATTGCCTTGATTTATCTGTTCGACATTCGCCCGCGCATCATTGACATCACCCGTCGCTAGTTTGCGATGACCGCTATTGGGGTATCACGCGGAGACCTCACGAAGACCAACTGCGATGTATTGGTTAACGCGGCGAACTCTGGGCTACTAGGTGGTGGTGGCGTTGATGGGGCAATCCATCGCGTTGGCGGCCCGGAAATTATGCGGGAGTGCGAGGAGATACGGGCTACGCGTTACCCACAGGGGCTCCCGGCCGGTCAAGCGGTGTCAACGAAGGCAGGTGCGCTGCCGGCCAAGTGGGTGGTTCACACCGGCGGCCCGATGCTCTGGGAGCATGTCGGAGGCGGCGCTGACCTGTTAGCGGATTGCCACCGAAATGCGTTAGCGATCGCTGATCAACTTGGTGCGACATCGATCGCCTTTCCGGCCATTTCCTGCGGGGTATATGGCTGGTCGGCAACCGACGCAGCACTCGAAGCTTTCGAGGCGGCTTTACTTCTTGCCCTGGGCCGCCACCGCGGCGGCGGCAGCAACAGCGGCCTCGGGGTCTAGGTACTCACCACCTGGCACGATTGGCTTCAGGTTCTCGTCAAGTCGATAAACGAGCGGGATGCCGGTCGGGATATTCAGTGCCGCGATGTCATGATCCGAAATCCCATCAAGGTGTTTCACCATTGCGCGCAGTGAGTTACCGTGCGCTGCGACCAGCACGGTCATGCCGGCGCGCAGATGCTCAGCGACAATTACATCCTGCCAATAAGGCATCAATCGATCAACCACATCGGCCAGGCATTCGGTTGCCGGCAGTGCCTCGGGGGGAAGGGCGGCGTAACGCGCGTCACCGGTCTGCGCCCACTTGTCGTCAGCATCTATTGGCGGTGGCGGGATGTCATAGGAGCGGCGCCAAAGCATGAACTGCTCTTCACCGTACTGCTCCAGGGTCTCCTTCTTATTCTTACCCTGCAGTGCACCATAGTGACGTTCATTCAAGCGCCAATTTCGCACGACCGGAATCCAAAGTCGGTCGCAGGCGGCCAGGGCCAGTTGCGAAGTCTTGATCGCTCGCTGTAGGACCGAGGTGTGAACGACGTCGGGGAGGATCCCGGCCGCCGCCAGTAGCTCGCCACCGCGTATTGCCTCGGCCCGACCTTTATCGGTTAGATCGACATCAACCCAACCGGTGAAAAGGTTCTGTGCATTCCAGACGCTTTCGCCGTGGCGGAGCAAAATCAAGGTGTAAGGCGCATTGGTCGAACTTGCAGTGGTCGCAGGTGAAGTGCTCATAGGTACATCCTGCCCGATGCCTAGTTGGGGTCGCTCGCCTGATCGACTTCAGCCAAGTGGGCGAACGCGGCTAAATTGGCCGTTGACTCGCCACGGGAGGTGCGCCAGGCCCACTCCCGTTTAATTGCCGAGGCGAAACCGAGCTCGAGAATCGTGTTGAAGGCCCCGTCTGAGTACTCCAAGACGGAGCCGAAAACCCGGTCGAGTTCATCCGGCGTGATCGAGTCGAGTGGGAGGCGGCCGGTTAGGTAGATGTCACCTAGGTGGTCAATGGCGAATGCGACCGCATACATGCGTCTATTGCGCTCGAGTAACCAACGATAGACGGCTTCATGGTTCTCATCAGGGTTGCGCGAAACAAATGCATTTATGGTGAGTGCGTGAGTGCCGAGCGTGATGGACATATTGGTCTGCAGCTTGTGCTCACCAGGTAACGTGATCACGAAGGTTTCGTTGTTGACTTGTTCATAAGGTAAGTCAGATGCGGACAAGTATTCGGTGAGCGCCGCAGCAGCGCTTTGCTTGGTCATGATCGGCGCATCCAGATCAACTTCGGGGCCCTCAAGGCGTCGCAACGAGTTTGGTGGTTGAGGTTCGGTTTGCCATTGCTGCGCGGTAGGTCGCTATCAGACCAGCGGTGGTTGCGCTCCAGCCGAAGGTTGCGGCGTGCATTCGAGCACCTGCTGAAAGCTCGTGCAAACGACCGGGGTTGTTGATTAGTGCGCTAATTGCATGTGAGTAGTCAATTGGATCGTGGCTGCCGATTAGTACCCCGCTGACACCGTCGGCAACGGCGGTGCGAAGTCCGCCGACACTTGATGCTACGACCGGCGTGGCGCACGCCTGGGCTTCGACAGCAACCAATCCGAAGGATTCGGAATACGAAGGAACGACAGCTAGGTCGGCGGCCCGGTACCAGTCGGCGAGGGTCTGCCGGTCACCGGGCGGCTCGAAGCGAACCAGGTTGGTAAGACCTAGTTGCGCAACAAGGTCGGTGAGGGCGGTCGGCTGATCCAAGCCACTGCCCGATGGACCACCGCAAATGGTGATTACCAGGCGATCGCGAAGGGTCGGGTCCGACTGCACCAGGTGGGCAGCGGCTTTGATCAGGATGTCGGGAGCCTTGAGCGGTTGGATACGCCCGACGAACAGGAGCACAACTTGCTCTGGCCGCAGCCCGAATCGAGCTCGCGCTTTCGATTTGTCACCGGGGGCGAAGACATCTAGATCGACGCCGGGGTGGACGACATCAATTCGCTGTGGATCTGCGTCGTACAGGTTAATCAACTGATCGGCCTCATCGCTGGTATTGGCCACCAAGCGGTCAGCTGCCGCAATCACCTGCTCTTCGCCGATGACCCGCATCGCGGGCTCGGGTGTGTCGCCCGCAGCCAATTCGGCATTCTTAACTTTTGCCATCGTGTGCATGGAATGCACGAGTGGCACCTGCCACCGGTCAGCCGCCAACCAGCCGACTTGCCCCGACAGCCAGTAGTGCGAGTGGATTAAATCAAACCATCCTTCTGGGTGGGCTGCCTCAACTCGCATTACGCCGGCAGAGACGGCGCATAACTGGGCTGGGAGATCCTGCTTGAGCAGGCCCTCGTATGGTCCCGCCGTCACATGACGCACCTTGACTCCGGGCATGAAGTCAATTACCGGCGCCAAGTTGGACGCCGTGGCTCGGGTGAATATTTCCACCTCGATCCCGCTCTCCGCCAATCTGCGTGCGGTCTCAACAACGTATACGTTCATGCCGCCCGCATCACCGGTGCCGGGCTGATCAAGTGGTGAGGTGTGAATGGAGAGCACCGCGATGCGACGTGGTGCTGGCTTGCGTCGCTGCATGCGGGCTAACTCCCTCCGAAAATGGGTGACATTTCAGTTGCTAGGTGATATCGACCGCTACGTATGGTTCGCCCGTCACCACATTGACCACCCGCCGAGTTACCGAAACAGCATGATCGGCGTAGCGCTCGTAATACCTCGACAATAAGGTCACATCAATCGCTGCTTCAACCCCATGTTTCCACGTAGGTGAAAGCACGATGGTGAATAGTTCGCGGTGCAGATTATCCATCTCAGCGTCATGGTGTGCGATATCGGTGGCGAGCGAGACATCTCTATTCGCGATCACTGAACCGGTTTTCGAGACTATGGCTTCGGCGACACCACCCATGATTGCGAAAGTGGCACGAAGCTCCTGTGGTACCGAAGGCTTCGGGTAGCGCATCCGAGCCTGCTTGGCGATGTGCTCCGCAAGGTCGCCCATGCGTTCAAGTGAAGTTGCAATACGCAGGGCACCAATTACCAAGCGCAGGTCTGCTTCGGTTGGATGCCCCAACGAGATAATATCGAAGCAGCGCTCCTCAACCGAACTACACAAAGTATCGATGCGAGCGTCCGACTCGATCACCTTCTCGGCGATAGTAAGATCCGCATCGAGCAGTGACTGAGTTGCCTGATTCATGGCCGAGCCAACGAAGCGAGTAATTGCGACGAGGTCTGCGTTGACCTCATCGAGCTTGTCTTGATAGGAATCAGCCATCTTGACCTCACCTCACCCGCGGAAGGGCCCGCGCCGTCGGAAGCAAAGCGTACGCGGTACCCAATTTCATCGCAGTGTCGATGTACAGCAGATGGTCAAAAGGTTAACAATGCGTGCTGAAAGTGAATCCTGCGCGAACCCCCGGCGACCTACCGCTGCCGTATTCGTTTCCTAGCCACTTGCGGCCTATCCTTAGAGGGTGGCGGGACAACGGGTGACTTCGGCGGCGGGCGCCCCGCGCCTTGCTGCGGTCTCGCATCGGGATTCAACCGCGGGTGTGCCCGAGGAAATCATCCGGGTTCTCAGTGTGTTGCCGTCGGCCTCGCTTGTGGTTGCCGCAGATGGCACGGTATTGCGGGCGAGTGCCCGAAGCATGGCCCTTGGGCTGGTGAGTCGAAATATGGTGACCATCCCAGACATTGCTCATCTCATTGAGCGGGTAGCCGAGGACGGCGCGGCCCGTGAGCAGGAGATGCGAGTACGTCGGCCCCCGCTTGGTCGCGAGCTGTTGGAGTTGCGGGTGCGAGTTGCTGCTCTGGGTACGGGCGCCCTCCTGGCTCTTATTGATGACCTAGCCGAAGAGCGCAAGGTCGACGCGGTGCGCCGTGACTTCGTCGCGAATGTGAGTCACGAGCTTAAGACACCGGTTGGCGCCCTCGCATTGCTCGCTGAAGCTGTACTTTCCGCAAGTGATGATGCGGTGCAGGTGCGCCACTTCGCGGAACGTATGCAGATTGAGGCCGGCCGGTTAGGCAATTTGATTCAAGATGTAATTGACCTGTCGAGATTGCAAGGTGATGATCCCCTCACTCATGCGCAGGTGATCAGCGTGGATGAGTTGGTAAATCGCGCGATCGACGAAGTTCGCACCATAGCCACGAGCAGCGATATTGAGTTCATCGAATCTGTTGATAGTGGGGGCGCCGTCTATGGCGACCTGAGCCAAATTCAGACCGCTGTGCGTAATTTACTCGCGAATGCCATCTCGTATTCACCCGCATCGACAAGGGTCGCGGTTGATACGAAGATCAACGGTGGCTTGGTCGAGATTGTCGTCAAGGATCAAGGGATTGGTATTCCTTCACATGAACTCGATCGAGTATTTGAGCGTTTCTATCGCGTTGATCCAGCGAGATCACGACTGACCGGTGGCACGGGCCTTGGGCTCGCAATCGTCAAACATGTATGCCAAAACCATGGTGGTGAATGCACGGTATGGTCTGAAGTTGGGGTTGGTTCGAGTTTTACGCTCCGCCTACCTGCGTATGTAGCACAAGAGCCCGGAACCACCGAAGATGTCACATGGGATGCTGTGACAATCCACGAGCAAGAGGTGCTGTCGTGACCCGAATTTTGGTAGTTGAAGACGAGGAATCTTTCTCCGAGGCGCTTTCCTTCATGCTTCGCAAAGAAGGCTATGAGGTGGCGGTGGCCGGTGACGGCAACAAGGCGCTCGAGGAGTTCGAGAAGAACGGTGCGGATTTGATTCTGCTTGATCTGATGCTGCCTGGCGTCTCAGGCACCGAGGTCTGCCGGCAGGTTCGCGCTAAGTCCCTTGTGCCGATCATCATGGTCACGGCTAAAGATGGTGAGGTTGACAAGGTCGTTGGGCTCGAACTTGGCGCCGACGACTATGTGACTAAGCCATTTTCCTCACGCGAACTACTCGCCAGAGTGCGCGCGGTGTTGCGTCGGCATGGTGATTTCGAGGAAATATTGCCACTTGTAGTTGAAGCCGGCCCGGTGCGTTTGGATATAGACCGTCACATTGTCAGCGTTCGCGGTGAAGTAGTAGCGATGCCGCTCAAAGAGTTTGACTTACTCGAGGTTCTTGTTCGCAACAGTGGTCGGGTTATCACCCGCTCACAACTGATTGATCGGGTCTGGGGTCACGACTACGTCGGCGACACCAAGACACTCGACGTGCATGTAAAAAGGCTGCGCGCCAAGATCGAAGAGGATCCGGCTAACCCGGTGCACCTGCTAACCGTTCGTGGCCTCGGCTACAAGATGGACAACTAGCTAGTAGCAGGCAAGGTTTCTGGTTCAGGCGCAAGTCCGGCATAGATACCGGTAGGCGGAACGGTCAGCACGCTTAGCAGCACTATCCCGGCATCCCGGAACTGAATCTTCACCGGAACATAGGTGCTCACCGGCGCGGTAAATTCATAGGAATTAATCCAATTTGAGCTGTTGTAACCAAACGAGACAGCGGCGCCAGCGCCAAGTTCACCGGCACCGGGTGTGACATAGACGGGTTTGTTGTCGATCTCAAGGCCGATTAGCGAATCCGGTGCATCGCCTTGGTTGACTAGGGTGGTGGCCAAGGTTGCGGTGCCAGCGGCGTCTGGTCCGAGCACCAATGTGGCATTTTCGATGCGAATCTCCCCGATCTGCGCCTGGGTGCCGTTGCCGGAGTTCATCAGGCTCTGCTCGTAGGTGTTCGCCCGAAACCCGCTGTAGCAGCCGCTTAATGTGGCGGTCAGCGCGACGGCGATGGTCGCAAGTGCAAGGGCGGGGCGGGTGGCGTGCGGCCGGCGCGTAAGTGAGGTCACAGGCAGAGGGTAGCGGAGCAAAAGGCACCGTCGCGAGCGGATCCCGTCCACGCGGGCCGTGAGCGGAATGGATCCGGTCCACCCGACTGAATCTCGCGAGGAATAATGAAAGGGGAATATTAAAAGGGGGGTGGGAACCCATGACGATGATGGCGTGATTCCGCGATCGCAAGTCGCCACCAGGAATGACCCGAAGTTCGCGGAGTTGCGAACCCGGATCTACGAGAAGGTCCGCGGTATTTAGCAGGTGTTTGCCTGCCTTTTTGGGGTGTGATCCACCCCAACCTGGGCGTGGTATTCTTAGCCCCTTCGAGAGGGGCTTTCCTACATGGCTTTCAACGTCGGTGACACCGTCGTCTATCCACATCACGGGGCGGCACTCATTGAGGCTGTTGAGATCCGGACGATCAAGGGCGAGGACCGCGAGTACCTAGTTTTACGGGTGGCTCAGGGTGATTTGACCGTTCGCGTCCCCTCCGACAACGTCGATTTGGTGGGCGTCCGCGATGTCGTCAATGCCGAAGGCCTAGATCGGGTATTTAACGTTCTACGCCAGCCATACACCGAGGAGCCGACCAACTGGTCGCGCCGGTATAAGGCAAATCTTGAGAAACTCGCCTCCGGCGACGTCATCAAGGTGGCCGAGGTGGTCCGCGATCTTTGGCGCCGCGAGCGCGAGCGCGGTCTGTCGGCGGGCGAGAAGCGGATGCTGGCTAAAGCCCGGCAGATCTTGGTGAGTGAACTCGCCCTCGCGGAGAAGACCAATGAGGACAATGCCGAGGCGATCCTCGACGAGGTCCTAGCTTCCTAGCGGGTGGTGATCTAAATGGGGCGAACCGCTGCCCTGGTGCCCGCGGCCGGCCGGGGCGAACGCTTGGGCCCTGGTACCCCGAAGGCTTTACGTCAACTTGCTGGTGTGCCGATGTTCGTGCACGCGGTCAATGCACTCACCGAGTCACGGGCGGTCGATCTGGTGATTGTTGCCGTTCCCGCTGCCAGCGTCGACGAAGTAAGTGCGCTGCTGGTTCAGCAGCAATTCTCAGCCGACGTCAGTGTCGTAGCCGGTGGTGATACGCGACCGGAGTCGGTGGCGCGCGCGTTGATTGGCCTGCCGGCTGACGTTGATGTAGTTCTCGTGCATGACGCCGCCCGGCCACTTGTGCCACCGGAGTTGGTGAGCGCAGTGGTGGCCGCAGTACGCCAAGGTCACCTTGCAGTGGTTCCCGGTGTCGCGATGGTCGACACCGTCAAAGAGGTGGACGCGAAATCCGATGTCACTTCGACACCGCCTCGAGCAACACTACGTGCGATACAAACTCCACAGGGCTTCACCCGCGAGGTGCTGCAGGCTGCACATGCCGCCTTGGATGTTGATGAAGCAACCATCACCGATGATGCTGGCATGGTAGAGCGCATGGGGGTGGTGGTGCATGTGATCGCGGGCCATGAGGAAGCCTTCAAAGTCACGCGTCCGATTGACCTAATCTTGGCCGAGGCAATTCTCGCGAAGCGGCGGGCCGCCGGTGGCGTCTAATACCCAACGGCCGCCGATACCACTTGTGGGTATCGGGGTGGATGTGCACGCCTATGACGCAACCAGACCGCTTTGGCTGGCCGGCTTGTATTGGCCCGATGCCGTTGGGCTCAGCGGGCATTCAGACGCCGATGTCGCCGCGCATGCGATTTGCGATGCCCTGCTCGGTGCCGCCGGCCTCGGTGACCTTGGATCGGTTTTCGGCACTGACGACTCGAAGTATTCGGGAGCCTCCGGGGTGACCTTGTTATCCGAGGTAGCGTCCTTGGTGCGGCAAGGTGGGTTCATGATCGGCAATGCCAGTGTGCAGATAATCGGCAATCAACCCCGAGTTGGGTCGCGGCGCCAAGAGGCCCAAGACGTGCTCTCGGCGGCGATCGGTGCACCGGTCCGGGTCTCCGGCACCACCACCGATGGCCTTGGCTTGACCGGGCGCGGCGAGGGGCTAGCGGCAGTGGCCGTTGCCAGTGTCTTGCCCACCGCTGACTAGACCTAGGATCTTGGGTTATGACAACTCAGATCCCCGAAGAAGTAAAACCGTGGTTTGATGACCCGGAATTCGCGACCATCGCCACCTTGCTCCCTGATGGCCAGCCGCACCTGTCAGTTGTCTGGGTTGAGCGCGACGGCAATGACTTGCTGGTCTCCACCGTCAAGGGGCGCCGCAAGCACCTAAATATTGAACGGGACCCGCGGGTCACCCTCTTGGTTTACCCAAAGGACAACCCCTACTCATATGTTGAGGTTCGAGGCACGGCCACAATGACCGAAGCGGGTGGCCGAGAGTTGATCGACCGAGCCGCGAAGGCGTATATGGGCCTGGATAGATACGCCTTTGATGACGGCACCGATAACGTGCGGGTGGTCGTCCGCATCACGCCGGAAAAGATCGTCACGCTCCAGCGGTAGCCTGTGCCTGTGCCTTCCGTTCTGTCCTTATATGACACTGCCACGCGCTCGGTGCGCGAGTTCATCCCGATAACCCCAGGCCAGGTTGGCATTTACCTTTGCGGGGCGACCGTGCAGGCGCCCCCGCACGTCGGGCATATTCGCAGTGGGGTGGCCTTTGATGTGTTACGCCGGTGGTTGACCGGTCAGGGCATGGACGTCACCTTTATTCGTAACGTCACCGATATTGACGACAAGATCATCCATAACGCGGGCCATGATGATGTCCCTTATTGGGTCGTCGCGATGCGCAATGAGCGGGCCTTCAACCGGGCGTACGATGCGCTCGGTTGCCTACCGCCAACTTATGAACCGCGTGCGACCGGACACCTCCCCGAGATGATCGCGATGATGCAACGATTGATCGCTTCGGGGTTTGGCTATGCGGTCGACGGCGATGTCTATTTTGATGTTCGTGCTTTTGACGGCTACGGCAAGTTAAGTGGTCAACGCATTGATGACATGTTGGCATCACCGGACTCCCAAGCGCAGATCAAACGCGATGCCCGTGATTTTGCAATGTGGAAGTCGGCCAAGCCGGGTGAACCGCTTTGGGAGACCCCTTGGGGCCCGGGCCGTCCGGGATGGCATATTGAGTGCTCGGCGATGGCCGAGAAGTACCTTGGTCCGCATTTTGATATCCATGGTGGCGGACTCGACTTGATTTTCCCGCATCACGAGAATGAGATAGCGCAATCGAAGGCCGCAGGCAACCCGTTCGCCAACTATTGGGTGCACAACGCGTGGGTTACGACCGCTGGCGAGAAGATGAGTAAGTCACTTGGTAATTCCTTGTTGGTTGACGAGGTCATCAAGCGCGTTCGCCCGATTGAGTTGCGCTACTACTTGGTAGGTGCGCATTACCGCTCAATGCTTGAGTACTCCGATGAATCGGTAAACGAAGCCGGGCAAGGGTTTCGCCGGATTGAAGGATTCTTGCAACGTGGCCACGAATTCCTAGGCACAGATCCACATTTGCTTACCCCTGATCCCTCATCTAGACCTGAGGCATTTGACGCGGCGATGAATGACGACCTCGCAGTACCGCAGGCATTCGCAATACTCCATGAGACAGTGCGCGGTGGCAATGCTGCGCTGACCACGAAGGACGCGGGCCTGGTAACCGAGGCATTGTCGGCGACTATCGCGATGCTCGACATCCTTGGCCTTAATCCGTGGTCGCAGTCCTGGGCGAAGGTAGGTCGAGCCGACACTGATTCAGTAATCGATGCGTTGGTGCAGGTGGCACTAGAACAAAGGCAAGAAGCTCGGGCGCGCAAGGATTTTGCCGCGGCCGATGCTATCCGCGATGGCCTTGATGCCATCGGTATCCGCATCGAGGACACCCCCCAAGGTGCCCGCTGGACTTTGGAGCAATAGTCATGGCCGGTAATTCACAGCGTCGTGGCGCTATGCGAAGTGAGGGCAGCAAGAAGGGGGCGACGGTTGGCTCGGGGGGTCAGCGCCGCAAGCAACTCAAGGGCAAAGGCCCGACACCTAAGGCGGTTGAGCGTCCGCACCACCCTGCTGGGCGGCGTGAACGTGCGTCAGTCCGCATTCAGGAGACAGCTAAGAAGACTGCTCGCCCGTCTAGTGGTCGCACACGCGACACCGCTGATCTACTTATCGGGCGCAACTCCGTGGTTGAGGCGCTACGGGCACGAGTACCAGCCAAGGCCCTATACGTTCAGGTTAAATTGGACGCCGACGATCGGCTGCGCGAGGCACTGCGCTTGGCGGTCGCGCAGAACGTCCCGATGTTCGAAATTTCCCGAGCCGATCTTGACGAAATGACTCACAATGCCGTGCATCAAGGCTTGGTTCTCACAATGCCGCCATATGAGTATGCCGACCTTGCGGCTATCAGCGGGGGCCGACTCCTCGTCGCACTCGATGGGGTGACCGACCCGCGCAATCTGGGTGCGGTTGCCCGGTCAGCTGCGGCCTTTGGCGCTGATGGCATCGTCATCCCGACCCGGCGTGCAGCGGGTATCAGCGCTGGGGCGTGGAAGACGTCGGCCGGAGCTCTGGCGCGCGTGCCTGTTGCCCAGGTGCCGAACCTGACTCGCGCCTTGCAGTCCTTGCAAAAAAAGGGCTTCACCGTCATTGGGCTGGCCGCCGATGGTGCCACGAACTTAGGTGGCCTGCCGGTAGACACGTTGACCGATCGGGTGGTAGTTGTTATCGGGGCTGAAGGTGAAGGCTTATCCCGGTTGGTGGGTGAGACCTGCGACTGGCTAGCGCGAATAGATATGAACAGTGCTACGGAGTCCCTAAACGCTGCTGTCGCTGCGGGCATTGCCTTGCACGCGGTGTACGCGGCTCGTGCTTAAGCGCTGGGCCTAATTCACCTGTTCTTCCTCAGGTAGCGGGTTTCGCACCTTTTTCCCGAGTGCGTTAGCAACTAGTGGAAAAACCAGAACGGAAAGCGCGCCAGCGCCAACCAACCCGGCCGCGTTCTGGGGCATCATCTCCCCGGCCTCGACTTGCAAAGTGGTGATCGCGACGATCATCGGAAGCCCGGTGGCAACAAGCAAGGAGAAGCGCCCGCGCTGGAAGGCATCCGGTATCGCCTTACGGTAAATAAAGAATTGCGGTAGCCCGCGAACCAGCAGCAGTAGCACGAAGAAAACAATGAGGACAAGGGGATTCTGAATAATAGACATGACATCTAGGTTTGCGCCGGAGACAATGAAGAAGATTGGTACGAAGAATCCGAACGCAATCCCTTCGATCCGACCATGCAACATGGAGTCTTCACTACGTGGTGCGTAGCGGCGCACGATGATCCCGGCGATGAAGGCACCAAGGATTGCATCCAACCCAAAACCTGAAGCCAGAGTCAGGAGAAATATGAGCAGCAACATGGTGATGCGCACCGCGGTTTGTGAGCTGGTGCCATACCCGCGCTGCAGCACCGCCCGCACCCGATGGTTGTTCATTCGTTGTGGTAGCAGTGCCACTATCAAGGCGACAATCGCGAAGCCGACAAGGGAGAGGATTGCAACGAATGATGACTGGGTGCCGAACAAAATCGCGATTGCGATGATCGGGCCAAACTCGCCCCACGCCCCGGCCCCCATGAAAAACAGCCCAAACCGGGTTTTAGACTCGCCGGCATCGCGCAGCACCGGCAGCAAGGTGCCGAGGGCCGTTGTGGTCAGCGCGATCGCCACCCCTAAATAATCTTGAACGAAACCAATGGCGTAAAGCCCGCCGGTTAGCAGGCCGGCGAGGAGTAGTGAAGCGCCCCAGCCGATGGCGGCGAGCTTGCCATTCTTGCCGGAGATGGCGGTTCGCTCTAGTTCATTTCCGGCTAGGAAGAAAAGCAGGCCCAAGCCCATCTCGGCGAGTAGATCAATGGCGGCGTCGACCTGAATCCAGTTGAGGATGTATGGGCCGAAGATGATCCCCCCGACCAGGAGCAACACCACCTCGGCAACCTTGACCCTGGTGAGCCCGACGATCAGCGGCACGATGGCGGCGATTGAGACGATGACGAGTAGAGAGGTTAGATCCGATTGCACGCTGGGCAATCTACGGCACGGGGCTGCGGCTGTGAGAGCATTGCCGGATGTCAGCGCCCGTGGTCGGTGTCTCCGTCTATTTCGAGCAGGCCAAATGGGGGGCTTGGGATATCAAGGCTGCCGAACTCCCGCACTGGTACTTGGATCTATTCCAGGATGCGGGCGGGCGCATCGTGTTGCTACCCCCTGCGACCAACGCCGACGCATTGGACCGCCTCGACGGATTAGTACTTGTCGGTGGCGCCGACGTCGATGCACGCCGCTACGGCGCCGCACCCCATGTCACGGCGGATGCGCCACGTGAGTCAAGGGATGAATCTGAAACCGTGCTCTACCGGGGTGCACGGGAGCGTGGGATGCCCGTGCTGGGTATCTGCCGCGGCCTACAGATCATGGCGGTTGCCCACGGCGGCACGCTGATCCAGAACCTGCCCGATCTTGGCCTGGCCACGGTGCACCGCGAAGTGCCCGGGCAGTTCGTGGAACACGAAGCGACTTTCGCCCCCGGCTCGCTGATTGCGCAGGTAATGGGCACCACCGCAACCACTGTTAACTCCTCGCATCACCAAGGGGTTGATAGCCCAGGTGACTTAACGGTGACCGGGTGGGCCGATGACGGCACCATCGAAGTTTGCGAGGACTTGGGCGCTGACTTTTGCCTCGGGGTGCAGTGGCATCCGGAGCACCCAGACCGCAGGGTTGCAGATGCGAACCTGATCGGCGCCTTCTTGGCCGCGGCGAGCAGATACCGCACCTGACCGCGCAACGGCAAAAATCCAAACCCGGTGCCGTGGGCGCACCGGGCGAAGTCAGTCGGGGGTTTGGTGGTCGCCGGGAATTGTTAAGTGTTTCACTATTGCCTTTTGGTGGTTTCGGTGTTCCCATTGGGCAGTGGCCCATCCGCGGGCTGCTACCCCTTTGGGAAGGAAAATTCAATGCCTAGTGTGGAAGTTAGTGCCCCGGTTAGTTCGGTGGCCAGTGATCGGTTCGCACTTGGTGTTGGTTGGGTGCGCCCTGGTGTGGCCGGTATCGGCGGCACCCTAAACCCCTCAGGTAATTGCGGTTCGTGCTGCGGCAACAAATTAACAACCTATTGTTTTGAGGGTAATGAAGAGTAAGTAAAAGAGTTGTTGAAATTCACAACTAAGGGAGTGGAGATTACATGTCGAAAAGTGAAGTTAGTGCCCCGGTTAGTTCGGTGGCCAGTGATCGGATGGCTCTTGGTGTTGGTTGGGTGCGTCCGGGTGCGGGTGGTTTCGACGGCTCCCTAAACCCTTCGGCTACCTACTACGGCACCAATCCGTGCTTTTGCTTTGAGGGTAATGAGGAGTAGCACTGTGCCCTATCGCCAGGTGGGGCCGATTAGGCCAATGCTAAATTCGCATCGCCGTTGTTGTTGCCCGGTTACTGCTGGGACGGAGGGGTAGATGAAACTGGCGAGCCCGCGAGCTGTGGCCAGGCGTTTGCATGGCATGGCGCGACCACCGATAACAATCACGGGGCCACCTACCGGCGTCATCGCCGAATGGAATGTCCCGATCACGGCCCGCGATGGCATCGTGCTGCG
>CAJBZP010000002.1 GCA_903960135.1 uncultured Actinomycetes bacterium | reverse complement strand
GGCGCGATGCCGCGCTAGCCCACCTGACCGGGTCGACGAAACTCGATGATCTTGCCAAAGTTGATCTAGTTGTCGAAGCGGTGGTCGAAGAGCTACCCGTGAAATTGGCACTCTTTGAGAATCTTGACGAAATCTGCAAGACGGGTGCGATCCTTGCTACGACAACTTCGAGCCTGCCGGTGGTTGAAATGGCAGCGGCCACCTCGCGGCCGCAGGATGTCGTTGGCCTGCACTTCTTCAACCCCGCCGCGGTCATGAAACTGGTAGAGATAGTCAGTACCGTCGCAACCGCCGACGAAGTAATCGCGACCGCACGTGAACTGTGCCTGCGGATCGATAAGCACCCAGTCGTTTGCGCGGATCGTGCTGGCTTCATCGTCAACGCACTGCTCTTCCCCTATCTCAATGATGCCATCCGCATGCTTGAGATGAACTATGCCGATGCCGATGACATTGATCTTGCAATGAAGCGTGGCTGTGGTTATCCGATGGGGCCATTTGAACTCCTTGATGTGGTTGGCCTTGATGTCTCACTTGCCATCCAGCAGACCCTTTACCGCGAATTTCGTGAGCGCGGATTTGCGCCAGCGCCGCGACTTGAGCACCTGGTGACCGCTGGCTACCTGGGCCGTAAGACCGGTCGCGGGTTCCGGGTCTACTCCTAGGTTTGGCTGGCTGCCATGGGGCGCAAACACCACCGGAAACCGGGTGCATCTGGCGCCGAGCGCGGGCCCGGAGGCCTAGGGGCAAGGCGTGTTGAGGATTATGACGGCGAGGATTGGGTAGTGCAGTCCATCACCGGTTCTAGTTCGACCAAAACCTATCGCTGCCCAGGGTGCGACCAAGAAATCCGACCGGCGACACCACATGTGGTGGTTTACCCGGCCGATGGCCTTGGTGGTGTCGAGTCGAGGCGCCATTGGCACACTGCATGCTGGAGTTCGCGTCACAACCGCGGGCCGCGCACCATGCGGTCAGCGGGCGGGCCACGTTACTGACGTGACCACCTCAAATATCGTCGCGAATTCAGTGCTGCCGGCGCTGCGAATACCACTAACGCTGACGACCTCGGACGGATTAAGACTTGTTGGTGAGTTAGCAATGCCCGAGAGCAATACGCCGTTAGCCTCGATCATCTGCGTGCATCCGCTACCTACGCACGGCGGGATGATGGATAGCCACGTATTGCGCAAGATGGCCTGGCGGTTGCCGGCGCTCGCCGATGTTGCGGTGCTGCGATTCAACACCCGAGGAACCCAAAGTGCAGCTGGGCAAAGCGAGGGTGAATTCGACAGCGGGCGCGGTGAGGGTTTGGATCTATTAGCGGCCATCGGGGAGATCGAGGCCCGGTCACTTCCCGCCCCGTGGCTGGTGGGTTGGTCATTTGGTACCGATGTGATTTTGCGGCATGGCAATGTGGATCCGGTGCGCGGAGCAATTTTGCTGTCGCCACCGCTGCGCTTTGCTACCGATGCGGATCTGGCTGGTTGGTCGGATTCTGGTCGGGCTCTGACCTGCGTCGTGCCTGAACTTGATGACTATCTAAAGCCGGCTGCTGCCAGGGCAAGGTTCGCGGCTATTTCGCAGGCCCAAGTGATTGGTATTGCTGGGGCCAAGCACCTGTGGGTGGGGGAGACCAACGTTCGCGCCGCCATTGACGAGATCGTTAAGCGGGTCGCACCTCTTGCTTGGCCACTGCCGCACCAATGGGCCGGGCCAATGGAACGCTGGAGTGATCTATGAGCGGACCAACAGTGGTGTTATTGCACGCATTTCCCTTCGATGCCCGGCTTTGGGACCCGCAAGTGGAGGTACTTGCTGCCGGTGGCTCGCAAGTGCACGTACCGAATCTGCCAGGCTTTGGTGGCACGGACTTGTTGCCGGGGGCTCCCAGTATTGACTCGGTAGCGGATGCGATTCTTGCGGACTTGGATCACCGCGGGATCGACCGTGCAGTACTCGGTGGGATCTCACTTGGTGGATACGTCGCCATGGCAATGCTGCGCAAAAGTCCCGAAATATTTGCAGCAGCCATCTGTTGCGACACCAAAGCCAGTGCCGACACTGAGTTAGCCCGCGAAAATAGATTTCGGATGGCCAAGGCCGTCACCGATAACCCGCAGGAGTGTGGTCGGATTTTGCAGCAGTCCATGCTGACCGGGCTGCTTGGCCAGGTAACGCGTGACACCCGCCCGGAGTTAGTTGAGCAAGTCGCTGGCTGGCTTACTGACGCTGACCCGCGAACGGTTGCGTGGTATCAGCAGGCGATGGCCGATCGGGCAGGCTCACTCGAGGTACTTGGTGAACTTGATATCCCGGTGCTCGTGATGTGGGGTGCGGAAGACACAATGAGTCCGGCAGCCGACCAGATGGCGATGCTGCAGGTCCTGCGCAGCGGGCAGGAAGTGAAAATCTCCGGGGCCGGGCACCTAAGTATTGTCGAGCAACCCGCTGCCACCGCCAGGGCCATCGCGAAATTCATCGCTGTCGCATGAACGCCCGGTCAATTGGAAGGTAAAACCTAGCGGCACTAGCGAATCGTTGGGCGTTTCGCTATTGCTATCTGGCAAATTCGGTGTTCTCATTAGCTGTCGGATTCTGACCTTATGAGGGAGATTACATGTCGAAGAGTGAAGTTAGTGCCCCGGTTAGTTCGGTGGCCAGTGATCGGTTGGCACTTGGTGTTGGTTGGGTGCGGCCCGGTGTGGGTGGTATCGGCGGCACCCTAAACCCCTCCTCCACGCTACCTGGTAATGCGTGTTATTTATGTATTTGCTTTGAGGGTAATGAAGAGTAAGTAAAAGAATTGTTGAAATTCACAACTAAGGGAATGGAGATTACATGTCGAAGAGTGAAGTTAGTGCCCCGGTTAGTTCGG
>CAJBZP010000001.1 GCA_903960135.1 uncultured Actinomycetes bacterium | reverse complement strand
TCATCAACCTCTTCGGTGGCGTCGCAATTGGGCTCACCCAGAAGGGGATGAGCTTCTCAGAGGCGATCGATACCTATAGCCTCCTCACGGTCGGCGACGGCTTGACCGCGCAGATCCCCGCACTGATGCTCGCTGTTGCGACCGGCCTCATGGTTACTCGGGCCGCCACCGACGGTGACATGTCTTCGGATGTAATCGCGCAATTGAAAGGCCAGCGACGCACGCTGATCATCGCCGGCGGCGGCATCGCGGCGCTTGCCATCATTCCAGGCATGCCGGCACTGCCATTTCTCGTGGTCGGTGGCGGCCTAATGCTGATTGGCCGGCGGCTGGCTCGCACGGCAGCAGCAACGGATAAGAAAGCCCTCGAGGCACCGGGCGCGCAGGCGGCATTGACCGCGGGCAAGCCGCTGCCCGACAGTCCCGAGGCCATCGTTAAAGACTTGCAGGTTGATGCCCTCGAGCTTGGGCTCAGTTACGACATCATCGATCTAGTTGACCCCAATGTTGGCGGAGATCTACTGGTCAGAGTGAAGGCCCTGCGCCGCAAACTCGCGATGGAACTCGGCCTCGTCCTTCCCACGGTTCGCACGCGGGACGACACCGACCTGCCCCTTGCTACCTATCGGATCCGGTTGCACGGAGTCGAGGTCGCGCGCGGTCAGGCACCTCCGGGGCATGTGCTCGTCATCGGTGACAACATTGAGTCACTACCTGGTGAGGAAACCAAGGAACCGGTATTTGGCCTAGATGCTCGGTGGGTTCCCGTTGCGTTCCAGCGTCAAGCCGAACTGATGGGCGCCACGGTCATCGATCGCGCCTCAATTGTGACCACCCACCTGGCTGAGACGGTGCGCAAGCACGCAGCCGAACTCCTCTCCCGAGAGGATGTAAAGCTGTTGGTCGACTCTTTGCGTCAGACCCACCCATCTGTTGTCGAGGAGTTAACACCCGCGCAGGCGACACTCGGCGAAATCCAGCAGGTGCTTCAGGGCTTGCTCCGCGAACGGGTGGCAATCCGGGATCTGGCCCGCATCTTCGAGGCAATGTCCGCCGGTATCCGCACCGGTCGTCAGGGCACAGAAGCCCTGGTCGAGGCGGCTCGCGAGGTATTGGGCTCGTCAATTAGTTCACGGGCTGCGATGGATGGGGTCCTGCACGTCATCACCTTGGACCCGAGCTTCGAACAAAGCCTGCTGTCGTCGTCCCGGGCCGGGCAGGAGGGCCAGGTGCTGGCAATCGATGCATCGATCCTTTCCCGCATGAGTGCTGACATCGGACGTTTGGTCAATGCAGCCGAGGAGACGGGAGTCTCGCCAGTGCTGATCTGTGCGAGTCAGCTCCGGGCCCCGCTTTACCGGCAACTGCGCCATGAATTCCCAAGACTGCCAATTCTTTCGTACTCAGAACTCGGCGGACCAATTGATATCCAGACAGTAGGGGCGGTGGGTAGTGAGCCTGCGAATGTTGCTTGAGGGACCAGACCTCAAGGGAATACTGCGTGAGATCGAATCCAACTACGGCCGTGACTTCAAGGTCATCCAAGCCGAACAGGTTCGTTCGGGCGGGGTGGGCGGTTTCTTTGCCAAGCAGCATTATGAGGTGACCATCGAGATTGTTGATCCTCGGCTAGTAGCCGGTATTGCGGCGCAACCTGTAACCGCGGGGATGTCATTGGGCGAGATCGCTACCCGCAGTCAAAACGACCAGGCCGCGGCGTCTGCACAGGAATGGGCTCGGGATCTACTCGAGCAGGCACGGGCACTTAATTCCCAGGACTTCGGCGATAACGCGAGTGTCGGTGCCGACCCCTTGGGCCCTGATGAACTGACCGATCTCGACGCCACTTTGAGCAACGGCACCGACTCGTCCCGTAAGAAAAAGGGTTTCCGGTTGCGGCTGCGCAATAAGCGCGCCGCGAAAAACCGGGCGAAGCGCCCAAGCAGAACTGCACCGGCGAGCTTGGAGCAGCAGTCGAGGCTGCGTGATCTGTTGTCACAGGCCCCACCCATCGAAGACACTTCCGTCCACGATCAACTCTCGCCGGCTGATCGACTAGTTGCAGCAATGGACCTAGAAGAGGCACCTGTACAAATCACGGTTCCGGTGATCGTCCAGGAAGAACTCCCCCCGCCGGTACCAGTCATCGAAGCCGTTACCGCCCCGCAAGCACCCAAGCCAGTCTCGGTCGCCAGCAGCCACGGCGAGGAGCATTGGCGGACCCAGATCAGCGATGAGATCAGGGCACAGCGCAACAAGGTGGAGCGGTTCTATTCCAAGCGCGGCACCTTAGGGCCCGATGAAGCCAGATTGCTCCAGATATTTACGGTTGCCGAGACGATTGCTCGAAGTGCGCCGCCGATCGTCAAGAAGTCAGCCGGTGTAGCCGCCGAGCGTCCGCGACGTAGCCCGGTTGTACCGGTGCCAAAGGTAGAGCTAACCCAAGCACCGCAATCAGTGAAGCCAGTAGTTGTCGCAGTTGCCAAACCGGCCGCATTCAGCGTTAAGTTCCAGGCGCCGGATGTACTAGATCAGGCGACTGAGGTACTGCAAGATGACCTCGACCAATTTGTCGTGAGTCCAGCGAAGCAGAAGCTTTCGTTCTACCAAATTCCCGTTGGCGTACCCATTGATGCGGGCGAGGTACTAGTACTTGTCGGGGATGCCGAGGAGGCATACCGGCAGGCTCAGGACATCAGCGAGGCGTGCGGCCGTGACGAGATCTCTATCTTGGCCATCACCCCCGCCGGTGTATCGGTTGCCGGCCTGGCACCGGCGCAGCACTTCTTGTATTCAGGTGCCGACCAAGTTCTCGATCTGGTGAACCGGCAGCAGACTCCCACCATCGTCATCGTGCACTCGCCTTTCCCAATGGGCACTAACGATCTGGATCGGGTGCGCATCGTCAAGGCCGTCGAAGCACTGAAGGCTGATCATGTTTGGGCAGTCGTGGACGCTGCCCGAACCGTCGCGTCCTTAAGCCGTTGGACCCAGTGCTTCGGAAACATCTCGGCGCTGATGGTGATTAATGAACTGGATTCAACAAATCCTGGCGCCCTCAAAGCCTTAGGCATCCCGATCGTGTTTCGGGACGGCGTGCCATGCGAGGACGCTAAAGTAAGGTCAGCGAATTCGAAGGCGCCCACTTCAACTGATCAGATTGGTAACCTAGCCCTCTGATGATAGGTCTGCTGCCCCTCTCAATGGTGATCTCGTTGATCTTCAACGCCGGCGCCTTTATCAATGCATTTCAGGATCCTGACGTGGATCTCGTCGGGGTTTTGGTTCAGTTTCTGCTGATCACGCTGATGATCACGATCATCCTCAATATCGGAAATCGCATCCTTGCGCACTACCTCGCCCATCCCAAGATCGATCTTGTCGCGAGTGACTCGGCGACGCGCCGGGGCAATAGCATGGCCGCGGGCGAAGCCGCCGATGACACCGGCTCCCCGGCCGGCAGCCTAAAGGCAATAGAACCAAGTTCCTAGTTCCTAGTTCCTAGTTCCTAGTTCCTGGGTTCCCAGTTCGCCAGGTGTGGCCCGATAGACTGGTCACCTTCCCAGACCGAAACTTTGGACCTGCGACTAGCAATGGAGCGCCCGTGGCCCGCGTCGTCGTCGACGTCATGCTCAAGCCTGAGATTTTGGACCCCCAAGGCCGCGCGGTCGAAGGCTCCCTGCGCCGACTTGGCCTGACCGGTGTCACCGGCGTGCGCCAGGGAAAGCAGTTCATCATCGATCTTGCCGGCGTTGTCGAAGGGGAGCGCCTTGAGCTGCTCGAAACCCTGGCCGCCGAATTACTCAGTAACCCGGTGATCGAAGACTACAAACTTCGGGTAATCGAGGATCAGGTATGAGCGTAAGGGTTGGTGTAGTTACCTTCCCCGGCTCACTCGATGATCGTGATGCTGCGCGAGCCGTACGCATCGCGGGTGGTGAGGCAATTGCACTTTGGCATGGCGACGAGGATCTGAAGCGGGTCGACGCGGTGATCTTGCCAGGTGGGTTCTCGTATGGCGATTACCTTCGGTGCGGGGCTATCGCGCGCTTTGCCCCTGTTATGCACTCAATAATCGAGCGCGCGAATGCCGGCATGCCGTTGTTGGGCATCTGCAATGGGTTTCAAATACTTTGTGAGTCGCATCTACTCCCCGGGGCTTTGACCCGTAACGACTCATTGCACTTCATGTGCCGCGACCAGCGCCTGCGCATCGAGAACACGAGTTCCCCCTGGACCGCAGACTTCACGAGCGGCCAGGAAATCGTGATCCCGTTGAAGAATGGCGAAGGTGGTTATGTCGCCGATGAGCGCACCCTTGACGCGCTAGAGGCCGAAGGCCGAGTTGTCGCCCGATACCTGGAAGTAAATCCCAATGGCAGCCGGCGTGATATCGCCGGGATAGCCAATGAGCGTGGCAACGTCGTGGGTTTGATGCCGCACCCGGAGCACGCGGTTGAATCGCTCACCGGCCCCTCGACAGATGGCATCAACTTTTTCACTAGCGTCCTGAAATCGATGGTTGGCTCATGAGCATCGACACCGTGGCCCTCGCCGAAGTCTCACCTGAGCACTCGCAACCGTTCGCCGAGTTGGGATTAAAGCCTGACGAGTATCAGCAGATCCGCGACATCCTCCAGCGCCGGCCGACTTCGTCGGAGTTGGCGATGTATTCGGTCATGTGGAGTGAGCACTGCTCATATAAGTCATCAAAGGTGCATTTACGTCAGTTCGGTGAGAAAGCCCCCAAGACCGACGCACTTCTGGTTGGCATCGGCGAGAACGCCGGCGTTGTCGATATCGGTGCCGGCTGGGCTGTTACTTTCAAAGTCGAAAGCCATAATCACCCTTCCTATGTTGAGCCCTATCAAGGTGCCGCGACGGGTATCGGCGGGATCGTGCGCGACATCATGTCGATGGGGGCCCGACCCCTTGCCGTGATGGATCCACTCCGGTTTGGGCCGGCTGATGCGCCAGACACCGGTCGGGTGCTACCGGGCATCGTGGCTGGTATCGGCGGCTACGGTAACTGCCTGGGCCTGCCGAATATCGGTGGCGAAATCGTCTTCGACTCCTCCTATATCGGCAACCCTCTCGTAAATGCCCTCTGCGTGGGTGCGATGAAGCATGAAGACATTCATCTGGCCAGTGCCAAGGGTGTCGGCAATCTGGTTGTGCTTTACGGAGCCCGCACCGGCGGCGATGGTATTGGTGGGGTGTCAGTTCTAGCCTCCGAGACGTTTTCAGACGGTGGCCCGACTAAACGACCGAGTGTGCAGGTTGGCGACCCCTTCATGGAGAAGTTGCTGATCGAGGCCACCCTTGAAGTCTTGCAAGCCGGGTTAGTCGAAGGTATCCAAGATCTTGGCGGCGCGGGCATCTCCTGTGCGACCAGCGAGCTGGCGTCAAATGGTGAGGGCGGCATGCACGTCTGGCTCGATCGGGTCTTGTTGCGAGATGAGACTTTGTCACCGGAAGAAATCCTGATGAGTGAGTCGCAGGAGCGCATGTGCGCGATTGTGCGCCCAGATCGACTACCTGAGTTCATGGAGCGCTGCGCGAAGTGGGATGTCGAGGCGGTAGTAATCGGTGAGGTAAATGCGAGTGGGCGGCTCACCGTCGACTGGCATGGCGAAAGAATTGTTGATGTGCCACCACGCACCGTCGCGCATGAGGGCCCGGTTTATGAACGGCCGTACCACCGGCCGCCCTGGCAGGATGCTCTGCAGGCTGACACCACAGATCACCTGGAGCGGCCCGTTACCGGGCCCGAGTTGCGAGATACCCTGCTAGTGATGGTGGCTGCGCCGAACTTGGCCTCGAAGTCGTGGGTGACCTCGCAATACGACCGCTATGTGCAAGGCAATACGGTGCTGGCGCAGCCGGAGGATGCGGGAATGATCCGCATCGACGAGAGCACCGGCCTTGGCGTCGCCATCGCCACCGATTGCAATGGGCGCTTCGCGAAGCTTGACCCGTACGCGGGTGCGCAACTTGCCTTGGCTGAGGCCTATCGCAATGTGGCTGCTTCGGGTGCCACGCCGCTCGCAGTAACCAACTGCCTGAACTTCGGCTCGCCGGAGGATCCTGAAGTTATGTGGCAGTTCGCCGAGGCCACCCGCGGGCTGGCCGATGGGTGCCTGCTACTTGGTACTCCGGTAACCGGAGGCAATGTCTCGTTCTACAACCAAACCGGTGCCACCGCAATCTTGCCGACACCGGTGGTGGGTGTACTCGGTGTTATCGCTGACGTCGCCACGCGTACTTCCATGGCATGGGCTGGTGCGGGGGATCGGATTTATCTACTTGGTGACACCAATGACGAGTTTGGCGGGAGTGAATGGGCCAATCATGTGCATGGTCACCTCGGTGGCTTACCGCCCAGGGTTGATCTTGATCGCGAGCGCGCCTTGGCGGAGGTTTTGGTTGCCGGATCAACGAGCGGGTTGTTCGTGGCGGCACATGATGTCTCGGACGGCGGGGTGGCGCAGGTGTTGGTTGAGATGGCCCTGCGCGCCGGCACCGGTGCGACCGTGCTGGTGCCAGCGGCCTTGGAGCCATTTGTCTTCATGTTCGCTGAATCCACCGGCCGCGCGGTGGTGGTCGTGAGTCCAAGTGCTACCGGCCAACTTCTTGACATGTGTGGGCAAAAGGGTGTCCCGCTGGTCGAGATAGGAGTTGTCTCAGCAGCACCTGAGTTGGATTTCGCCGACCTCTTCTGTGTCTCGTTAGACGACCTAAGGCGCGAGCACGAGCGCACCCTGCCGGAACTTTTCGGCTAGCTCAATGGTGGCCACCCCGACATCCATAATCGAGGTGCTGGCGGTATTTGCTCGAGGCGCTGAGCCGCCGGCCGATCAGCTAAAAGCCGCGGTGAAAGCCTCGTTGGCTGCCTTGATCGAGGCTGCGCCCGGTCGCAGTGTGGAAGTTCGAATCCCGCCCTATGCCGCGGTCCAGGCTATCCCCGGGCGCACGCATCGACGTGGCACGCCATCGGCGGTGGTGGAAACTGATGCACGCACTTGGCTGGAGTTATGTGTCGGTGCCAAGGAGTGGGCCCAGGCCACGAACCTAGTTCGAGCCAGTGGCGAGCGCTCGGACCTATCACCATGGCTACCCCTCTTTGATGAAGTAAAACTGTCCCTCGAATAGTTGCGCGCCTACGGTGAGGGCGGACAACAAAATCGCGTAGGCTCAGATGGTGGCCCGCGGTGATGGACTCCTTTCACATGACCTCCTCCCGGGTGAAAAGGGACCCCAGGATGCGTGCGGCGTCTTCGGTGTTTGGGCACCGGGCGACGAAGTCGCCAAACTCACCTACTTCGGTCTTTACGCCTTGCAGCACCGGGGTCAAGAATCAGCCGGCATGGCTGTTAGCGATGGCAGTCAAATCCTCGTCTACAAGGACATGGGTCTAGTTTCCCAAGTCTTCACCGAAGCCAATCTGGAATCACTGCGCGGGCACGTCGCTATCGGGCATACGCGTTATTCGACTACCGGTGCCAGTGTCTGGGAGAACGCGCAGCCGACATTTCGATCGACGGCAACCGGGCATCTGGCGCTCGCACACAACGGCAACATCACCAACACAGCAGCTTTGCGCCGGCGGTTGATCGAGCTATCCCGTGAGTCAGGTGAGCTACCCCTTGATACCCAGGTAGAAGCCTCGAGTGATACCGATGTGTTAGCCGCACTACTCGCATCGCATCCGGATTTAAGTGTGATGGCGGCCGCGATGGAAGAACTCCCGCACGTAAAAGGTGCGTTCTCCCTCGTGTTCATGGATGACGACGCCCTGTATGGCGCACGCGACCCGCAGGGAATCAGACCGCTATCCCTCGGCCGACTCGAACGCGGCTGGGTATTGGCGAGTGAAACAGCGGCGCTCGACATCATCGGAGCCTCGTTCGTCCGCGAGATTGAACCGGGTGAAATCATCGTCATCGATGACCAAGGGGTGCGCTCTGAGCGATTTGCCGAAGCCGACCCCAAAGGCTGCCTTTTCGAATACGTGTATCTGGCTCGCCCGGATACCACCATTGCGGGCCGCAGTATTCAGGTGACCCGAGTTGAAACCGGGCGCATCCTAGCCCGCGAACACCCAGTAACTGCCGATCTTGTTATTCCGGTTCCCGAATCCGGTCGCTACGCCGCAATCGGGTATGCGCAGGAGTCGGGCATTGCCTTCTCCGAAGGCCTAGTGAAGAACGCGTATGTGGGCCGAACTTTCATCCAGCCATCACAGTCAATTCGCCAACTCGGAATCCGCTTGAAATTGAATCCGCTCCGCGAAGTGATCGGCGGGCAAAGACTCGTTGTGGTCGACGACTCGATCGTGCGCGGCAATACGCAGCGCGCACTGGTGCGCATGCTTCGGGAAGCGGGGGCCCGAGAGGTGCACGTGCGAATTTCGAGCCCCCCTGTTGAGTGGCCCTGCTTCTACGGGATTGATTTTGCAAGTAGGTCGGAACTGGTGGCCAACGGGCTCACCGTCGAGCAAATCTGCCGTTCGATCGGCGCTGATTCACTCGGCTACGTTTCCCTTGATGCACTAATTGCGGCCACGACAATACCCAAGGAGAAACTCTGCCGAGCCTGCTTCGACGGGGTCTATCCGGTTGAAATTCCCGAGGCGCAATTCTTGGGCAAGCAGTTGTTCGAGGGTATTGAAAGGCGAGCGCTGGACGGCACCTTGGACATTGACGGGGTCAGCACGATGGTTGGCGGCGGCGCCGCCGATGCGCTGGAAAGGCCATGACGGGAGCCTCATACGCGGCAGCCGGGGTTGATGTCGAAGCTGGCGAGCGGGCTGTTGCGCTAATGCGCGAATCGGTAAAGGCAGCGCAGCGGCCGGAGTCGGTCGGTGACTTCGGTGGATTCGCCGGACTCTTCGATGCCTCGGCGTTGACGAAGTACCGAAGGCCACTACTTGCTACCTCGACAGATGGTGTTGGCACCAAGGTTGCGGTTGCTCGAGCGATGGACGTGCACGACACGATCGGCATCGATCTCGTCGCGATGGTGGTGGATGACTTAGTTGTCGTAGGTGCCGAGCCACTTTTTCTAACCGACTACATCGCCACCGGATCGGTTGTCCCAGAGCGGATCGCGGCGATCGTGTCGGGTATTGCAGCGGGTTGCCAATTGGCTGGCTGCGCGTTACTCGGGGGTGAGACAGCCGAGCACCCGGGTTTACTGGCACCTGATGAGTACGACCTAGCCGGCGCCGGTACCGGTGTGGTCGAGGCAGATTTGCTACTGGGCCCCGATCGAGTTGTCGCCGGCGATGTTTTGGTCGCGATGGCCGCATCGGGCCTGCACTCCAATGGCTATTCCCTGGCTCGGTATGTGCTCCTAGGTGACAAGGGCCCGGGCATCAACGCGTATCTACCTGAACTTGATCGCACCGTTGGCGAGGAGTTACTGGAGCCGACCCGAATCTACGCGCAAGACGTTTTGGCTTTGATTGACGCGGTGCCGGTGCACGGATTAAGCCACGTGACCGGCGGCGGGCTCGCGGCCAATATTGCTCGAGTGCTGCCGCCTCAGCTGGCGGCGGTGGTTGACCGGACCACTTGGGCACCGCTGCCGATCTTCAATCTCATTGGGGGCTTGGGCGCGGTTGATCAACTTGAGCTTGAGCGCACCTTGAACATGGGTATCGGCATGGTCGCAATTTTGCCGGCGGGTGCCGCGAGCCAGGCAATTGAGCTACTGACCGGACGCGGAGTAAAGGCCTGGGTTTGCGGTGCAGTGCGCGATCGCCGCGATGGTGAGATGGGTGATTCGCCCGCAAAGGGCGGTGGCGGCGGTGCGGTTATCCTCGTTGGCCAGCAGCAAACCGGCTGATCATCGAGGGCGAACGTATTAGTCGGCTGATTCGTCGTAGTACTTCGAGTACGGGTCATCTGCTTGGGCGTCATCTGCTTGGGCGTCATCTGCTTGGGCGTCATCGGCCGCGTCGCCGTCACCGGCGCGCGGGGACGAGTGAGTACCTGCACTGCCCGCCAACTCTGCTTGCAACCGATCAAAATCGGTCTGTGGCCCGCCGTACTTCAACTCACGGGCAACCTTGGTCTGCTTGGCTTTTGCCCGGCCGCGCCCCATGGCTCGACCCCCTCATCCGGGACTATCGCCCCAGTCGTGTGGACGGAAATTGCGTCTGCGGCCGGGTAACCCGGGCCGCCCCGCGTGCGCCTACAGTACCGGTCCGCCTTGGCGGGCGTTAACCGCGGCCAGCGATTCGGTCCTCGGCGAGGGCCTCCGCGGCCGCCACCGGGGTGCAACCGGTGCGCTGGGCCCGGGCCAGCACTTTTTCGGTAGTGGTGAAAACCTGCATGACCTTGGCCCGGGCCCGCTCCAGATCGCAGCCGGTGAGCTCTTCGGCAACTTGGATCACGCCCCCGCAGTTGACCATGAAATCCGGGGCGTAGAGCACCCCCCGGGCGGCGAGCACGTCGGCGACCTCGGGGCTGGCCAGTTGGTTATTGGCCCCACCGCAGATCAGCGGCACCCTCAGGTGGTCGGCTAGCTCCATCGTCAAGAACCCGCCCATGGCATTCGGGGAGAGCACATCTAGGTCGGCGCCAAGGAGCGCCGCGGTTGACTCTAAGACTTGAACCTGCGGGTATTGCTTGACAAGGCCGGCCAAGGTGACCGAAGCGGGATCGACCACGAAGACAACGGCGCCCTCGTCGATCAAGTGGCCGACCAGCCGGCCACCGACTTTGCCGGCACCGACCACCCCGACCCGGCGCCCGGCTAGGTCGCAGGTGCCCCAGATCTGCCCGGCCGCGGCGCGCATGGCCTGCCAGACGCCGACGGCGGTCAAGATTCCGCTGTCGCCAACGCCACCGCTCGCCGGCGACCGGCCGGTGGTCCAACGGCAGGTCTGGCCGATGGTGTCCATGTCCGCGACGCTCATGCCGACGTCACCGGCGGTGATATAACGACCGCCCAGTGAAGTGACGAGTCGACCAAATGCATGCAGCACCTCGACCGACTTATTCCCCGGGTCACCAAAGATGACGCCTTTACCGCCACCATGATCGAGGCCGGCGAGGGCGTTCTTGTAGGTCATCGCTCGCGACAGCCGCAGTGCATCTTGGCGCGCAGCCGCTGCCGGCCCAGACGATTCGGTCGCGCCCTGATGATCGGTGTAACAGGACATCCGGACGCCACCAAGTGCCGGGCCGAGCACGGTCGAATGCAGCGCGATTACCGCCTGCATGCCACTGGCCTCGTCGTAGGCGACCACCAATTCCTCATGCCCGGCGAAGTCCGCCCAGGGCCCCGATAACTTCGTGCTCGCCATGGTTGCCCCTTGGTTTTCCGATCGAGATATCCGAGAAATATGCTCGAATTGCCCGATTTCCCTTGCTGCCTGCTGAGGTCGGTGGAACAGTAGGCCCTGTTGGCTTCGTCAGGAGAGCCGGGCTGTCTAATTCATCGGAGGCGCGGATGGCTGGACGTAGCCCAGAGGCCGAGTTGTTGCTCACGCCGGCCGAGGTGGCAGCTTTGTTTCGCGTTGATCCAAAGACGGTCACGCGCTGGGCGAAGGCGGGCAAGTTGTCGTGCATCCGGACCCTTGGCGGGCACCGGCGCTATCGCGCTGATGAGGTGCAGGCGCTCTTGGAGATACAAGGCCCTACGAAACCACTTGAACACTAGCTGCGACCACGCAGCTAACGACGAGAACGGAAATTAGGATTTCGACGGCGCCAATCGTGGCTGGCCGTAGCCCAGGCTTCATCACCAGGGTTCGCACCATAGCCACGCCGAAGGGCACGAGCAACCACCAGGTGACCAGTGACATCGCAACAAGTGCGATGCCGTGATACACCACGCTTGCTAGGTGCCATCTGGGGTCACGGGCTTTACGGATTAGTGATTTCACGTGAATCACTGAACCGGTGAAATAGACCGCGCAGACAATCGCCGCTAGCCAGATACTTGGTGGAACTAGGGCAAGGTCAGTGGTGTTTGTTGAAACAGCCCAAATAAGTGGTAGCGCGATGACCGCGATTACCACGAGGAGTAGGTCATTGCTAAGACTGCGTTCGCGCCCTGACTTTGCCAACATGAGGCTGATGAGCCACAGGCCGGCAATAAACAGCGCTGGGATTAGCACCCAAGTGCGCAAATAAAGCAGGGTGAGAGTGCCGACGCTTGCGATCAGCAGCCATGGAATTGCGGAGCTAATGTCTTTATGCGCGCGCGGGGTCCAGGCGCCACGCCTAAGCCTGGTCAAGAACGCGCGACCGCCAAAAAAAGATACCGGATATGCACACACCCAGGTGATGGCGAACACTAACCCGATTGGGGATGCAGCTCCCAGCAGGAAACCGATAAGTAGTGGCACGAATAAGAAGGCCCAAGCACCATGTTGCGGTGGGAAATAAGTTTTGCGCGAGCGCACCTGGTACTTAGCCAACGCGCTCCCAGCCGCGCCTGGCGGTGCGACTCCCCGGGTCATGCGGCCCGCGCTCACGGTAGACGACGTATGGCCGGAACAGGTACTGAACTGGAGCGCTGAATGCATGCACTAACCGCGTAAATGGCCAGATAAGGAATAACAGCATGCCAGCTACCGCGTGAATGTGAAATGAAGCCGGTGCCTGGGCCATCAGTTCCGGTTTTGGATCCATTAGGAAAATCGATCGAAACCAGGGCGATACCGTCTCACGGTAGTTGTAACCTTCACCAACGATTCCAGATCCAACGAGTGTTGTTAAAAGACCAAGACAGATGGCGGCGACTAAGAAGACATACATTGCTTTGTCATTCCTCGTGGTGGCAGCGAAGACAGCA
Organism: uncultured Actinomycetes bacterium; assembly: GCA_903960135.1. Lineage (GTDB taxonomy): Bacteria > Actinomycetota > Actinomycetes > S36-B12 > S36-B12. The sequence continues at coordinate 28,986 of CAJBZP010000001.1, read as the reverse complement.
CCGTTGGTCCGCCGGCGATAGATGAGTAATGAGATCCCAAAGAGCGTGCAGGCACCGGCAACGGCACCAAGGCCAACTGCCATTAGGTGGTACGCATCCTCGCTGAGCCCCGCTGCATGTGTCCAGTTCTCCGGAATCAGCAGGCCCATCACGTGACCACCGAGAACCGCCAAGATGCCGAGATGAAATAAAGGGCTCGCAATACGGATGACTTTACGTTCATAGAGTTGGCTCGACCTAGTAGTCCAACCGAATTTGTCGTACTTGTATCGCCAGAACATGCCGGTGACGAATACCGCAATCGTCAAGTACGGCAGCGCCACCCAAAGCAAAATGTCGGAAGCACTCATCGACGGCCGCCAATCGGGTCCAAGGTGACAAATACCGGGAATGGTTCTAAGCCGACTTCCTCCATCGGCGGCCCCTGCGCTGCTAATTGGGCGATGCGAGCCTTTAACTCCGAGGTGATCTCCGGCAAGGTGGCGATGACGGCATCGAGCAGGTAGGAGTAGGCGGAATCCAGGTTCGCCAGCGCGTCACGGAGCAAGTGAATCGGCCCACTGTGCTCGGTCAGTAGCGCATCTCCCGTCAACTGATCGCCTATTGCCGCAAACTCCAAGACGACGCACAAGTGGTCGGCAAGCTCTCGGTTTCCCGGATCGAACCCGGATGCCAGATAAGCCTGTTTGAACCTGAGAATCGCCTGTCCACGATTGCGAGTGTCACCGTCGGTCCAGTAGGTCAGATAAGGGCAGGCCTTGCGCTTCATATCGAAGGTGGCGACATAGTGAGCCTGAATATCACTGAGCGGCGTAGCCCAGAGGTAGTCAACAAAGGCTTTAAGGGGCAGCCGCGTCTTCGGAGGCAGTGCCTCGATAGCAACTGCGATTTCATCCAGGCGGGCTTGGAGCTCGGCGTCTGGGTACCAAAGCAGCCACGAGGTGGCCAATCGCGCTATTGCGGTATCGGATTTCAACGTGCTACTCATCAGTTGCTCCTTGGCCGTGCCAGTTTTGTAAGTTCATCCGGACTGCGTCCAATGGAATCAGCACCTCGGTGGTCTGACGTACCTTCAAGGCGTGGAAAGTTTCGACTGCCACCGGCACCGGGCGACCAGACGCACCGCCGAATGGTCCGGGTTGGTACTGCCCCGGCCCGCCGGAAACATCAAGTGAGCAAGCAAGTTCCTCTAGGTCACGCGCCGTCTCTGCATGTGCCTTAGGAATCACATAGCGGTCCTCGTACTTGGCGATGGCCAGCAACCGGTACAAGTTATAAATTGATTCCTCAGACATGCCTACCGCGGCTGGAATCTCGGGCTTGGGGTCGCGCCCTAGGTTTACATCACGCATATATGAGCGCATCGCGGCTAAAGTTTTGAGCGATTGACTAACTGGTGCTGTATCACCGGCTGTGAACAACTCCGCCAAGTACTCAATCGGTATGCGCAGAGATTCGAGTGCCCCGAAGAGATTTCCTGCATCCTCCGCGTCATTTCCGGTCTCACGCAGGGCATCGACCACCGGTGAAAGCGGTGGGATGTACCAAACCATTGGCATGGTTCGATACTCCGGGTGCAGAGGTAATGCGACCTTGTATTCCTTGGCCAACTTGTACACCGGCGATTCCTTGGCGGCATCCAGCCAGTCTTGGGGTATACCGTCACGTAAGGCCTGTAATTGCACATTGGGATCATTCGGATCAAGTAGTAGATCCAACTGTGCTTGCAACAGGCCATGTTCATCTTCGGTCTCGGCGGCAGCCGTCACCGCATCGGCATCATAAAGAAATAGCCCCAGATAGCGCAGCCGACCGACACATGTCTCGGAGCAGACGGTGGGTAGTCCGACTTCAAGGCGTGGGTAGCACAGGGTGCACTTCTCGGCTTTACCGGTGTTGTGGTTGAAGTAGACCTTTTTGTAAGGGCAGCCTGACACACACATGCGCCAACCGCGGCAAGCATCCTGATCGACCAGCACAATTCCATCTTCAGCACGTTTGTACATGGCCCCGGAGGGGCAGGCAGCGACACATGCGGGATTGAGGCAGTGCTCACATATGCGAGGCAGGTAGAACATGAAGGCTTGTTCGAATTCCATCTTGACGCGATCAGTCACCTGATCCCTGATCTTGACGAGGACTGGGTCACTAGGTGCGAGTTCGGGGCCACCAGCAAGGTCATCATCCCAGTTGGCCGACCATTCGATCTTCATCGGCTTGCCTGTTATCAGGGACTTAGGCCGAGCGACCGGCGTGTGTTCGCCAAGTGGTGTGGAGATGAGCATGTCGTACTCGTAGGTCCAGGGCTCGTAGTAGTCCTGCAGCGTCGGTAATTTCGGATTACTGAAGATGTGGAGTAGGCGTTTGATCCGCCCGCCCGATCTCAGCCGCAACTTGCCGCGCTTGAGCTCCCACCCGCCTTTCCACTTTCCCTGGTCTTGGTAGGTGCGCGGGTAACCCTGGCCTGGTCGGGTTTCGACGTTGTTAAACCACGCGTACTCAACCCCGGTGCGATTGGTCCATGCTTGCTTGCAGGTTACCGAGCAGGTGTGGCAGCCGATGCACTTATCAAGGTTCATCACCATGCCCATCTGGGCCATGATCTTCATCAGTACTGAACCTCCTGGTTACGGCGGCGAATGACGGTGATTTCGTCACGTTGATTACCCGTGGGGCCGAGGTAATTAAAGGCAAATGACAACTGTGCGTAGCCGCCAACAATGTGGGTTGGTTTGATCATCAGTCTGGTCAAGGAGTTATGGATACCCCCGCGTTTACCACTCAACTCCGCGCGCGGTACGTCGACAGTTCGATCTTTTGCGTGGTACATGTAGACGGTGCCCTCGGGCATGCGGTGCGAGACAATCGCGCGTGCGACAACGACCCCATTGCGATTGTAAGACTCAATCCATTCGTTGTCCTTAACCCCGATGGCAGCAGCATCTTGCGGGCTCATCCAGATTTCCGGTCCGCCGCGCGAAAGTGACAGCATGAACAAGTTGTCCTGATATTCGGAATGTATCGACCACTTCGAATGCGGTGTCAGGTATCGAACCGTTACTTCCTTACCGATGCCAGTTTGCTGATCACCGTCGAGGCGATGCAGATTAAGTGGCGGCCGAAATATCGGCATGTTCTCGCCGATCTCACTCATCCAGTCGTGGTCGATGAAAAAATGCATTCGACCGGTTAGCGTGTGCCAGGGCTTAAGTCGCTCGACGTTGATGGCAAAGGCGGTGTAGCGCCGCCCGCCATGTTCACTCCCGGACCACTCTGGGCTGGTGATTACCGGTACCGGGCGGGCTTGAGTGTCGGGGAAGGTGATGCGCTTGCCCTCGTTATCTAATGCTAGGTCGGCAAGTTCCTGCCCGGTGCGCTTCTCAAGGAAGCGAAATCCGGAAACCGCGAGTCGCCCATTGGTTGTTCCGGAGAGCGCAAGAATGGTCTCGCAGGCGTGCACATCTGTGACAAGTGATGGTCGGCCAGCCGCTATGCCGTCAGGGATGACCCCGTTTATGCGTGCTAGCTCGCGAACTTCATCGGCGGGACTAAATGAGACTCCCTTAGTAACCATTCCGAGTGTTTCAGTTAGTGGGCCGAGGGCTGACATTTTGGCGCCGATCTCGGTGTAGTCGCGCTTTACGACGACAAACTTGGGTGCTGTCTTGCCCGGGATTAAATCAACTTCGCCGGTGCGCCAATCCCTGACCACGCCGCCAGGAACCGCCATTTCATCTTGAGTGTCATGTAGCAATGGCACCGAGACCAGGTCTTGTCGGAGTCCAAGGTGACCTTGCGCAACATGTGAAACCTGCCGCCCCAGTTCCTGGAAGATGTCGTAATCACTCTTGGTTTCCCAGGGTGGGTCAATGGCCGGGGTGAATGCATGCACGAAAGGATGCATGTCGGTAGATGATAAGTCGTGTTTTTCGTACCAGGTGGCCGCCGGAAGCAGCACATCACCGAACAAGCCGGTGCTGGTCATTCGAAAATCAATGCTGACTAATAAATCGAGTTTGCCCTCGGGAGCCTCGTCGTGCCAAATTACGTCCTGCGGTCGCTCATCGGGCGGAGTTTCCTCTGCACGTACGGAGTTGTCAGTACCCAGTAGGTGTCGCAGGAAGTATTCATTGCCTTTGCTTGAGGACCCGAGCAAATTGGCTCGCCACACGGTAAGGATTCGTGGCCAATTCTCTTTGGCATCTGGATCATCGATTGCGAATTTCAGTTTTCCACTTTTCAGTTGCTGCGCTACATAGTCAGACGGTGTGACGCCGGCCGCGTCAGCTTCGTCGACTAGGTCTAGTGGATTGCGGTCAAACTGCGGGTACGAGGGCATCCAGCCAGAGCGGGCTGATTGGGCAATGGTGTCTATCATGGTCTTGCCCTTGAACCGCCCCTCGCCAAGTGGTGAGGCGAGCAACTCCGCCCCGAGTCGGTCGTAGCGCCACTGATTTGTTTGCACGTACCAAAATCCGGTGCCGATCATTTGCCTTGGTGGCCTTGACCAGTCAAGGCCGAAAGCCAATTGGGCCCAGCCGGTAACCGGGCGGCACTTCTCCTGACCCACGTAATGCGCCCACCCGCCACCGTTTATCCCTTGAGTACCGGTGAGGGTTGTTAAAGCCAGGAAGGTGCGATAGATCGTGTCGGAGTGGAACCAGTGATTGGTGCCAGCACCCATGATGATCATCGAACGACCACCTGAGTCCTCGGCATTTTGGGCGAATTCGCGTCCGATTCGTTCGGCCATGGCCGCGGGAACGCCGGTAATTTCCTCCTGCCAGGTGGGCGTATATGGCTCGGGGTCGTTGTAGTCCGTTGGCCAATCCCCGGGCAAGTGCTCTCGACCGACTCCGTATTGCGCCAGCAAGAGGTCAAATACCGTTGTGACCAACCGAGACCCGCCTCGTAGGGCTAGTCGCGCCGCAGGAACACCGCGGCGATGAACACCCCCGCTTTCGCTGTTAGCCTGACCGACGTCAAATCGCGGCAGCAGTACCTCAACGGCCTCAGTATCGGTGGCTCCGTGGAATGAAAGTGTTGGGTCAACACCCTCAAGGTCAAGGTTCCACTTCCCAACGCCAGAGTCGTTGAACCGAAACCCGAGGGAACCATTTGGCACATGCGGGAGTCCGGTTTCTGAATTGACCAGCACCGTCTTGAACTCGGCTCCGTCACCGTCGTCACCGAGATCGGCAGCGGTAACGAATTTATCCGGGACCCATGCTCCATCCTTGGCTCGCAGCGACACAAGGAACGGCAGATCGCTGAACTTCTTCACATAATCAACAAAGCGTGGCACCTGGCGCTCGATGAAGAACTCTTTGAGAATCACATGCCCCATCGCCATGGCGAGGGCACCATCGGTGCCCGGGTGCGGTGACATCCACTCGTCGGCGAATTTGGTGTTGTCCGCGTAGTCGGGGGAGACCGTGACAACTTTTTGTCCTCGGTATCTAGCCTCTGCCATGAAGTGGGCATCTGGGGTGCGAGTTACGGGAACGTTGGATCCCCACATGATTAAGTAAGAGGCATTCCACCAATCGGCGGACTCGGGCACATCGGTTTGGTCACCGAATACTTGAGGTGACGCTACGGGTAGATCCGCGTACCAGTCGTAGAACGAGAGCATAGATCCGCCGAGCAGGCTGATGAAACGGGCACCGGCTGCGTGCGATGCCATCGACATCGCCGGTATGGGGGAAAACCCGAACACTCTGTCAGGCCCGTGCTCTTTGATCGTGTGCACATGCGCCGCTGCGATGAGCTCATTGACCTCGGCCCAAGACACCCGAACTAGCCCACCCTTGCCACGTGCTTTTTGGTAACTCCGCCTGGTTTCGGAGTCATTGACAATTGCTGCCCAAGCATCAACTGGATCGACGTGTATTCGCCTAGCTGCTCGATAGGCATCGATAAGGACACCACGAACATACGGATACCGCACGCGGGTGGGTGAATACGTGTACCAGGAAAATGCGGCACCACGCGGGCACCCGCGGGGTTCGTACTCGGGACTGTCTGGACCTACTGAGGGGTAATCAGTTTGCTGTGTCTCCCAGGTGATGATGCCATCTTTTACGTACACCTTCCAAGAGCATGAGCCCGTGCAGTTGACACCATGCGTACTTCGAACCACTTTGTCGTGACTCCACCTATCACGGTAGAACACGTCGCTATCACGACCACCAATGCGCGTTATTGTCCGGCCGTCGGCGGATGCTTTACCCGGGGTGAAGAATCGTCCGGCCCGCACCAAAAATTCCGAGGTGGCAGCATCGGCTTCATGGGTCGTCGTCACGACTTGGTCTCCTTTGGATTGATAATGCGGCTCGGGGTTTGATCGGTGCGCCGAAGGCGCGCAGTGCACAGGCCGGGGCGCGACCACACCTCCATGGAGCTGACAGCAACTGGTTGACCGGTGTTTTCGAGCAGTGTCGAAAGCATCGCGGTATGGATATCGCAAATAACCGGGTTGTCTTCGACGATGTCGGCATAGGGGCAACCCGAGACGTGTATGGCGTCACCGAGCGCAGTGGCTTCAGCGGTAAAACCCAGCCTGTTCAAAGCATCGGTGGCCTCGGCGACGGCCGCATCGGGCGAGTTGGCGATCGGCAACTCCGGGAGGGCGTCAACCCAGATTTCGGCCGCCCCGCGCGCTGCCGCTGGATCTTTTATTTGTGCCAACTGCATGCTCAGGGCACCGGCCAGGATTTGATACGGCGACGGCGATTTCGTCGCGGAACTGTAATTCCAGCGGGGGCGCCCTCGACCACTTTGCTCGATTGCCGACCGGGTTACCACTTCGCGCGCCAGCAGGACGTCGAGATGGCTGCGAACGGTATTGACATGCAGCCCGGTGAGCTCGGAGATGCCTTCAACCGTCAGCGGGGTCGGGGTTCTCGCGAGCAACTCGGCGATCTGGGTCCGGCTGTCTCGCGCCGGGATTGGAGTGGCCATAGGAGATGTCTATCACTAATTTGTGATTTATTCAATAAAACCGGGTAAAAACAAATACCTGTGCTTTAATCCATTCCATGGAAGCAAATCAAGGGCAACCCGGCCGGATTTCCGTCCTTGTGCTCTCCACCTTGGGTTTTACCTTGATGTTCGCGGTTTGGCTCATGTTCGGGGTACTGGGTGTGCCAATCCGCGATGAGTTTGAACTCACCGATGTGCAACTGGCTTGGATCATCGCGGTAGCCGTTTTGAACGGAGCGATCTGGCGGTTGCCCGCCGGGATTGCCGCGGACCGCTATGGCGGTCGCCGCGTCTTCATCGCGATGCTGTTGGTCACCGCGATTCCGGCCTATTTGGTATCGACAGCGACCTCGTACAGCTTGCTGCTGTGCTACGCATTCCTCGTTGGGTTCGCCGGAAACTCATTCAGCGTCGGCATTGCTTGGGTTAGTGCCTGGTGGCCGCAGCGGCATCAAGGTTTCGCACTGGGAGTTTTCGGTGCGGGCAATGTGGGTGCATCCGTAACCAAGTTGATCGGTCCGGCGTTGATTGCGGCTATTCCGGCCGCCGGGTTCATTGGTGGGCTAGTGCCAGGTGGGTGGCGCTTCATCCCCTTCTTGTACATGGTCTTGCTGATTGTGATGGGCGCGGCGACGTGGCTATGGACGCCCCATCGGGAAATTCGACCGGGCCAAGGCCGATCAATTGGGTCGATGCTCATCCCGCTTAAGCAGTTCCGGGTGTGGCGCTTCAGCCTCTACTACGTAGTGGTGTTCGGCGCCTATGTGGCATTGGCTGCTTGGCTACCGAAATACTATGTGGATGTCTATGACATGCCATTGAGTCAGGCAGCGCTACTAACCGCGCTGTTCATTTTCCCCGCATCATTGCTCCGACCATTTGGCGGATACCTGTCTGACAAGATCGGGGCCCGTCGAATGATGTATGTAACTTTCGTGATTGTTCTCATTGCCTCCGGAATCTTGATGATGCCATATGGCTACATCGTCTTGTCGATGCCAAATGGCGAGCAAAATGCGGTACTCCCGTGGGAGGTGGGGACAGTGCTCTTTACCGTCCTCGTGTTCGCCATTGGTTGCGCGATGGGTTTGGGCAAAGCCGCGGTGTACAAGTACATACCCGAATACTTTCCGAAGGACGTCGGTGCCGTGGGAGGCCTCGTCGGGTCGTTGGGTGCCCTCGGCGGATTCTTCCTGCCGCTGCTCTTCGCCTACACGGGGGCGTTGACCGGATTCCCCCAATCCACGTTCTTTGTTATTTTCGTTGTGTCTTTAGTAGCCCTAGCGTGGATGCATTTCACCGTGGTCAAGATGCTGCATCAGGCAAGTCCGAAACTGGCCAACAAGTTCGAACAAGACAACCCGTCCACTAACGAGTATGAATCCATGCTGCAGGGAAGCGGAGTAGGCAAATGAGCACTACAAATACGAAGGACCGCGGCGCGGACTGGCTACCGACTTGGACCACTGAAGATGTGGAGGAGTGGGATAGCAATCGAGCGTGGCGCACACTGTGGATTACTACCGGAAATCTCACCCTCGCCTTCATCACCTGGTTCTTGGTCTCAGCCATCGCGCCCAAGCTGAACAGTATTGGCTTCGACCTGAGTGTGGCGCAGCTCTACTGGCTGGCGGCCATGCCCGGTCTTGCGGGTGGAACCCTAAGGCTGATCTGGACTTTCCTGCCACCCATTGTTGGAACGCGAAAGCTGGTCACGTTCACCACAATTCTCTTCGTGGTGCCACTTATCGGCTGGGCGCTTGCCGTGCAAAATCCGAGTACACCGTATGTGGTGCTCCTCTTTCTCGGGATCTTGGCTGGTATCGGCGGGGGTGCCTTCTCTGGCTTCATGCCCAGTACGTCCTATTTCTTCCCGAGGGAAAGGCAAGGCACGGCGCTTGGTATTCAGGCGGGCATCGGAAACTTCGGCGTAAGCGTTGTGCAATTCGTGACACCGTGGATCATTGGAATCGGCCTTGTTGGCGCGTCGCAGGTAATGGTCAACAAGGACACCGGGGTGTCGCGTGATGTTTGGTTTCAGAACGCGGGTTACATCTGGGTGCCGTTCGTACTGATTGGCACAGCGGCCGCATGGATCCTGCTGCGCAGTGTGCCAGTTCAAGCACGCGGTATCCGCGAGCAATTCGACATCTTTCACAATAAGCACACTTGGATCATGACGTACCTGTACGTCATAACATTCGGGACCTTCTCCGGTTTGGCTGCAGCATTCGGGTTGATGATCAATAACATCTACGGCAGCGCGAAATTTGGGGCCGAGGGCATCGACGCTCTTAAGTACGCTTTCCTCGGGGCACTCGTAGGATCCGCGGCCCGGGTCATCGCCGGACCGATCGCAGACCGTGTCGGTGGCGGCAAGTTAACTGTTGTCTCGACAATCGGAATCGCAGTTGGGGCGCTTTTCACTCTAGGTCAATTGCACCCAACTTCGGCCGCGGAGTTCCCAACATTCTTGGCTGGCATGCTGGTGATCTTCTTCTTTGCCGGCGTCGGTAACGCGAGCACTTTTAAGCAGATGCCGATGATCTTTGAAAAACGCCAGGCTGGCAGCGTAATCGGCTGGACTTCGGCAATCGCGGCCTATGGACCTTTCGGCTTTGGCATCCTCCTCGCCTCAATAGCCCCGACCCTCTTTTTCGCTCTAGGGGTCGTCTTCGCACTCATAGCGGCGGTGATCGCGTGGTGGTACTACGTGCGCCCCGGTGCCGAGAAGCCCTGCTAGGTATGTCAGGGGCCGGTGCCTCCATTGACCTGCCCCGATAGCCCGAGCTCCTGATTTCGTTAACCGGATACTAAAGCGGTGTTAATCTCCTGTACCCTTGCCCGTTAGTTGGGATTCATATTGGGTCGGTCAATTCCGAGGTGGGCAGATGCTGAGAGTTGTTGGCTATATCGATGCCGGGTCTGGCTCGTATCTGCTTGCGGCAATTGCCAGTGGCGCGGCCGGTACCTGGTTCTTCCTGAGATCAAAGTTTGCCGATCTGCGCGGTCGGGGCCTGAAGAAAGCCGAGCAGGCCCCTGACAGCACCGCCTCCGAGTAGTGCCTGCGGCACCGATTGGGTCCGTGAGTTTTCGCGATCCAGAGAATGCCGCCTTCTGCCACGAAGGAGTTTGGTACCGCATCGCGGGCCCGGTATCGACCCAGGCCTTGACCGTGCTCCTCACCGCACCGCTAGTTGGGCAGTTGATTAGCGATGGATCACTAGTCGAATTTGCCCCCGCCCCCGCCGAGACAGCTAGTGAAGTCTTGCGCGCCTATGCCGCCACTTCGGGTCGCGAACCCCAGCTCGGCTCCAGCGTCTTTGCCGTCGCCACCACACCATTGATCACCTATCCGTGGGAGTGGCCAAACTCGTTACTAGAAGCCGCGGCGAAACTGACCTTGACACTGCGCTTGCGACTTCTCGAAATTGGATTGGACTTAAAGGACGCATCGGCGCTTAATGTGCAATTCGTTGGCATGAATCCGGTATTCATTGATATTGGATCGATTGAAATCTGGCGGCCTAACCCGTCCTGGAATGCCGCACGCCAGTTCATCGAGCACTTCATCAACCCGCTCGCGGTCGGCGCAGGGCAGAGCGTTACGGCAGCCGATGCGTGGGAGTTATCACGGCACCGCGGCCTAAAGTCCGATGCGGCACGGCAATTGCTGCCGAAGGGCAAGCGTCGCAGCCTGTCTTTGCGGCTACTGCAAGCGACGACTCGGCCGGTTGCGTCCAATGCGCCCAGTGAAACCAAGTTCGCCGAGCGGGCGGAGCGAAATAAGGATTTAGCGCTCAAGGCGACCATGGGATTGACTCGCAAACTGTTGAAGCAAGTGGCAAGGCTGCACGGGGCCGCGCACAGCACCACCTGGGTTGATTACGGCAGCCGCGAGCATTACGGCACGGAGGATTTGTTGCGTAAATCGGATTTTGCTGCCGACTTCGTCAGTGCCGCCTCGGGTCGAGGTGATTTGGTCCTCGATGTTGGCGGCAACGATGGTTTCACGGCCGCGCACTTAGTGCGCAATGCCGGCGCAAATGTCATTGTTCTTGATGCCGACGCTGGCGCCCTAGACGTCCTCTACTCTGGGATCTCGAACACCACCGATCTTGCCGGTCGAGTCACGCCAATCCTTGGTGATATCACCAACCTCTTTCCGGCCTCTGGCCTACTCGACAATGAGTATTCGCCTTTTACCGCACGGGTCCAGCCAACGGCTATCACCTGTCAGGCCGTACTTCATCACATTGTGATCACCCAAGGCACGCCGATGGGGTTCGCGGTTGAGGCCCTGGCCCGATTCGGTTCGCCTGTCCAGATTGAGTTCGCCAATGAAGATGATGCGAAGGTAAAGATGCTCCTGTCGCAGATTCCTAATTGGCAGGGTGCCTATTCCACAGAGGTGCTATTGGCCGCACTCAACGCAAGATTCGCCAATGTCGAAGTGGTTGGCACAACTTCACCCACGCGAATAGTTGTTAATGCGTGGGATCAATTGGATCCTCGGTGACCACGGAACGAAAATCCTTAATGGCACGGATCGGTATCCGCCGGAACACCAATCCTCGCGATATCGCAGCGTGGTTGATTGCACCGTTCATCCTGGTGGTGCTGATTCCAGCCAATGAGAAGATCTCCAGCAACGCCGTTTTCTTCGCGGCCCATAGTGTCTCGCCGATTACTTGGGTTGTCGTGCTCACGGTCTTTATCGTTGGAGCCTGGCTGCTCTTCATTGCATTATTCGCACTGATTCGGCGGGGAGTGAAACCCCTGGCTTTCGATGTGATTGCTTCGGTCATGATGTTTGCCTCGACCTGGTTTCTTGCTGGCAATCTAGTATCACGCCTCCTGAACTCGAGTGCGTTGGTATTGGGTCCGGTAATTGGCTTGGTAATCGCGGCATTGCTAACCCAACTTTCACGCCGCATCATGATGGGTACGGTGCTGGTTGTCTTCGCCGCCCTCGCTGCGGTATTTCCGGTTGCCATGAGCTTGACAGTCGGTAGCGATGCATCCGCAGCTGAACTGAAGTTCGCCGCCACCGAGAGCCGACCCAATATCGTCTGGGTGATCTCAGATGAATTGCAGTACCCACTTGCCTTCGACGAACAAGGCGAGGTGCGAGGGGAACTGCCGAATCTCGCTAAGTTGCAGGAGACCGCAACTACCTACACCCATGCCTATGCAACCGCGAATTACACCGACTACGCAGTGCCATCACAGCTCTCCGGGATTTCGGATGTAGCGGGTGCGGGAGTAGATCGGATGGCGAAGGTGCGTAGCGGCATTGGCATTGTGCCGAGTTTGGCGGCCAAGTATTCGGTGGTGATGCAGTCGCCGATCTATCACTTCGAATGCGACACCACGGCCTGTGCGAGCGCTGGTTCTGATCAGGATTCCAATATTGCTATCCGGTATTTGAATTTCGCAAGGGATGCGGTTGCCGTAGCCGGCCGCAGTGCCCTCGCTCCACCCTTCTCGACGGCATTTCCTTCCCTTGATGGCAAGTGGCGAGATTTTTGGAGTGGCGGCGACGAATTCGGCGACAATGCGGAAGGCAATTCGGTCCAAAGGGTGATCGCCGGCATCGGTCGGGCGCAGGCCGCTAACAGCAGCAATCCAATATTCGCCTTCTGGCACTCCATCCGCACCCATGCGCCTTGGTCAGTTGACCGCGAGGGTGCGGAGATCTACCCGGCGCGATTGCCGGTGGTGGAAGGTGCTCACATGGTTGGCAGTGATGCGGATGGGCTTTATTCATCGCCCGAGCTGCAGTCGATGGAACGAAGGCTGTACGCAAACTCAGCGGTTGATTTCGATCGCCAACTTGGTCAATTGCTCGAGGCACTAAAGGCCGACGGGCTATTCGATAACACGATAATTATCGTCACCGCGGATCACGGCGCCGGCATCACCGTCGCAAGTGATAGGCGCATGGGTGACTCCGAGCAGCAGCGGTGGACCGAAGTCGCGCACGTGCCCTTGCTGGTCAAGGAACCGGGCCAGGCAGCCGCGAAGATTGTTGATGGCCCAAGATCCACCGGGCAAATCGCGCGGAGCGTTGTCGATGCGGCGCTGGCCAGCACGGCGCCTGAACTCACCATGTCACCTGCCCTTGGACAGGATCTGCCAGCTGGCCCGGTCTTCACCACGGTCGCCTACGGTGGGGTGTTGAACCCGTGGGTGTACTCCGCCGGCCCTGAACCATCGCCTTGGTTGGCCGAGGATCTGACGCCACCTGACCCACTGCACCCTTTTGCAATTGGTGTCGACCTCGGGCTCCTTGGTGAACCGGTGCCCGCGGGGTGGACGGAACTCACCGGCGCCAACATCGACGCGCTACCTGGTGAATCGAAACAGCAACTTCTGGTGGTTGATCGCCCCACGAATTCATGCCCAGCAAGTAGCACTGTCGGGTTGATCAGCGCCGGTGGACAGGTGATCGGCTCGGTACTTTGGGAGCAGGGTAGGCAGGTGAGCGGGCCCAGAACCCGCGGTTGGGCTATTGTGCCGCGAGCAGCCGATTACCTCGCCTGGTGCGCCAACTAAGGGCACGTGAAATGGGACTTAATGAATAACCAAACCACCACCACGTGGCCGGCCCATGTCCGCACCTTGGCCGTTGATATTGGTGGCTCGGGTGTCAAAGCGTCTGTGCTAAATCCGCAGGGCGAGATGGTGATGGATCGCGTTCGCATCGATACGCCTTACCCGTGCCCGCCCGCCACCTTGGTCGCGACAATTGAGCAAGTAGTCAGCGGGATGCGTGATGTGCAGCGCGCCTCGGTTGGCTTCCCTGGCTTGGTCCGGGGCGGCCATGTGGTCGAAGTTCCGTCACTATCGCGCCGCGAATATGACGGTGATCCGGATCCGGAGTTGACTGCCGCATGGGCGGGCTTTGACTTAGGTGGCACCCTTGCCAAGACATTCGAGGTGCCGACGAAGGTGGTAAATGACGCTGACATGCAGGGCTGCGCGGTTGTCAAGGGTGGTGGACTTGAGTTCGTGATGACCCTTGGGACCGGTGTGGGCACCGCTCTTTTCTACGAATCAAAACTGCTACCGCACCTGGAGTTATCACACGGCAGATTTTCGAGGAAGTTGAGCATTGACAAAGCCTTGGGCAATGTCGAACTCAAGAACATCGGGAACGACGAGTGGACCGAGCGTGTTCAAACCTGCGTCGAGATCTTCGCCGAGATGCTCTGGTTCGATCACATCTATATCGGTGGCGGCAACGCGCGGTTGCTGAAGGATTCACAATTTGGTCCGAAGGCAACGATCATCTCGAACTCCGCAGGCATCATCGGTGGCGTTAGAGTCTGGGAACTGGATCAGGGGTGAGGGATCGCGCATGTTCAGCAAACGGTTAGGGGTCGACAAATGTCAGGTATTTCGTGACGCCGGTTCATTGCTGGGACGACTGTGCCAGGCGAGGGCTGGGGCTTAGCGCGGGAGTTTGTTGGCGCTGCGCTGTCGGTCCCACGACACATGATTTTTCCTATCGGGTTGGTCGCCCACTCAATCTTGCCGGCGTCCAATAAGGGGTACACGGTGTCGCGACTTCCGCGCCGCCAAATCAGCGGCCTACCGTTACCAAGCAAACCAGTACTTTCAATCATGTGGGGGACAGCGTGAAGGATATCGACGATCTGCAACGTCGTACCTACGAGAACTGGTCTCAGATGATCAGCGTCGAAGACGTTCTCACGGCAACGCCTACCACCGACGATGAAGCTCTCGACATCGTGCGCTGGGCTGCCCAGCACGGATATCGGGTTAGGCCCGTAGGGGCCTTTCACACGTGGTCGCCACTCGCATTCGAGGACGCGAAGAACGTCATCGCGATCGACCAGTCGCAGATGACGGGCCTTTTGGACTTCACATACGCGCCGCTGCCTGCTGCAACGTTCCGCGCGGGGACCACGCTTGCCGAGGCGCTTAAGGCGTTGGAGAACATTGACAACCGCGGCGCCAGTGATGCGCCAGGGTGGTCATGGCCGGACTTCCCGGGTGTTCCCGATGTCAGCCTCGGCGGGATGCTGGCGATCGGAGCTCATGGCGCAGGCGTTCGCCAGCGCGCCGATCAGAGCGATCTCTACGGCACGATGAGCAATCTTGTCCTCGGGTTCCGGGCGATCGTGTCGGACGGCGACTCGTACGCCATCCGCGAATTTCGACGCGACGAGCCGGCGGCCGCCGCGCTGCTGGTGCATCTGGGTGCGGCCTACCTCCTGTCGGTCACCATGCGCGTTGTGCCGAACTGCTTCGTAGGCCGACGTGTCGAGTACCCGAACTGGCAGGTGGTCTATGGGCCGACGGCTCAAGCAGGCAGCATGCAAGCGCTCGTTGAAGAGCATGGCCGCGTTCAGGCACTGTGGTTCCCCTTCACTGAGACACCCGTCGTACAGCACTTCACTGAGGAGCCCTATATCGAGGGCCCACGCGTCACCGAGCCGCTGACGGTACGGCTCTCCCCAGACTTGCCTGAGGCCTTCACCGGGCTCTTCACCAAGTCGCTGTCGCTCCTGCCGTGGCTCACGCCGCTCGTCGAGCGGGCGGTGCTGGCCGAGATGCGCCACATCTCCCCGCCGGATCAGCAATGGCATGGCACCTCGGGCAACATGCTGCTGTATGTGCAACACGACACCCTGCGGGTCGTGAGCCTCGCGTACGCCGTCCATGTGCGGCGCGAGGGAGTGCAAGAGGCGATCCATGCACTGGCCGAGCAGTTCGACCGCATGTTGCACGAGTACGCGCATGCCGGCCACGACCCGATTAACAGCTGCCTTGAGATGCGCGTCACCGATGTCGATCGGGAGGAGGCACTCGGGATGCCGGGTGCCGTGCCGGCGATGCTCTCCCCAGGGCTGCCCATCAACGGTTCCGAGCGTGTCATCTGGTTCGACGTGGTGACCACACCCAGCATGCCGATGGCGTGGCAGTTCTACGCCGAGTTCGAGGCCTGGTTGTGGCAGCGCTTCCCAGGCAGCCTGCGCCCGGAGTGGTCAAAGGCGTGGGCCGTCTCACTTGATGGCCCTTGGACCGAAGCATCAGTGCTTTCCTGGGTACGGGAGGAGATCCAGCCGATGGTGGAAATCTGGGACGGTTTGGATAACCGCGGAGTTTTTGGCTCGCCCCTGTTGGACCGCCTTAAGGGAAGGCGACGGCGTTAGAGTCTGGGAACTGGATCAGCGGTAATTTCCGCGGCGCTACAAAGCCTCAGGAGCTCCGAACGAATTCATTGCCGATCGCAGGAAGGTCGTAAGTCAAGAAGACCTGATGTGGAGTAGTTCCCCAGTCTTCCCCTTCGTGACCATCAAATGGATCCTGTTCATTAACATTGTCGTACGAGTTGTAAAGTGCGATCCCCTCGCGCATAAGTAGCGAGACTTCCAGCCCCCAACTGAAGTGATCCGCACCCGCCGATGGGTGCTTTGTCAGCGGCAGGTTGTCCTAGCCAGCGAGAAGATGCTGGAGCGTTGCGCCGATTGCATACCCGCATTCATTGCACAACACGATGAATCCGTGGGTCTCGTTTCGGGTCACCTCAAAGTCAACGGTATGACATAGGGGGCAAACCAGATCTGCATTAATCATGATGTCTCCCCATCGATAGTCGTCGATCTGTCGCTACTGCGCGGACAGCTTGGTGGGGAAGTAATTAGATGATCTGATTCCTGGGTTTCCGCAGGTTTATCTAGCGATGGCAGCCAGGTGAAGAACGGATGAACTTCCCCGGATGCCGCCGGTGGCCGCAATGCCTTGGGGTGAGAGGGAATTGAGGGTGTCCGGTTCTATCGACCAATGAGGTGTATGGGCAGCAACATGTGGGGCACTTTCGACTCTCGACTAAGCGGGAAGCGGTCGACTATGCCCTTCGTCATCTGGCGGGGCAGCCGATGAGCCGCGAGCGGGCCGCCGCCTGTTCGGTGAGATCTCCGACTTTGAGCTTCTGTCCGACACCGGCCCTCGTGATCCTCGCTGACTCAGCTGTCTGGGTAGATCTCCTTAGGGCGCCGGGCGTGGGCGGGAGTTCGCGGAGCTCATCGCAAGTGGCACAAAAATCGCCGCTACTCAGCCTGTGCTGATGGAACTCCTCGCCGGTGCTAGAAGTGATCAGGACTACGACCTAGTGCGCAGTCTTGTGCCTTGTGTCGATTGGCTCGGGATTGATCCGGCAAGTGATTTTGCAGCAGCGGCACAAATCTACGGTGCCTGCCGTCGCTCAGGAATAATCCCCAGGGGGTTAACGGGATGCCTCATTTCGGCTATGGCGATGCGGACGGATTCAGCCGTGTTGGCCTGCGACCGGTACTTTGCGGCAATCGCGAATGTGGTTGGGCTGACGGTGATTCAGGTGTATCCGAATATTGCAACGTCACTGGCCTAGAAAGTCACTACTGAGGAGCTAAGCGCGTGGGTGGTGCGACCACCACAAAGCAGCAATGTGCCAGTGCGCACTAACCACGCCAATCGCCTTCAGGAACTCGATCCGACGCAGGCCACCCCCTGCGGGATACCTTCCGGGACATTGAAGTTCCCGAGGGCTAGCAGCTCCCATTTACCTTCGGCAGTTTGAATGTAAGTCAGTAGTCTCGGCGCAGCCTTCGGACGGTACGTGTCGCCCTCCAGCACTAGGCCAGAGGAGACGGCGTCATACGAGGCCACCAAGAGGTTGCCATTGCGGGTAATAGCGATGTCTTCTACGGCATACGCACTCGCCGGTGACCACTTAATGGGCGCACCGTCGGTGGTCGGCCAGCCACGGCCATCGGCGAGTTGGATCTGATTCGCCGGGTGTCGCACTGTCACACCGGAAACTCCCAAGGTGGTGTCCCTCCATGCACGAACGAGTGATTCGCCGAGCGCGACGTCGCTGGTGCTAGTTCGAGGTGACTCCGCGGCAACCTTAATTAACTCCTGATTGCAAATTGCTGCCACCGGGGAGTTGAAATTCGCGTGACTCACTAAGGCCCACCTGTTCGTTGACTCATCCCAGCGAAAGGTAGTTAGGCGTGGTTTGTAGTCATCGCTGAGAAGCAAGCCACTGTCGGGAGTCGTCGCACCGGGCGTTCTGATTCGATATCTGGCAACGATGAGGCCAGCGGTGGGTGCAGTCGCCACCACGTTGTCGATCTCGAACTCGCCAGTGTCAGAGGGTATGTAGTTGCTTGCCAAGTAGCGCTCACCATTTGCGCGCACCAATTGAAAGGCGGGATCTAGAAATGGGCGCACTACCTTCTGCAGCTTGCGAGATTGTGCTGGGGTCACGGTCAGTACCTCAATCGGCGTGCTGGCCGATTGAAGTAGTGAGAAGAATGCCTGCGCGAGCTCGGCACCGCTTGCGGAAGGATCAAAAAACTTCTCGGTTCCGGCCGGGGCTGCCCACTTAACCGAAAGGTTCTTAGCAAGTTTTCGAACCTCCTGCTTTAGCTCAGCAGTCAGTGTTCGGCCCGCAGGAACGGTGTAGTTGAGAGACAAAATTGCGGATCCGCTTTGCAAGATGAAGGTATAATTCTCATCGTTGGAAATTTCCAACCCATCGGCTACATGTTTTGCTGAGCACTTTTCGCCATCCGTGCTGATATTGGCCAATGCATCTAGTGCAGCGCGCTCACTCTTGTGCACCCAAACCGATTGTGTTAACGCCGTCCGGGAACTGATTGGCTTGGACTCTCCAAGTATCACCTGATACATGGATGTGACCGGAGGTGCCATGATTGGCTGGCCACCAAAAGTGCACAAGTTAAGGGCTAAGGGGTAGCCGCTTTTGCTGGTGAAACCCCACCCCGGACTCAGGTCTAGGGACATCGGTACCTCGTCCCGCGACAGCATGTGAGTTGAGGTAGATGCCAGGTGCTGTGCGGTAGGAGCCCAAGCGGTGGCAGGTGCTGCGTTGGCCGGTGAATAAATGAGCGATGAGGCCACTACCAAGGGCACCGTCAGGAATGTTAGGGATTTGCGCATTATTTAATCCTACAGGCTCTAGGCGTGACCAAGAGCGACGTGCACTAGTCCTTGATCATGGGAAACCACTCAGGATTAAAATCATGTGCCGTTCCGAGCCGATCGTCGGCACCCGTGCACGAGACAAGTGCGCCCCAGCCGTAGGGGTATCTGGCCCTGTCTTCGGTGAGTACGCCGGTGTGCAATTCATAGGTCGCATGCGCACCGGACAATGATTCGGCGAGTCGGTACCGGCCGGCGAGTGGCTGTTAATGTCTGCCGTCCACAAGCACCCAGTGTAGAAAATGCAGGTGTGCGCAATGTGCTTAAGGGGAATCACACCAACCACCTCGTTGGCCAAGCACCTAGCCCGAATGTGCCAGGGCCGTGCGCACCATCAATCGGTAAGGCATGCTCCTCTTTCGAACCTGATTGATCGTCCCGACAACGGTGAGCTGGCGTTCCGGGCACCGATACATCACGGTCCCGGTGGCGCCTGAATGGCCGATGAAAGCCGGAACGCTCCTGAATCCCGTGAAGACTCGGGGGAGTTTGAACCGCATGATCCCGGTGCCATATTCGAGTGGTCGGAAAATTCGGTGCCAGTCCATGGCGATCTCAGTCATCAACGGAGCCGGGAAGAGTCGACCCGCAAAGAAAGCATCTATGAACGTATGCCCATCGTTCAGTGTGCTTACGATGCCACCGTCGGCCTGAACCGAAGCCATGGCCAACGGGATACGAAGCTGGGCATCTCCATTGAAGAAGGGGGCGATGGAGTCAAAGCGTTCCATCGTGTTACGAGAGAAGACGTACGTATTGCCCATACTCAGGGGCTCGACGATGCGAGTGCGTACGGACTGCTCGAATGAACGTCGGTCAAGCCGTTCGATGAGTGCTCCGAGCAATTGATAACCCGTATCCGAGTACAGGGACTTCCCTCGAACTCCGGATGGCACATGGTGCGTCCAGGTGACGACGTCATTCACATCCCAGCCGAAATCACCAGAAACGATTCGATCAAAGGTGGGCAGGCCGTCATCACGCTTGGCCTCAAAGTAGTCGCCCAACCCCGACGTGTGGGCCATAACCTCGCGCACGGTCGCATCGCCTACGAGCCCACTGATCGAAAGTTCAGGAAGGAGTTGGGCGATCGGTGATTCCCAACTTAGTACGCCCTCATTGCGAAGCTGCGCCAAGATCGCCGTGACGTAAAGCTTGGTTGCGCTGGCAATGAAGAAAGGTCTGTCGGTATCCCCGTAGGAGATGTCGGATCCACCTGATGAACTTCGGATGGACCAGAGGATCTCGCCCGGACCACAATTGCGGGATGCGTTGTTCAGGATTTCCGTCACCGTTGTAGCCATGAGAGCAACCTTGCACATAAATGCTAGGGATGCCTGGCTAGGCGGGTGGTGGCTAGGGCCGCTGCGATTGCGTGCTTGAGCCCGTAGTGGGCATCAGAGATGACCAGCTGCACGCCGCCCAGCCCGCGAGCTTTGAGGCCGCGACAGAACGGGGTCCAAAACTCCTCGTCCTCACTGTCACCGACATCCATGCCCAGAACTTCCCGGCGTCTGTCCGCTCTGCCGCCGACTATTCATCCGACGATCACCCGCTCGCCTCCCGGTCAACACACGGTGTTCGTGCGCTTCCGATTCGCTAGACAATTCGACCTCTGAGCAAAGGATGATCCATGAGTGTTCGTATCGGGATAGTAGGACTCACCGTCGCGGCCCTGGCCGCCGCCGCCGTGCCCGCGATGGCGGTTACCTCCGGGGTGAGCGTCTACGTGTTCCCCTCCGAGGGCCTTGCCGCAGCGTCGAACTCGGCGCTTCCGGGGTCGGTCGGCAACGATTTCGGCATCCTGCTCGGTGGCTACGGCTCGGACCTCTACCGCGCGCCCGGGCTGCCCGGCGAGTACTGGGTGGTGACCGATCGCGGCCCGAACAACGACACCGTGCTGAAGGACGGCTCCGCGGGGACCGGTTTCCCAGTGCCGACGTTCACGCCCCTAATCATGAAGATCAAGGTCAGCGGTTCGACGGCGCAGATCACCCAGAAGATCGCCGTGCAGTCCGCCAAGGGCGTCGGTGCCACCGGCCTGCCGAACGTTGTCGGGTATGACTCGGTCCCGACGAACGAGGCGGGCGTGGCCATCGCCTACAACGTGAACGGCCTCGACACCGAGGGCGTGGTGCGCACCAAGAACGGCGACTTCTGGCTCGTCGATGAGTACGCGCCGTCTATCGTCCAGGTGGGCCCCGACGGTGTGGTGAAGAAGAGGATCGTCCCAGAGGGCTGGAAGGGCACCGGTGCCGCCTATCCCATCTCAGCGACGCTGCCTGGCATCTTGCTGACTCGCAAGGCGAACCGAGGCTTCGAGGGTGTGGCTCTCTCGCCCAGCGAGAAGTACCTGTTCATTGGGCTGCAGAGCCCGCTGCTCAACCCGGACAAGAAGACGGGCGACGCCTCTTTGCAGACGCGCATCCTACGCATGGACCTTGCGAAGGGCACCATCGACGGCGAGTGGGTCTACCGATTCGAGGCGCCCGCCACTGTTGATCCCAGCACGACGAAGACTACTGAGCTGAAGCTCTCCGCCATGGTGGCGCTCGACGACAGCCGCATGCTCGTCCAGGAGCGGACCGACAACGCCTTCCTCGTAGCCCAGGTGACCCTGAGCCCGGGTCAGTCGATCCTTGGAACGTCCTACGACAGCCTGACCACCACGCCGTCCATGGAGAGCCTCAAGCCGACGGATTCGAACATCGTGGCGCTGATGCCGTTCAAGTCGGTCATATTCCAGAGTTCGTCGGTCCCGGAGATGCCGAAGAAGGTCGAGGGTATGGCCGTGGAGAACTCGAACACTCTGGCATTCATCAACGACAACGACTTCTCATTCGCGTACGACGCCAAGAGCGGGAAGATCACGCCAACCGGCGTGCCCACGCAGTTCCTATACGTGACGTTGGCGGAGCCTCTCCCCACCACGCCCGACGCCGAGGCCCGCGCCTTGGCCAAGGCCGCCTCGGTTCGTTAGCGAATTGGCAGGCGCGGCGAAAAAAATTGGAACCCTCCCGGCAACGGAATACGGGGTGCCAGCGGATGCAGCGGCCGGTTACCTCGGTCTTGACCCAGTCAGGTAGCACCGGGTGTGCGTAATGGGGGCTGGAGAATCAGTGACATGACCCGTTGAGTAGGACTCGATTCGGCGGAAAGACAGCAGTTCTGGTTCGGGAAAAGTGGTGGCCAGGGACGGGGTCGAACCGTCGACCTTCCGAGTTTCAGATGGGTGCGCAGCATATAAATAGGTCTTTACGGTCATGCACAGTCAGTGGTGGTGTCTTGTGAGTTCCTCGTAGTTGGCTCTGGTGTTGCAGAGTCTGTGCACATTCCGTGCACATAGATTTGGTCCTCAGTATCAATCGGCCACGGTACGCCATCGTCCTGCACGCACCAGAGCAATATCGAGCATCTCGCCGATACCACCACATCTCATCCCCGCACATGCGGCAGTGAACCATTCGCTTCTTACCCGTGCGCCGCTCGTAATAGTCAGCACGCTTACAAGCATTGCTACACCAACGCACCCGGGCAGGTTCATGACAACGCTCACAACGATTCACACACAAATTATCCCACGACAAACGACCCACAATTGATAGCGAAAAGGTCAATTACTGGGGTCTGATGCACGACTAGGTGACAACCAATGAGATAGTCCCTGATAATTTTATGCATAGCGGGCATAGACCCGCACGTTGGTTTTTGATCATTTGATTAGGCCTAATCAGAAGCAACTTCGTGGAGGATTTGAAATTGGTCCGCGCCGCGTTGGCCAACTACCCGTCGAAACTGGCTCCCGCATGATGGGATGCGGAGATGAATACTGCGCCCGTCGCTCGCCGCCCGCTTCCGGCCATGCTGCTAGCTGCAGTAATTGGTCTGTTTTTCGGCTACATTGTTCTAGAGGTTCTCAACGCTGGAATTATTGCGATCTGGGAGACAATTCCTGGGAACTGGACGTCCACTCCCGCCTGGTATTTATTTGGAATCCTCCTAGTTTCCGCAGTATTGGTATTCGTGATCCGGAAGTTCGTCGGGGATGCCGGACATTCACCAATTGGTGGAATCAAGGTAAGCAGCGTGACGCCGAAGGAGTACCTCGGCGTGATCTTGGCAATTTTTGCCTCTCTTTGGGGTGGCATCGTGCTCGGCCCCGAAGTTGCACTTGTCGCAACTGGATCACTGATCGGTGGTCTTGTTGCCAAGTGGATGCACTTAATTGATGCTAAGGATCAGAAGAAGGTGGTTGGGTTCGGAGCCTTGGGTGCGCTTTTGGCTTTGTTCGTCGGGCCGATCCTCTCTGGCAGCCTCAAGCTAGGAAGCACCCCTGCAGCTATCGAAGTAGATCAGCTGGGTTGGGCAATTGTCGTGGCCATAATTGTGGCGGTCATCATTACGATCGCGCGTGTAGTTGCGGCATTGATCGAACGCGCAACCGGAAGCGCTCCGAACCTGCCGATCCTGTTAGCGGCCGCAGTCATTGTTGGCATCAGTGCGCTTATCGTCCAGAGCCGTACAGGTGAGGGCATTTTGTTCATCGTCACTTCTGGGGAAGATTTCATCACGAGACTGTCTACTTTGACGTCAGCGTCAACGGTGCTAGCGATCATCATTTTCAAGGCCATTGCTTATGCGGTATCCCTAGGTTGTGGATTCCGCGGCGGCCCGTTCTTCCCAGCCATGTTTGTAGGTGCCGCGGTGGGCCTGCTCATCTCGCTGGCATTGGGCGACTCCGGACCTTCGGTGCCAGCAGCAGTTATTGTCGGCGTGATCGCTTCATTAATAGCCACGGCACCGATGAAGTGGCCAATTGTGATCATCCTTGGTGTTGTTCTCGGCTTACTGATGGGCACTTGGACGTTAGTGCCCGCGGCGCTAATCGGTGCAGTCGTCGCGCGACTAATCCCGCGCTGGGGCGACCGCGTGATAGAAAATCCGAAAGTTACCGCGCACTAGTTCGGGGCTGGCAAAGCAGGCTCAAGATTCATTCCAAGTATTAAGGAAACGGGGTCATCAGGTACTCGCTCTGGCTAGAGAGAGTAGTCTGCCGAAAATGAGGAAGAAATTAATCGTTGTCCCTGCCTTGGTGTCTTTCGCGCTCCTGATAGCTGCGCAGGCACCCGCTGCCGTTGCCGATGTTCGCATTAGCGCGACCACGGCGACCCCCTCCATCCCGCGGGCAACCATCACTCTGGCAACGACAGGCAAGGGCCCCTCAGCAGTGGTAGTCGACCCTTACGGGGGCGTGTATACGGCCGATACGCGGGCTAATACGGTCACCAAGATCACACCTGAAGGCGACGCCTTCATCCTAGGCACCACAGGTCATCTCCCGACTGCACTCGCACTGGATTCGACGGGCAACATCTACACGGCCAACAGCGGTGACAATACGGTCACCAAGATCACCCCCGGCGGAGTATCAACGTTGTTCGGTGCGACCGGTAACCAGCCAATGGGGATCAAAGTTGACGCATCAGGCAACGTCTACACCGCTAACTACCAAGACAGCACCGTCACGAAGATCAGTGCTACGGGAGTCTCGTCTACCTTGGCCGCGACCGGCACGCACCCGCTCGGCCTCGCACTTGATCCCGCGGGCAACGTATACACCGCGAACGAAGGCTCCGACACGGTAACGAAGATCACTCCCGGTGGGACTCAATCGACGTTCGGCACCACCGGGGGCTGGCCGCAGGCGATTGCGATTGATCTTGCCGGAAGTGTCTTCACGGCCAACTGGAACTCCGCCAATGTCTCCATGATCACCTCAGGCGGCACCTCGAGCATCATCGGCAAGACAGGTCGGCGACCCATCGGCATCACCATTGACCCGAACGGCAACCTCTACGTCACTAACGATGGCTCGGATTCGGTTTCCCAGCTGACACCGGGTGGGGATTCTCGAGTTATCGCGGTGGCTGGTCGCCGGCCCATCGGTATCACCTCTGATGCAGCGGGCAATCTCTTCGTAGCCAACTCCGTCTCGAACACCGTCTCGCAGATATTCCCGCGCCCGCCGATCCGACCTAATGTCTTGACTCTCTCGACCGTCACGGTGGCATCTGCGGGTAACCCGTCTGCGTGGATCATCCCGTTCTACAACGATGTCTACGAATCCAGTGCTTCCTGCCAGGCAGCGCTACCGGCGGTCCAGGCTGCAACGCAGGCCGACCCGGATCCGGGGGTGCAGGCGGTTGCGTCGACATCCTGCATGGAGGTCGGCAGCGTTCCTTACAACTTCGATATCGCTGAGACTGAACTCACGGTTGCCCAATGGGTTGCCTTCTTGAACACGGTCGATCCGCTCGGCAGTAACCGCCACCACCTGTGGGATGCACCCGAGAGTTCGGCCGTGTGGCCCAAGTTCGGATCCATCAACCGGAATCTGAAGGCTCCGCTCGGTCAGCGCTACTACGTGGCATCTTCAGCGTGGGCGAATAAGCCCTACAACTCAGCGGACTTCTCCCGTGCCGCACGATTTGCGAATGCGGCCCAGAACGGCACGGTGCTCTCGAAGAAGACTTCGCCGGTCACCACGGTCTCAGGTCAGCAACTGCAGGTGACCACCTACACGGTGCGCCTTTCGTCTAAGACTGAAACTGGCATGTACACCATGAAGAATCGCAAGGCCACTCGTAACTCCAAGACCGGATTCATGATCTCTAGCCAAAACGAGTGGATAAAGGCCGCGTATTACGACCCCAATGGTGGTGGAAAGTTCTCCTACTGGGACTACCCCACCAACCCAGGGTTATATGTCAACTGCCCGGTCGACACGTCCGGCTGCTCGACCGGCGAGCAGCCCGTGGCCGCCCAACTCGATGTCAATGGCAACGTGACCAACGCGGGAACCCAGCCCCTGGCTACTTTCGAGTCGCTGCCCGGCAGTGCCCCCGACTGGTGTCCGCAGCCGTTCACTGCCGCTCAGTGCTCACAGACACCGGTTCCGCTGTTCCCCGCGTATGGCGGGAACGTCAGTTCGGTGGGGCAAGCGCTCACTCGATCGCCATGGGGAACACTAGATCAGGGCGGCAACGTTGTAGAGATCACCGACACGATCGCCCCGCCGCCGGAGTTGAGTGATCCAAGCATCGTGTGGCGTCGCTGGCACGGTGGCGTCGTTACCGCGACGGCCTACCAGATGTGGCTATCCGCTGTTGGAGTTACGCCGCAGACTATTCCCGGGTACTCCATCAACCCGTTCCGCGGAATCCGGCTTGTCGTCCAGGGAACGAAGTAGTTCAACTAGATTTAGGGCTTGTTTACCGGTCAGGTCTTTTTAGCCCTTCAATACTTCATCTATTTAGCACTTTAGGTTTCTGCTGTTGCTTCTTAGCATGCGCTGGGTAAGAAGTGGCCAGGGACGGGGTCGAACCGTCGACCTTCCGAGTTTCAGTCGGACGCTCGTACCAACTGAGCTACCTGGCCTGGTGCAACGAACTGGGCGAGCAGTTCGTTGCAAAGGCCCGGAGCGAACTCCGGGCCCCGCGACCCCGACCGGGCTCGAACCGGCGACCTTCGCCGTGACAGGGCGACGCGCTAACCAACTGCGCTACGGGGCCAACATTTAGTGCGTATCCCCAACGGGGTTCGAACCCGTGTTACCGCCGTGAAAGGGCGGTGTCCTAGGCCACTAGACGATGGGGACCTACGAGCATCTCCGTCGACCGTTACGCCGTTGGCGACCGGCCAAGCATACGGGCAGGACCCGGCGAGGTCCTAATGGGGAGCATTGGCCGGCGCCAGCCCATCTGGTGGGACGCACCCGACCCATAATGGGGTGGTGATTGAGGTGTCGGCGGTCGAATTCGAAGACTTGGTGGCCCAGGCCTTGGATCTGATCCCACAGGAGTTGGCGGCGGCCCTTACTAATGTGGTGGTAGTGGTGGCCGATGAGCCGCCCGCCGATGAGCCAGATCTGCTTGGGCTTTATACCGGCATCCCGCTGACCGAGCGCGACAGTTCGTATGCTGGGGCGTTGCCCGACCAGATCATCATTTTTCGCCTCCCGACGCTGGAGATGTGTGACAGTTTCGATGAGGTCATTGACGAAGTCCGGATCACCGTCGTCCATGAGATTGCGCACCACTTCGGTATTGATGACGAGCGATTGCACGAACTCGGTTACGAATAGCGTCGGATTCACTCAAAAGGAGCAATGGTATGCAGTTGCAAGATGCAGTGGTTCTCGTCACCGGTGGCGCCTCGGGTTTGGGTGAGGCAGTTGTCCGTCGTGCGATTGTGGGCGGCGCAAAGGGCGTCACCATTGTCGACATGTCCGAAGACAAGGCCAATGCTTTGGCCGCCGAGTTGGGCGAACGAGTTCTATCCATCAAGACCGACATCAGCAACGAAGGCGAAGTCGGCGCAGCGATTGATGCCACTGTCACGCAATTTGGCCGCCTTGATATCTGCGTCAGTTGCGCCGGCATCGCGATCGCCGAGCGCACGTTGGATCGTGCGGGGCAGCCGGCATCATTGCCGAACTACGCGAAGGTGATAGGCGTCAACCTCATTGGAACATTTGACGTGGTGCGTCAGAGCGTTGCGGCGATGTCCAAGAATGAACCAAATGCAGATGGTGAACGCGGAGTTGTCATTATGACGGCATCTGTCGCAGCGTTCGACGGTCAAGTGGGTCAGGCGGCCTATAGCGCCAGCAAGGGCGGGCTCGTCGGTATGACCTTGCCGCTCTCCCGCGATCTAGCGCCGGCCGGTATTCGGGTGATGACCATTGCACCAGGATTGATCGACACCCCTATTTATTCATTCGCGCCACCGGAGATGAAAGAGCAGCTTTCGAAAACCCCGGTGTTTCCCAAGCGCTTGGGTAGACCTGATGAGTTTGCGAAGCTTGTTGTCGCGATCATCGACAATGCGTACCTAAATGGTGAGGTTATCCGGCTTGATGCAGCAGTTCGCCTGCCACCGAAATAGTGGGCGAGGTTGCTTACTGAGACTCGTGATTATCAAGCCAGTATTGGACTCGTTCCCTAGCTGAGTTAGTTAGCACGTCTTGAGCGTGATAATGCTCGTAAATCTCTTGAGCGTCATCGATGCTCTCAATCCCACAGGCTTTAAGCAAAAAAGATATGTCGTCACTATCGCGTATCCCACGGTTTGCTCGCAGTTTCATGGCTAGCAACATTCGGACGGAACCGATGGAAACGGTGACGCGACCTTGACTCATAACTTCGACCCAGTCCTCGAGGCCGACAGGTGGAACATAGGCGAGCGCTGCTTGGTTTATCCAGTCCGGCGGAAGTAAATACTTGATAGTCATTTCTTCGACTATCTGATCAGCCACGCCGCCAGGCAAAATTACCGCATCGATATCGGCGGTGGCTCGTCTTGATTCGTCTAATAAAGAGATGGCGGCGCCTCCAACCACCCGAATACCTGCGCTTAGTCCTGCTCTGTCCAGGGACGCCGCCAACTCTTCGAGTAGTTCTCGAACCTGTGCGGATGACATTGTGGCAGGCATTAGACGCTAACCAACACTGATCTGTCCAGATATATGCCATGCAGCACCAACGGCGCTGGTGTATTTCTTCGGGCATCACGGCGAAGTGAAGGCACCTCTTCTACATCCCATGGTTCAGAAAGTGTGTACTTGGATTCCTGCAACCATGTTGGAAGTGGAAGCGCATCATCGGTGAGTGCGCATTCAATTACGCCGGCAATCAACGCGTCGAACCTGACGTCACCGGTTGGCGCGGGTGGGTTAATCACCAAGGCCACCCTGGTGGCACCGTCAACGCGTCGAAGGTCGTCATTGAGTTGGATAATCTCTCGCCAAGCTGAGCGCTCATCCTTGACGGCTAAGTGAATCCCTATGTCGGTCGCGACCTCCCACGCGGCCCGCAATGTTGTGGGGAAAATTGTTAAGCGGCTGCCCAGGTGAGCGAGAATCCCATCGAGCCTGCCGACGGTGGCGTCCTCTGCGCCAGACTCAATCGCCGAAATTCCAGG